>NZ_JBEXHL010000034.1:0-96939 GCF_040607795.1 Amycolatopsis sp. NPDC005232 | reverse complement strand
CCGTTCTTCATCGGTCAACGACACTGGCGGCAGCTTCGAACTCGGCACCCTCACACTCTAACCACTGGCCACGAAATTACGACTCAGGACACTAGTTCCTGAGGCGGCGACGTCCCCGGCCGGGTGCCGCGACCATCCGGCCGGAGTCGTCGGACTCAACGGGTCAGGCGGCCAGCGCCAGCCCGCCGTCCACAGCGAGGACCTGGCCGGTGAGCCAGGCCGAGTGCGGGTCGGCCAGCCGGACGATCCAGGCGGCGACGTCCTCCGGCTGACCACGGCGGCCCAGCGGGATGCGCTCGGCCTCGGCGGCCTTGACGCGGTCGACCTCCTCCGGTGACAGGCCTGCCGACACCAGCGCTTCGCTCTCCGTCGGCCCGGGAGCGACCGCGTTGACGCGCACTCCGTCGGGCGCCAGCTCGAGTGCCCAGCTGCGCGTGAGGGATTCGACGGCCGCCTTCGAGGCGCCGTAGTGGGCCGCGCCGGCCAGCGGGCGGTGGCCGAAGGTGCTGGAGACGTTGACGATGGCGCCCCGGCTTTCCCGCAACGGCTTCAGCGCGGCGCGCGCGAGCAGGCTGGGGGCGACGACGTTGACGGCGAACAGGCGCTCGACACCCTCGGCGGTGGTGTCGGCGAGCGGCATCCCGGTGAAGATGCCGGCGTTGTTGACCAGCACGTCGAGCCGGCCCCAGCGGTGCAGTGCGGCGTCCACAACGGACTCCGCGGCCCCGGTTCGCGCCAGGTCGGCCGCGTGGACCTCGATCGCCGGATGCCGGGCGGCGGTCTCGGCGAGGGCTTCGGCCCGCCGGCCGACGACGAGGACTTTCGCCCCCGCGTGCGCGAACGCCTCGGCGCTCGCGCGGCCGATGCCCGATCCGGCACCGGTGACGATCACGACGTGTCCGGACAGGTCGCTCGACGTCGGGTCCACGGGTTCACTCCTTCGTTCGATGTTCTGCGAACGTCGAACGTAGCACGTTGTTCGGCCATCGTAGAATGACGGGCGACACTCCCCCGACGAACGGATCCGCATGAGGCACCCGACGCCCCCGCCGGCGCCCGAGGACATGAAGCTGGCCGAGGTGCTCTCCGCGTTGAGTGACTCCGTCCGCCTCGGCCTGGTGCGCCAGCTCGCCGACGGCGCAGAACGCAAGTGGGGCGACCTGCGCGCGCCCGTCGCCAAGTCCACGCTCAGCCACCACCTGAAGACCCTCCGCGGCGCCGGCGTCACCGAAACCCGCGAAGACGGCACCCGTTGCTTCGTCACTCTCCGCCGTGGCGCGCTTGACCAGCGGTTTCCCGGCCTCCTGGACGCGGTACTGAAGGCCGCCGACGAAGAACAGATCGGCGAAGCGCCCGCGCTCGACAGGACCGCCCCGCGCCCCTAGCCTGACTAGAGCGATCGCTCTAGCGGGAGGCGCCATGCCGACGATCGAACTGTCCGCCGGGCCGATCGACTACGTCGACACCGGCGGCCCCGGACCTGTGGTCGTGTTCACGCACGGCTTTCCGATGAACGAGACGCAGTGGCGCAAGGTCGTCCCGCTGCTGGCCGGCTACCGCTGCGTGCTGCCGACGCTCCCCCTCGGCGCCCACCGCAAACCGATGCGGCGCGACGCGGACCTCTCCCAGCGCGGCCAGGCGCTGCTGCTCGCCGAGTTCCTGGAACGCCTCGGCCTCGCCGACGTCACCCTCGTCCTCAACGACTGGGGCGGCCCGCAGTTCCTCGTGTCCGAAGGCCGCGCCGACCGCGTCGGCCGCCTGGTGCTCGTCGCGTGCGAGGCGTTCGACAACTTCCCGCCGCCACCCGCCCGGCCGCTGGCGCGGCTGGCCGAAGTTCCCGGCGGCGTCTGGCTCCTCATGCGACTGTTGCGCACGAAGTTCTTCCGCCACAACGAAAAGACTTACGGCGGCCTCGCCAAGCACGGCATCCCCGACACCGTGCTCGACGACTGGTTCGCCCCGGCCACCCGCGACCGCGCCATCCGCCGCGACCTCGCCAAGTTCGCCGTCTCGACGCCAAACCGCGACGTCCTGCTGCGGTGGACGGCGCGGCTCTCCGACTTCGACCGCCCCGTGCTGGTCGTGTGGGCGCCGGAGGACCGCATGATGCCGGTGTCCCACGGCCGCCGCCTGGCGGAAATCTTCCCGGGCGGCCGGCTCGTCGAGATCGCCGACTCGTGGACGCTCGTCCCCGAGGATCGGCCGGATCGCCTGGCCGAAGTACTGCGGGAGTTCCTGCCCGCGGCTGTCTGAGTCGCTACTGCTGATGCGGCCGTTGCTGCTGCTGGTATCCCGGCGGCGGTTGCTGAAACCCTCCCGGCGGCGGGAATCCCGGCTGCTGCTGGTATCCCTGCTGCTGCTGATACCCCGGCGGCTCCTGGTATCCAGGCTGCGGCGCGAATCCCGGCTGTTGCTGGTACGCCGGCGCCGGCGCGAATCCCGGCGGCGGAGCGAAGGCGGACTGCTGCCCGGTCACAGGCTGGGAAACCGGGCCGGACCCCTGGTTGGCCCTGCGCCGGATCGCGACCACCAGCCGCCAACCGCACGCGGCCGCGATCCCCGCGCCGATCCCGAACGTGACCCACCGGCCGCCGCCCTTGAAGGTGTTCGCGTCGTCGATCGACTCCTGCAGTTTCTCTTCGTAGGTCTCGCTCGACGTCACGCCGTACTGGGTCCTGTCGCAGGTCTGCCCCGGCCGCATCTCGTCGCCGCCGCACAGCACCTTGCCGGACGACCCGGTGCCGAACACGCCGAGCGCCATCAACCCCAGCCCGAACAGCAGGCCGACAGACCACCAAACCACGCTTTTCATTCATCCCCCGCTGCGTCATATCGGATAGCGAGGCACATCAGACCACAAATCGAACTGTGACGCACAGGCTTCCGACGTAACTTCCGAAAGAGTCAACCCGCCCGTGTCCGTTTCGGTCCCTCCACACGGGGTAAGCCGCGAAGGAACGCAGAGACGACGAAGGGAGCCCCATGAGCACCATCACCGAGTTCGTCGACGTGCACGCACCGGTTTCCGCGGCGTACAACCAGTGGACGCAGTTCGAGTCGTTCCCGCGCTTCATGGACGGCGTTGAGGAAGTGCGCCAGGTCGACGACACGCACACGCACTGGAAGATCGCGCTGGGCGGGGTCACGCGGGAGTTCGACGCGACGATCACCGAGCAGCACCCCGACGAGCGCGTGGCGTGGGCGTCGGACTCCGGGCCGACGCACGCCGGCGTGATCACGTTCCACCGGCTCGACGACGAGACCACCCGGGTGACGGCCCAGATGGAGCTGGACCCCGACGGCTTCGCCGAGACTGCGGCCGACAAGCTCGGCATCCTCGACCGGCGGGTCAAGGGCGACATGCAGCGGTTCAAGACGTTCATCGAACACCGCGACGGCCGCGAAACCGGCACGTGGCGCGGTGACGTCGCTCCCCCGCCGCAGCGCTGACCCGGTTTCACCGCCCGTGCGCGGTGGTAACCGTGAGGCAGGAAGGGAGCCACCCATGACTGCCGACGAGAAGCAGTTGGACGAGCAGCTCGAGGAAGTGCGCCACGCGATCAGCGAGGCCAAGGACGCCGCTCAGGAAGCCCGCGACTCGCGCCCGGACGCCATGGGCGCCGGGTCAGGGTCGGCGGATCCCGGCGAGCGGGAGGAGGACTCATAATGAGCGACCCGGAAAAGCACGAAGAACGCGACGATCCCTACGGCGAATCCGCCGAGGCGCAGCGCGAGACCGTCCGCGGCGAACAGGGCACCTCGCAGGACCCGCACGACGACACCGACCCGCAGTCGGGCTCCTGACCGGTTTCACCTGCGCCGCAACGGGTATCCGCCGCTCACGAGCGAAGGAGGAGCCGTGCCTGACGAAACCTGGAGCGACAAGCGCGAGCGCCAGTACGAGCACATCAAGTCGGCGCAGAAAGACCGCGGCGCCAGCACTTCGCGGGCCGAGGAGATCGCCGCCCGCACGGTGAACAAGAACCGCGCCCGCTCCGGCGAGTCCCGCACCGCGAGCAAGACCTCGATCCGCGACAAGAGCCCGCAGCAGCGCGGCGGGGAACGCAGCGGCAAGGGCCTCGGGCCGGGCGGGCCGACCAGGGATCAGCTGTACAACGAGGCCAGGCAGCGCAACATCAAGGGCCGCTCGAGCATGACTAAGAAGGAACTGCAAAAAGCCCTGGGTCGCTGACTCCCGCCCTGGGCCCGATCCCGTCGGCGGCCCCCTGCCGACGGGATCGGCGCGTCCACTCTGGACTTTTTTCGCCTGGCGAGGGAGGCGGACCGTGAACAGCCGGCTGATCGCCGTCGCCATCGACTGCCGCAACGCCGAGGCACTGGCCGAGTTCTGGCGCGAGGCCCTGGACTACCCGGCCACCGAACGCTGGACCGACCACCACGGGCTGACCTACGTCGAGCTCAAGGCACCCGGCCGGGCGTCGCTGCTGTTCCAGCCCGTGCCCGAGGGCAAGACCGTCAAGAACCGGCTGCACCTCGACGTCGCGCCCACCACCGTCGAGCAGCGCGACGAGGTCGAACGCCTCGTCACCCTCGGCGCGAAGATCCTCGACGACCCGGACGACGAGCACTGGATCGTCCTGGCCGACCCCGAGGGCAACGAGTTCTGTGTCCTGCCGCGGCGCTGACCTCGGCCGGGTTCCGACGCGAGTACCGAGGAGGGTCCATGCAGCGCGAACGACAGCCGGTCCTGGAAACGACCGACCCGAGGCAGTCCGCCGAACCCCCGCAGTTCACCGAGGTGCACTACCGGTTGTGGGCCCGCTTCGCCGGCCCCGCGTGGCTGCGCCGCCTCCTCGGCGATCGCAACGGCCTCCGCCTCGACGCAGACGGCTTGTACGTGCGCCTCGGCCCCTGGCTCGTCACGACGCCACTGGACAACCTCGCCGGCGCCCGGGTCACCGGGCCCTACCGCTCGTGGCGCGCGCTCGGCCCGCACCTGTCCCTCGCCGACCGCGGCCTCACCCTCGGCACGACCACCGAACGCGGCGTCTGCCTCGGCTTCCGCGGGCCGGTCCGCGGGCTCGACCCGTGGGGCCTGGTCCGCCACCCCGGCCTGACCGTGACGGTCGACGAGCCGGAGCTCGTCGCCGAGGTCGTCAACCGCGTCGCCGACCGCTGAATGGAGCGTCACCCGTGACCAAGGCCCAGGAAGCCTTCGACAGCACCGGCGAGCGCCCCGAGGTCACGATCGCGCGGGTCAACAACCACGGGAAGTGACACTTCACCCGGGCGCTTGACCCCCTTCGGATTGGGTACCCGACGGGGCGATGACGCTGGGAGCACAGCCATGAGCACCGATGACCTCGTCTCCGTCCTCGCCGAGGACCACCTGGGGTTGAGCAGGATCTGCACTGCCCCACCCGGCGATCGCCGACCGAACACCCCCGAACGCGCTGCTGCGAACGGGGCCGGGGTTCGTCGACCGCGTCCGGGCGGTGCTGACCTCCGTCCGCTGAGGACGGTGCGCTACCGGCTTCGAACCGGAGGAACCCGCGAATGACCACAGTGGAGGACGTGCTGGCCGAGTACGGCACCACCCACGCCGAGCAGGCCGGCATCAAGCTCGCCGACAAGCCGCAGCCGCTGTACCAGCTGCTCGTCCTCACCACGCTGATGTCGGCGCGCATCGGCTCCGACATCGCCGTGGCCGCGGCGAAGGAGCTGTGGCAGGCGGGCTGGCGGACCCCGAAGGCCATGCGGGACTCCGAATGGACCGACCGCGTCCACGCGCTGGGGCGCGGCCGTTACGTGCGCTACGACGAGAGCACCGCCCGTTACCTCGTGGACAGCGCGGAGGTCCTGCACGAGCGCTACCAGGACGACCTGCGCAATCTCGCCGAAGCCGCCGGCCGCTCGCCGGAACGGCTGGAGAAGCTGGTCACTGAGTTGCCCCGCATCGGTCCGACCGGCGCGCAGATCTTCTGCCAGGAGGTCCAGGCCGTGTGGCCGTGGGTGCGTCCGTACTTCGACAAACGGGCGCTGGCCGGGGCGAAGAAGGCCGGGCTGCCGGCCGATCCCGAGAAGCTCGCGGGCCTCGTGGCCGGCGACGACGTGGCCCGGCTCGCCGGCGCCCTCGTGCAGGTGAACATCCACGCCAAGAAGGACTGAGAACCGACGCTGCCGGGTCTCGCGCCCGGCAACGTCGTCTCGATCACGGGTCCACAGTCACGGGTCCACAGTGGAGTCGGCGACCGCGGTGTGGGCCAGGGCCGCGACCGTCTCCTCGAGGCCGCGCTGGATCTCGTCGCCGGAGCCCTCGCGGACGCTGCTCAGGGTCACCTCCACGCGGCTGGCCGCGGGTCCGGCCTCGTCGATCGAGAGGGTGCCGTGGTAGTCGTCCGGGCCTTCGGCGCCCCAGGACAGGGTGCGGGTGCCTTCGTCCACCTTGAGCCAGGCGTCACCCTCGACGTGCCGGCCGTGGACCTCGGCCTCGACGTGGACGGTGTCGCCGCCTTCAGGACGCGCCGCTTGCATCTGCGAGAAGTAGTGCGGCAAGTTGCGCGGTTCGCGCAGGTAGTCGAACAGCTCATCGGCGGGCAGGTCCACCGTGGCGCTGTGCCGGTAGTCGGTCATGGGAACACCTCCTGGCCCGCCGGGTACCCGCGGGCCGCCGCGCCAACCAACCGCCTGACGGTTCCGCCGGCCGCTCGCGTTGCGGGACCACCACGTACTTCGGGTCCTGGTACGGCTGCTGCGCTCACAGCGAACCGCGTCCGCTGAAGGTTGAGCCGCCGCGAGAGCGGGAACCCGGGGACCACCCGGCGGCCCGCGCCGCAGGGCGACGCGACGATGGAGGTGCTGTGGTGATCGAAGAGGTGCAGCCGATTCCGCCGACGGAACGCTCGTTCGGCGAGCTCGTCTCCGACCTCACCGACCAGGTGAAGCGGCTGGTGCGCGACGAGGTCCGGCTCGGAGTCCTGGAGCTGAAGCAGAAGAGCACGCGGATGGGCGTGGGCGCCGGGTTGTTCGGCGCCGCCGGGCTCGTCGCGCTGTTCGGCGCGGGAGCGCTGGTGGCCGCCGCGATCATGGCGCTCGCTCTCGTGCTGCCCGGATGGGCGGCGGCGCTGGTCGTCGCGGGCGCGTTGTTCGTCGTCGCCGGGATCTCGGCGCTCGTCGGGCGCACGCAGATCAAGAACGCGACGCCGCCCGTGCCGCAGGAAGCCATCGAGGGCGTCCGCAAGGACGTCGAGGTCGTCAAGCAGGAGGTGCGCTCGTGAACCGCGAGTTCCCGGAGACCCCGGACGAGGTCCGCATCGACCGCGACGCCACGCGCGCCGAGCTCGCGCAGACGCTGGAAACCCTCGAGCAGAAGCTCGACGTGCGTCCGAAGATCAAGCAGGGCATCGGCGACCGGCTCGACCAGGCAGAGGCCAAGGTCGGCACGGTCGTCGGCGAACCGACGGCCGCGAAGTTCCGCCAGGGCGCCGAAACCGTGCGCGCGAACCCGGTCCCGGTCTTCGCGAGCCTGCTCGGCCTGATCGTCGTGCTGCGGCTCATCCTGCGCCGGCGCTCGCACGAAGATTGAGTGGCGCCAAGGATGTTTGCCCGCCGCGGCCCCGCGGTACCCGGGCGGCATGACCACAACCGTTGCGGACTACGTGTTGCAGAGGCTGCGCGAATGGGACGTCGAGCAGGTGTTCGGCTATCCCGGGGACGGGATCAACGGCCTCGTCACCGCGTTCGGCGCCGCGGGGAACGAGCCACGGTTCGTGCAGGCGCGGCACGAGGAGATGGCGGCGTTCGAGGCCGTCGGGTACGCGAAGTTCAGCGGACGCGTCGGCGTGTGCGCGGCGACGTCCGGGCCCGGCGCGATCCACCTGCTCAACGGCCTCTACGACGCCAAACTCGACCACGTGCCCGTGGTGGCGATCGTCGGCCAGACCGCGCGCAGCGCGATGGGCGGCAGCTACCAGCAGGAAGTCGACCTGCAGGCGCTGTTCAAGGACGTCGCGAGCGAGTACCTCGTCGAGGTCAACGTGCCCGAGCAGCTGCCCAACGCGCTCGACCGCGCCATCCGTACCGCGCTCGCGCAGCGCGCCCCCACGGCCGTGATCATCCCGGCGGACGTGCAGGAGCTGCCGTACTCGCCGCCCGGGCACGAGTTCAAGCACGTGCCCTCCAGCCCGCCCGGCCACCCGCGCGCGAAGGTCGTGCCGCCGGACGAGGAGCTGACGCGGGCGGCCGAGGTCCTCAACGCCGGCGAGAAGGTCGCGATCCTGCTCGGCCAGGGCGCGCGCAACGCCGTGACCGAGGTCCGCGAGGTCGCCGAGCTGACGGGCGCGGGGGTGGCCAAAGCGTTGCTGGGCAAGGACGTGCTGCCCGACGACCTGCCGTACGTGACCGGTGCGATCGGCCTGCTGGGCACGCGCCCGAGCTACGAGCTCATGCACGACTGCGACACTCTGCTGATCATCGGCTCCGGGTTCCCGTACAGCCAATTCCTGCCCCCGTTCGGGCAGGCGCGCGCGGTGCAGATCGACCTCGACGCGCGGTACCTGGGCCTGCGCTACCCCACCGAGGTCACCCTCCTCGGCGACGCCAAGTCCACTTTGGAACAGCTCCTCCCGTTGCTGGAGCGCAAGACCGAGCGCGCGTGGCGTGAGCGGATCGAGAAGAACGTGACCGAGTGGACGGACACCGTCACGCGGCAGGCCATGCTGGCGGCGGACCCGATCAACCCGATGCGGATCGTCCACGAGCTGTCCGAGCGGATCCCCGAGGACGCCATCGTCACCGCCGACTCCGGCTCGACGGCCAACTGGTACGCCCGCAACCTGCGCATCCGCGGGCGGATCCGCGCTTCGCTGTCGGGGACTCTCGCGACGATGGGCCCGGGGGTGCCGTACGCGATCGGCGCCAAGTTCGCGCATCCCGACCGCCCGGTGGTCGCGCTCGTGGGCGACGGGGCCATGCAGATGAACGGCATGGCCGAGCTGCTCACCCTCGCGCGCTACCGCGAACTCTGGCCCGACCAGCGGTGCGTGATCTGCGTCTTCCACAACGGTGATCTCAACCAGGTCACGTGGGAGCTGCGCGCGATGGGCGGCGCGCCGAAGTTCGAGCCGTCACAGTCGCTGCCCGAAGTGTCCTATGCGGACTTCGCCCGCGGCATCGGGCTGGGCGGCATCGCGGTCGACGACCCCGAGCGGCTCGGCGACGCCTGGACCACGGCGCTCAACGCCGACGTCCCGACCGTCCTCGACGTGCGGTGCGACCCCGAAGTGCCGCCGATCCCGCCGCACGCGACTTTCGAGCAGATCAAATCCATGACCGAATCGGTGCTCAAGGGCGACCCCCACGCGTGGCACCTGGTCGCCCAGGGCCTCAAGACCAAGGTCCAGGAGCTCCTGCCGACGCGCACCTGATCCCGCGCACCAGAAAGGAGCCCCTTGTGGACACGCACGACCTGCGTCCCCTGACGACAACGACCGGACCGTTCGCCTCGGTCCACTTCGACCAGTCACACGACACGGAAGACGCGGCGAAGCAGCTTCGACTGCGACTCAAGGAGATCAACGCCACCCTGTCCGAACAGGACGCCGACCCGGCGACGGTCGCCGCGATCACCGCCGCGATCGAGGCCGCTCCCCCGCCCGTCGGGCAGGCCGGGCGGAGCCTGATCGCCGCGCACGGCGAGATCGTGGCCGACCGCCGGCTCGCCGCGCCTCCCGCCGCGCAGGAGGCGCGGTACTCGGACCTGCCGTACTTCCTGCCGGTGGTGACACACGCCGAGGACGCGCCCGAGCACGTGGTGGTGCTCGTCGATCGCCACGGCGCGGACGTCGAGGTGCACCACCCCGACGGCACCGTGCGCACGGAAACGGTGCAGGGCCCCGAGGACGACGTGCACAAGGTCCGCGGCGGCGGCCCGGCGCGCCGGAACCTGCAGCACCGCACCGAGGAAGCCGTGCGGCACAACCTCGAGGGCGTCGCCGCAGCCGTGGCCAAAACGGTCGAACGGACCAACACCCGCCTGGTCGTGCTCGCCGGCGAGGTGCAGGCCCGCGCCGAGTTGCTCGGCCTGCTGCCGGAGCCCGTGCGCGCGGTCACCGAGGAGACCGACGCCGGGGGCCGCGCCGCCGGCGCCGACCGCGCCGAGCTGGACGAACACGTCCACGAGCTGCTGGCCGGCCGCCACCTCGGCGAGCTCGACGACCTCGCCGAACGCTTCCGCGCCGAGGCCGGTCGCGGTTCGGGCCTCGCCGTCATCGGCCTGGAGGCCGTCACGGCGGCGCTGTCCGAGGCCAACGTCGCCACCCTGCTCGTCGGCGACCCCGGCGACGCCGAGGTGCTGACCGGCCGCGAACCCACCCAGGTCGGCGTCGCCGCGCCCCGGCTGGCGGCGCTCGGCGCTTCCGAACCCGCACGTCACCGTGCCGACGAGGCCCTCCCCTACGCCGCCGTGGCCGTCGGCGCGGACGTGGTGGTGATGGACGAGCGCCTCGACCTGCCCGGCGGGTTCGCCGCCCTGCTGCGCCACCCGTGACCCCGTGGCCCTCTGACCCCCGGGCGGTGCGGGCAGGCGGCGGGGTGTGCCCGCACCGCCCGGACACCACGGCGGAGTCAGGCATCCCCCGCCAGACATCGCAGTGCGGAGGGCCGGTCGGCCCTCCGCACTGCCTTCTGCGCTGCCTCAGTCCTCCTTCGCAGCCCCGCCGCACAGGCACGACCCCACCGCTGCAGGCCACGGCGCCAGCACGGCGATCCCCCGACGCCCCGGCGACAGCCGTCACCGGGCACGCTGGGCACGATCCGCGACACGGAGCGGGCCGAACGCCCGTTCCACACCACGACGCGAAGGGCCGACCGGACGCGACGTTCCGGCCGGCCCTCTGCGCTGCCTCAATCCTCGTTCGCAGCCCCCGTCACCGCGCCCGCGACGGCTTCCACCACGCCGTCGTCGAAGACGGTCGGCACGATGCGCTGCGGGGTGAGGTCGTCGGCGACGACGTCGGCGAGGGCGCGGGCCGCGGCGAGGAGCATGCGGCTCGTGACGCGGGGCGCGCCGGAGTCCAGCAGGCCGCGGAAGACGCCCGGGAAAGCGAGCACGTTGTTGATCTGGTTCGGGTAGTCGCTGCGGCCTGTGGCGACGATCTCCGCGTGCTTGCCCGCGATGTCCGGGTCGATCTCGGGGTCCGGGTTGGCCAGCGCGAACACGATCGCGCGGTCGGCCATCGCGGCGACGTCGTCTTCGCCGAGCAGGCCGCCGGCGCTGACGCCGATGAAGACGTCGGCGCCGGAGAGCGCGTCGCGCAGGCTGCCCTCGACGGCACCGTCGCGGTTGGTGTTCTCCGCGAGCCAGCGCTTCTCGCCGACGAGGTCACGGTCGGGGTGCAGCACGCCTTGGCTGTCGCAGACGGCGATCCGCTCGTACCCGGCCTCGCGCAGCAGCCGCGCCGTGGCGCTGCCCGCCGCGCCCGCGCCGGAGATCACCACGGAAGTGCCGGCGGGCTCGCGCTCGGTCAGCTTCATCGCGTTGTGCAGCGCGGCGAGCACCACGACCGCGGTGCCGTGCTGGTCGTCGTGGAAGACGGGGATGTCGAGCTCGTCGTGCAGGCGGCGCTCGACGGTGAAGCACCTCGGCGCGGCGATGTCCTCGAGGTTGATCGCGCCGAACGAGGTCGCGAGATCCTTCACCGTCCGCACCAGGTCGTCCGGATCCCGGCTGACCAGGCAGATCGGCCACGCGTCGACGTCGGCGAGCCGCTTCAGCAACGCCGCCTTGCCCTCCATCACGGGCAGCGCGGCGGCCGGGCCGCGGTCGCCCAGGCCGAGCAGCGCCGAACCGTCGGACACGATCGCGACCGAGTTGGCCTTCACCGTCTCGCGCATCAGCGCGGACGGGTCGCCGGCCACCCGCTCGGCCACCTCGGCGACCCCGGGCGTGTACTCCTTCGCCAGGTCCTCGGGTCCGTCGAGGCGGACCCGGGCCGAGATCTCCACTTTTCCACGGCTACGGCTCATGTCCGCCGGATACCCCGGGCGAACACCGGGAAATCAGCCGGTTTTTCACCGGGGCTACGCCCGCAGAGCCGGCAACGGCTCGTTCTCCGCGAAAGCCAGGACCTCCTCCTGTCGGCCGCCACCGATCTGGATCAGCGCCAGGTCCGTGAACCCCGAATCCACGAACTGCTGCACCGCTTCCCGGATCGGCCCCACCTCCGGACCTCACGGGATACCCACGGCTACGTCGTCCTGGCGCACGAACTGCGTCGCACCCGCGAACCCGGCCGGCCCCGGCAGCTCCGAGTTGACCTTCCACCCCCGCTGAACCAGCGGAACTGGTCGTGCGCTCGCCGGATCGCCGCGTCCCGGTCGGGATTCCCGCACACCGGCAGCTGGGCGACCTTGCGCGTCGGCCGGCCGAGGCGGGTGGCGTCCCACTCGCCGCACAGCGCCGGGTCGGGCTCGACCGCGATCATCACGTCGGCCTGCGCGGCGAACCGGTGCACCGCCTGGTCACCGGATCGCCGTCACCTGGCGCGGCGCGCTCCGGGGGCGTTTCCCGGGGTGATCTGCGAAGCTGCCTTTCATGGCTTCCCGGACGAGTTCTCCCTGGTTGCGCTGGACGACGATCGCCCCGGTGGTCGCGGTGGTCGTGCTGGCGGTGACGTGGGGGCGGGTGCTCGGGACGGTGCCGGTGATCATCGTCGCGGTGGTGTTGGCGGCCGCGGTGCTCGCAGCGGTGCACCACGCGGAGGTGGTGGCGCACCGGGTCGGCGAGCCGTTCGGGTCGCTCGTGCTGGCGGTGGCCGTCACGGTGATCGAGGTGGCGCTCATCGTCACGCTGATGATCTCCGGCGGCCCGAAGACGGCTTCGCTCGCGCGGGACACGGTCTTCGCGGCCGTGATGATCACGTGCAACGGCATCCTCGGCCTGTCGCTGTTGGTGGGTGCGTGGCGGCGCAAGACGGCGGTGTTCAACGCGGAGGGCACCGGCTCCGCGCTGGCCACCGTCGCGACGCTCGCCACCCTCAGCCTCGTCCTGCCCACGTTCACCACTTCCCGCAGCGGCCCGGAGTTCTCTCCCGGGCAGCTGGCGTTCGCCGCCATCGCGTCGCTGATCCTCTACGGGCTTTTCGTGGTCACGCAGACCGTGCGCCACCGCGACTTCTTCCTGCCGATCGACGACGAAGGCGCCGTGGTCGAAGAGGATTCGCATGCGAAGCCGACGACCACCCGCACCGCCCTGTTCAGCCTCGGACTGCTGCTGGTGGCGCTCGTGGCGGTGGTCGGGCTGGCCAAAGTGGAGTCACCGGCAATCGAAGCCGGCGTGGCAGCGCTGGGGTACCCGCAGTCGTTCGTCGGCGTGGTGATCGCGCTGCTGGTGCTCCTGCCCGAGACGCTCGCCGCCACCAACGCCGCGCGGCGCGACCGCGTGCAGGTGAGCCTGAACCTCGCGCTGGGTTCGGCGATGGCCAGCATCGGCCTCACGATCCCGGCGATCGCGCTCGCGTCGATCTGGCTCAGCGGACCGCTGCTGCTGGGCCTGGACGCCACGCAGATCGTGCTGCTGGTGATCACCGTCGTGGTCGGCGCCCTCACTGTGGTGCCGGGCCGCGCGACGCGCCTGCAGGGCGGCGTCCACCTCGCGCTGCTGGCGGCTTTCGTCTTCCTCGCCGCCAGTCCGTGAGCCAGTTCCCAGGCCACTGTCGAGCCGGGACGCGCCCGTTCGTCCTCGGGGTGCAAGGACCTCGTGGAAAGGACGGATGATGGACACTTTGGCGTTGTACCGGCAGGCACAGGACGGGTTCGACGCGGTGCTCGCCGCAGTGCCGGCCGAGCGCTGGGACGCGCGCTCGACGTGCCCCGAGTGGTCGGTGCGCGACCTCACCGGCCACGCGGTCTGGGGCCAGCACCAGCTGCGCGCCTGGGCCACCGGCGAGGACTACGCCGACCGCTCGGGCGCACCGGGTTCGCCCCACCCCGCGCCGGTCGCCGGCGACGACCCGCTCACGAGCTGGCGCACGGCCCGCACGGCCTGCCTCGCCGCGCTGACCCCCGCGGCGCTCGCGCGGACCACCACGATCCCGGGCCTCGGCGAGATACCGGTCGCCGCCGTGGTGAGCCTGCTGACCACCGACCTGGTGGCCCACGCGTGGGACATCGGCCACGCCCTGGGCGCCGACGTGCGCCTCGATCCCGCCACAGTCGCGGCCGCCTTCGACTGGGCCCGCGCGCACGCCGTGCGCGCCCCCGGCTTCTTCGGCCCGGAACTCGCGCCGCCGCCCGGGTCGGACGACCAGACGCGGATGCTCGCGTTCCTCGGCCGGGCCGCGTGGGAGCCGGTCGCCGCGTGACGCCGGCCGGTGGGTGTGTCCGATGTGGTCACGCCCACCGGCACGGCAGTCGGCGCCGCGCCAGGTCAAGTCGAGCTGTTCGGCAACCAGCCCGGTCAGCAGATCGAGTAATCGGTGTGCTTGCCCGATTTCGGTGGGTGGCAGCAACCCGGCAAGAACGGTCAGGAAGCGGGGACGACCGGGGGCTGGGCGAGCCGATCACCGCGCTGTGGGTCTCCCTCTCCTGACGCGGCACCGGCGAACGGCGGGCGCGGGTCACTCCCCGACCGCCTTCCGGCCCCGGTCGAACGCGGCCAGTGCGGCGCCGACCGCGGCCGCGACCGTGACCTCGAAGACCTGGTCCTCGGTGTGGCCCGCGGCCAGCAGCGCGGCGACGTCCGCGTCGGTCACGCGGTAGGACGCCGTGCGGACGGCGCCGGCGTAGGTCTGCCACGGTTCAGCCACCGGGTCGCCCGCGACGAGCGCCGCGCGCAGGGCCCGGTCGGTGACGCCGCCGGCCTCAGTCACCGTGTGGCGGAGGTTCGAGACGACGTCGCCGTGGTCGGTGCGCGGGCCGCCCGACAGCAGGAAGCCGGGGAAGCGGTAGCCGAAGCGGTGCAGCGACCGCGTGCCGCTCTCCAGCTGGCCGTCGCGCAGCTCGAAGCCGAACGCGTTGGCCAGGCGGTTGACCACGTCCCACACCAGGTTCACCCGCAGCGCCTCCAGCACGGCCGGTGCGGGCACGCCGGCGACCAGCGACGCGTCGGGCTCGCCGCCCGGCCGTGAAACGGTGTCGAGGAAGGCGCGCACCGCCCGCAGTTCCGGGCGGGCGGACGCCGGCTCGTCCGGGTCGACCTCGCCCTCCCCGGCGATGCGCGTGAGCTCCGCATGGGTGACGATGCAGAACGGGCACTCGTGCAGCTTCGCCGTGCCCATCGCCAGGTACTCGCGCTCGCCGGCCGTCCAGGACGACGGGCCGCGCATGGCCGGCGCCGTGAGGTCCAGCAGCGCGCGGGTCATGAACTCCGGACGGTACAGCAGCGTCAGCACGATGTCGGGACTGTCCACACGGGACACCGCGGACGTGGCCGACAGGAACAGCTTCGCGCGACGGCGGTGGCCGCGCTCCAGAATGGACAGTCTCACGGTGCCTCCCCAGGGTCGAGTGCGTCGAGGTCGAGCAGGCGGCGGGCGAGGAACCGCCGGTCCGCCGGCGTGTGGGCCAGTTCGTGGGCACGCCGGTAGGCGGTGGCCGCTTCGGCTCGCCGGTCGAGGCGGCGCAGCAGATCGGCGCGCGCGGCGTGCATCAGGTGGTACAGCTCAAGGCCGTCGATGCGGTCGATCAGCGCGAGCCCGTCGGCCGGGCCCTGCGCCATCGCGACCGCCACGGCGTGGTTCAGGGCGACGACGGGCGAAGGCGTGAGCTCCAGCAGCCGCGTGTACAGGCCCGCAATGCCCGCCCAGTCCGTGAGTTCGGCCGACGGCGCCTGCGCGTGCAGCGCCGCGATCGCGGCCTGCACCTGGTACGGCCCGGGCTCGCCGTGGCGCAACGCGCGGTCCAGCAGCCCGAGGGCTTCCGCGATCTCGGCCCGATCCCACAGCATGCGGTCCTGGTCTTCCAGCAGCACCACGTCACCGTCGCCGTCGTGCCGCGCGGCCGCGCGCGAATCGTGCAGCAGTAGCACGGCGACGAGGCCGAGCGCCTCCGGTTCGTCCGGCATCAGCGTGGCCACGAGCTTGCCGAGCCGGATCGCTTCCTGCCGCAACGCGGTGTGCTCGGGTGAGCCGGCCGCGGCGGTGTAGCCCTGGGTGAAGATCAGGTACACCACGGCAAGTACGCCCGCGAGCCGTTCTGGCAGCAGGTGGTCCGGCGGGACTTCGAGCGTGATGCCGGCGTCGCGGATCTTGCGCTTGGCCCGGACCAGCCGCTGCGCGAGCGTGGCTTCGCCGATCAGGAAGGTCCGCGCGATCTGCCCGGCGGTCAGCCCGACCACGGCCTGGAGGGTCAGCGCAACGCGCGCCGGCTCGGCGAGCGCCGGGTGGCAGCAGGTGAAGATCAGGCTCAGCCGTTCGTCACCGACCTCGAGCAGGCGCCGGTCGGAGAAGTCGGACATCGGCACCTCCTCCGGCTCGACCCCGATCGCCGCGAGCTTCTCCCGGCCCAGGCGGGCGCGGCGCAGCCGGTCGATCGCGTTGTTGCGCGCCGCCGTGAGCAGCCACGCGACCGGGTCGTCGGGTACGGCACCCCACTTGCGCAGGGCGCGTGCACACGCCTCCTGCAACGCGTCCTCCGCGAGCTCGAAGTCGCCGAGCGCGCGGATCAGCGCGGCGAGCATCCGCGCGCGGTCCGCGCGGTAGACCCGCTCCACCGCGGCGGCCGCCGGCTCACTCAGCAGGGGCCGCCACGTCGACCGGCGCGTGGCTCACACCCGGGATCCCGACCACCGGCCGCACCTCGATCGACCCTTCCTCCGCCATCGGGCACAACGCGGCGAGCTCGAGGGCTTCGTCGAGGTTGCGGCAGTCGAAAAGGTAGAACCCGCCGAGGTGCTCGTGGGTCTCCGCGAACGGGCCGTCGGTGATCAACGTGCGCCCCTCCCGCACGCTCACGGTGGTCGCCGTCGACTCCGGCTGCAGCGGCTTGCCCTCCACCCACACTCCGCGGCGCCGGCACTCGTCGGCGAACGCGTTCACCCGCGCCACCGCCTCTTCGAACCCGGGGTCGCCCGGTTCGGGGCGTACGCAGTTGTAGATCAGCAGCATGTACTGCACGTGTCCTCCGCCTCATCTAGTCCAGGTCGTCCGAAGAGGATGACGAACAGCCCGACCGTAACTCGACACGACGCGGCGAGCGTGGCGAAAAGTTTCTTCGGGCCCGTTCAGCCGAGCAGCGACGGGTGCGGCTCGGGAGGCGCGCCGAGCTCGTCGCGGCGGCTGAGCGGGGCGGTGCCGTCCACGTCGGTGACCCCGAGCCGCGCGCCGAGCTCCGCGCCGATGAGCGCGCGGCCCGAGTAGGCCATCAGGTCGGGCGACGCGTAGAGCGCGGCGATCACGCGGCCGGTGAACTGCGGCGACTCACGCGGGACGGCGGTGCGGGCGGCCGGCGGAAGCGTCGCGAGGTGCGCCTCGGCGCGTTCGGTGCGCAGGCCGCCCATCCAGATCGAGACGGCGGCGACGTGGTGCGGGCGCAGGTCTTTCGCCATGTCCGCGGCCATCTTGTCCGCGCCCGCCTTCTGTGCACCATAGGCCGGGCCCTGGTGGTAGGACACGGCGCCGTAGTGGCCCGTGTGGACGATCAGGCCGCGGCCGTTGGCCAGCAGCAGCGGCGCGGCGTGGTGGGCGGCGACGAAGTGCGAGCGCAGGCCGACGGTGATCAGGTCGGCCGCCTGGATCGGATTGGCCCAGAACCCGCCGGGTCGCATCGGCTCGGCGACGTTAGCCGCGTTGTTCACGAGGATGTCGAGCCTTCCGTGCTCCCGCGCAACCCGGGCGAACAACGCGGCGACGGCTTCGTCGTCGGCGTGGTCCACGACCACGGGCACGCCGGTGCCGCCGGCCTCGTCGATCAGGGCCGCGGTGTCGGCGACCGTGCCACCGTGGCGCGAGTCGCCGGGTTTCGCGCTGCGGCCGGTGACGTAGACCGTGGCGCCGGTCGCGCCCAACGCCAGGGCGATGCCCTTGCCGGCGCCGCGGCTCGCGCCGGTGACCACGGCGATCACGGGAGCCATGGGATCTCCTCTCCATCCGGACGTCGTGTCCGGTTCCTGTCACCGACGATATGGACACGGCGTCCGGATGTCACGGTGATAGCGGACACGGCGTCCGGATACACTGGCGGCGTGACCGGTCCGGCCAAACGCCGGCGCGCCGATGCGCGCCGCAACTACGACGTGCTCCTCGAAGCGGCGAAGGACGTCTTCGCGCGCCTGGGCACCGACGCGCCGCTGGAGGTCGTTGCGCAGGAAGCGGGGGTCGGGCGCGGCACGCTGTACCGGCACTTCCCGTCGCGCGAGCACGTCTTCGCCGCGATCATGCGCGACAGCGCGGAGCTGCTCGACGCGCGCGCCCGCGAACTGCTCGACGCACCCGACGGCGCCGGCCGGCTTCCAGAGTGGCTGCGGCTCTACGACGGCGCCGCCACCGAGTACCCCGGGATGAGCGGGCACGTCGGCGACGGGCTGGCCGACGACGGCTCCCCCGTGGCCACCACGTGCGCCCCGATGAAGGCGAGCTTCGCCGCGTTGCTCGACCGCGCCCGCGCCGAGGGCCACGTGCGGCCCGACGTGACGGCGACGCAGGTGCTCACCCTCGTCGGCGCCCTGCCAAAGGACCCGGCGACGGGCCGCACCGCCGAGCCCTACCTCGACGTCGTGCTGGAAGGGCTTCGCATCACCACGTGACGGGCAGCTCGTACACGCCGTACACGGAACCGTTGTGCTTGAAGGGAATCTCGTCGAAGCCGGCCGCGAGGGCGAGCGTCGGGACGCGCCGGTAGAGCGTGTTGTAGACGACCTGCAGCTCCACCCGCGCGAGCGGCTGCCCGAGGCACTGGTGCACGCCGAACCCGAACGCCACGTGCCGGCGCGAGTCCGGGCGGCGCACGTCGAGCCCGTCGGGATCGGGGAACACGCTCTCGTCGCGGTTGGCGATGTCGTTGGCCATGATCAGGCCCTCGCCCGCGCGGATCGTCTCGCCGGCGATCTCGATGTCTTCGATCGCCACGCGGCGGCGGCCGTTGTGCGTGATCGTGAGGTAGCGCAACAGTTCCTCGACCGCGCCGGCGATCACGGCCGGGTCGTCGGCCTCGCGGACCAGGGCGAGCTGCTCCGGGTGGCGCAGCAGGGTCAGCGTGCCGAGCGCGATCATGTTGGCCGTGGTCTCGTGGCCCGCGATCAGCAGCAGCACGCCCATCTGCGCGGCCTCGGCGCGCGTGAGCTCTCCGGCCTCTACGCGGTCGGCGAGGCCGGACAGCAGGTCGTCCTGCCGGTGGGCGAGCTTCTCCCCCATCAGCTGGTCGAGGTACCCCAGCAGCGCGCTGTGCCCGGCGGCCCGTTCGGCCGGGTCGGCGTCGCGCTTGATGATGACCTTGCTGTTGGTCTGGAAGAAGTCGTGGTCGCAGTAGGGCACGCCGAGCAGCTCGCAGATCACCAGCGACGGCACCGGCAGCGCGAACGCCTCCACCAGGTCCACCGGGTTCGGCCCGGCGAGCATCGCGTCGAGCGAGTCGTCCACGATCTTCTGCACCGCCGGCCGCAGCGCCTCGATCCGCCGCACCGTGAACGGCGCCGTTACCATCCGGCGTAACCGCGCGTGCTCCGGATTGTCCATCAGGATGAAGCTGATCGCCGACCCACCCGGCGGCAACGGCGCGGGGCTCGGGTAGCCCGGCCGCGTGATGTCCGCGCTCACCCGTGCGTCCGCCAGCAGCGCCCGCTGGTCCGCGTACCGCGTGACCAGCCACGGCGTGCTGCCGTCCCACAGCCGCACCCGCGCCAGCGGCCCGGCCTCCTGCAGCTCGCGCGCCCGCGGCGGCGGGTCGAACGGGCACCCGGCCGCCCGAGCCATCGGGAACTCGGGCACCTCGTCGGCGCCGGGGGTGGCCTGGTCCAGCGTGCTCGTCATGTGTTCCTCCGCGGCGGGTCGGTTCGTTGGTCTGAAGTGGACGGTGGTGGGGTGGTCAGCCGTACTTGCCGCGCGCCGCGGCGGGGGTGCCGCAAGACCGCGGCGACGTCGGCTCCCGGCGGCGGTATTGCCCCAGCCCGCGCCCACGACGCGCGGGGCCGGGGTGTTTGTCGCGCCTACCCGGCGCGCGCATGCGCGCGTGCAACCGGGGCGAACGCCATCCGCCATCGGCTGCCGCCCGCGGGGCCGGGGCGCTTGCCCGGGCAACCCAGCACACGTGCGCGACCGGCTCGAGCGTCAGCGGGCATCGGGTGTCGTCACCGTGGCCGGAGCGAGCCAGAGGCCGACGATGGCGTCGACGAGGCCCGTGCCGGCGGTGGGCCAGTCGGGGCGCGGGGTGGGGGTGGCTTCGGCGAGCGCGCGTTCGCGTTCGGCGCAGGTGTGGACCATCAGCAGGCGCGCCATGGCGTCGCGTTCGGTGCGGGCGGCGGGGGTGAGGTGGGGCAGGCAGGTGTCGAGGCCGTGGAGGATGCGGTGCAGCGCCGGGGCACTGAGGGCCTCCTCGATCATGATCCCGCGCAGCGCGGGGTCGGTCATCACCTGCGCGGCGAAGCGCGCGAACCACGTCGGGGCGCGCAGTGCGGTCAGGTGGTCGGTGACGGGCCGCACCAGGCACTCGACCCAGTCGCGCACGCCGGCGTCCTCGGCGACCCGCGCGACCATGCGCGTCCGGATCGTCTCGATGCCCTCGGCGTGCTTGCGGGCGATCGCGCGGACGAGGTCGGCTTTCGTGCCGAAGTGGTAGCCCACGGCGGCGTTGTTGCCCTGGCCCGCGGCCTCGCTGATCTGCCGGTTGGACACCGCGTACACGCCGTGCTCGGCGAACAGCCGCTCGGCCGTGGCGAGGATCCGCTCCCGCGTCGACTCCGCGCGGATCGCCTTCCCGGTCTCTCCGGCCACCGTTGCTCCTCCCCGCGCCGCACCTGCGGTTCGTGATCAGTCAACCCGATCTTCGCGAGTTAAGTCAAGCGCTTGAATTCAACCCAGGGTGTGCGGCACCCAGGAAGTCGCGTCCTTCCGCGCGCACGACACCCACCGAATGCTGGGCGGCGAACCCCTCAGGAAGGCGACCATGACCGAAGCACTCGAGATCACCACGTTCCACCTCACCGGCGACTTCGGCGGCACCGACTTCATCGCCGTGAACTCCGACGTGGACGCCTACCTCAAAACCCGCCCCGGCTTCCGCTGGCGGCGCATCACGCAGGACGAGGACGGCACGGTGGTCGACGTCGTCGCGTGGGACAGCGAAGCCGACGCGCGCGCGGGCGCCGCCGGAATCATGACCGAGCTCGCCGGCTCCCCCGTGCACGCGATGATCGACCAGGCGACCGTCGACTTCCGGATCCTGCCCGTGATCCACCGGCTCGACTGACGGGGCGGCTACATCGCGACGGGGTATTGGTTCTGGAAGTCCAGCCGGTGATCGGCCCCCGCCACCTCACCGCGTGGCTCCCTTGGTCCTGCCCGACGGTCGCCTTCTACCGGGCCGCGGTCCTGTTCGGCGCGGCGACCCACGACATGGCCAATCGCCCGTGCGCGGCCAGCGAAGTCAGCAGCCGCGCGGCCTCCGGTGGCAGAACCCGGAGGGGTGGATCGCCAGGTTCGGTCAGAGCGCGGTGAAGCGCGTCGGTGGCCACGAAACCAGGGTAATCCGGGGCGCCAACGCACGTTCACGACGGAGTAGCGTCACACTGCGCGACAGCCAGCACGACAGGGAGGACCCGGCGTGACGCCGATCGACGCCACCTTCAGCCTCGTCGACCACCACGGCGCGGCGGTGACCGAGCAGGACTACCGAGGCAAGTGGGTCACGGTCTTCTTCGGCTTCACCCACTGCCGCATGGTGTGCCCGCGTGCGCTCGGCCGCCTGACGACCGCGCTGGACGAGCTGGGGCCGACGGCGGACAAGGTGCAGCCGCTGTACATCACCGTCGACCCGGAGCGGGACAGTCCCGAGGTGATGCGCGCCTACCTCGAAGGCGACCACCCGCGCTTCACCGGCCTCACCGGCACGCCGGAGCAGATCGAGCGGGCCAAGCGCGCCTTCCGCGTTTTCGCGCGCCGCAAGGATGATCCCGAGGACCCCGATGGTTACGCGGTGCCGCACACCGCCATCACCTACGTGCTGGACCCCGACGGCGCCTACGCCACGCACCTCACCGACGGCCTCGACGACAAGACATTCACCGAACGGCTTCGCGAAACCGTCACGCAAGAAGCCTGAAAGCCGGGGACCGGTTGCCGGAGCCGCCCTACGGCCGGCTCCGGCAACCGGAAATCAGCTCAGCTTCGCCGGGACGTTGTACGCCTCCACCGACAGCCGCGGGGACTTCACGGACCGCCGCGGCGCGACAGTGATCGTGCGGGACTCCCCTGGCAGCAGCCAGAAGTAGTTGTCGCCGTAGATCGTCGGCAGCACGCGGTCCTTGCCGTTGTTCTCGCGCAGCGACAGCCGCACCATCGCGGCCACGGTCTTGCCCGTGTTGCGGATCGTCGCGGTGTAACCGTCCTTGCCCGCCGAACGAAGGCTGGTCGACAGCTGCGTGCGCCCCAGCTGGTTGAGCGCGCGCATCGCCGTGTCCGCCTGGTAGCGCCAGTACGTGTTCTCCGAGACGACGGCGCCGTGCGAGTCCGTCATCGTCAGGCGCAGCAGGTGCAGCGCAGGCAGGTCCGCACCGAACGGCACCGTGAACGCGGCCGTGCCCGAGATCGGGGCCACGTCGACCTTCTGCGTCTGCGCCGCAGCCAGCGGCTTGCCGTCGAGCCCGTGCAGCTGCGCGGTCACGGTCATGCCGCTCATCGCGTCGGGCGTGTGGTTGATCGCCCGCACCTGCCAGGTCGTGAGATCCGCCTGCACGTGCCGCGACTCGCAGCCCTTGCGCGAGCCGTAGTAACTGCCGTTCACGTCGAGGTCGTAGTCGTAGGTCTGCCACACCGTGCTGTGCCAGGCCGGGTGCGACATCCACAGCAGCACGCCGGTCGCGTCGTTCCACAGCTTGGAGTTCCACGCCTCGAAGATCGCGCGCATGCTCTCGAAGTTCACAAACTGCGCCTTGCGGCAGAACTCCTCCAGGCTCGACGAAGGCGCGAGCCGCGCGTCGATCGCCGCGAGGTAGGTCTGCGGCGACTGGTTGCCCTGCGTGGACCAGTCGTGCAGGAACCACGGCGCGCCGATCGGCCAGCCCGCGTCGCCCTCGCCGACGAGGTTGCGCATGCTCTCCACCACGGACACGGTGGGGATGCCGATCTCGCTCCAGAAGCCGGCCTTGCCGCCCGTCGCCTCACCGGTGAAGTACTGCTTCGGGTCGAGCCAGCGGTACGGGCCGTCGCCGGTGATCACGCCACCGGCGGAGTTGCTCTGGTAGAGCAGGTCTGTGTTCTCCGTGACGATCGAGCGCAGCGCCTGGTCGATCACCGCCGGCGGGGTGCCCTCGTTGCAGCCGAACCACACCGCGACCGACGGGTGGGCGCGGTAGCGCAGCACGGTGTCCTTGGCCTGGGCCAGGAAGATGTCGTGGTTGGCCGGGTCGGTGGAGAAACCGTCCCAGAACTCCGTCCACACGAGAATGCCGTAGCGGTCGCACGCTTCGAACAGCTCTTCGCGGTAGGAGGAGCCGATCCAGTTGCGCAGCATGGTGAAGTTCATGTCGCGGTGCATCGCGACGACGTTGTCCACGCGCTCCGGCGGCATCCGGCGCAGCAGCTCGTCCCAGCCCCAGCTGCCGCCGCGGCAGAACACCTTGACCCCGTTGACGATGAACGTCAGCGGCTTCGCGGAGTTGTCCACCGACGCCACGTCCGTCCAGGCGTCGCCGTCAGCCGAGACCTGGATCCGGAACGTCTGCGCGTACGCGGTCTCCCACGCCAGTACGATGCGATCGAACGACGTCGTGGCGCCGAGATCGACCTGCAGCCACTGGTTGTCGGCGTACTCGGAGGTCCAGCGCGTCTTCGGGTCGCCGTCGAAGGC
Organism: Amycolatopsis sp. NPDC005232; assembly: GCF_040607795.1. Classification (NCBI taxonomy): domain Bacteria; kingdom Bacillati; phylum Actinomycetota; class Actinomycetes; order Pseudonocardiales; family Pseudonocardiaceae; genus Amycolatopsis; species Amycolatopsis sp. NPDC005232. The sequence continues at coordinate 72,984 of NZ_JBEXHL010000034.1, read as the reverse complement.
GTTCGGCGGCGGGTTGCCGTCGGCGACCGTGGAGCTGGTGCCCGTCTTGCCCTGGGCCAGGTCGGTGCCGGCGTTCGCACTGTCCACCACGGACATCGTCCAGAGCGAGAAACCCCAGCCGGTGGCGCGTTTGTCGCACTGCACGCGGACGTAGCGCGCCTGCTGCGGCGCGAGGTCCACGGTCTGGGAGGCGACGCCGTCGACCGGCGTCACCGGCTGGTCGTAGGTGTAGGTGATCTGGCGGATGCCGAACTTGAGGCTCTTGCGGTCGCTCACCGCGGAGCCGATGGCGGCGGTCACGGTGAGGTCGTGAAGGGTGGCGTCGCCGTAGCCATTGGGCCACCACAGCTTCGGGTTCTTGATCCGCAGCTGGCCGAACGCCGACGGCGCGAAGACGGCCGCGCCCTCCTCACCCGGCGCGACGGTGACGGTGCTGGACAACGAGATCCCGTCGAACGCTGCGGTGACCTTCACCCGCTGGGCCACCGAACCGGCGTTGCGGACGGGGACCGTGATGGTCACCTCGGCGACGTCGGTCGCGGGCAGGTTGGGCAGCTTGGTGTCGACGCGGGTGTCACCCACCACGATCGCGCCGGTCGAGCGCAGCCGGACGTGGTTCCAGATGCCGGACGCGCGGTCGCGCACCGCGGGCATCCAGTCCCAGCCGGACACCGCGACGAGCGTGGGCGAGTTGGCGAACATCGTGCCGCCGGCGTCCACGAAGGACTGCCCGGCCGGCCCCTTGTCGCCCGGGCTGCCGGGGAACGGCATCGGCGCGATCTTCACGGCGACGTTCTGGTCGCCGGTGCGGCGCAGCGCGGCCGTGACGTCGAGGGCGGCGCGGCCGAACGGGTGCGCCAGGTTGCCGACGTGGGCGCCGTTGAGCCAGATGTCGGCCTCGTGGTTGACGCCGTCGAACTCGAGCCACACGTGCCGGCCCGCGGAAGTGTCGAGACCGCGCGGCACGGAGAACGTGCGGCGGTACCACCAGGAGTGCCGCGACAGGGCCTCCGGGATGTGCATGTTGCCCATGCCCTTGGCCGGGTCGGGCAGCTGGCCCTGCTCCACGAGCGAGCCGAGCACGGTGCCCGGCACGGACGCCGGCAGCCAGCCGCGCGTGTCGACCGCGGTGCCCGACAGGACGGCGCCGTCGGTGCTCGGCGCCCAGTCCTGCATGGTGAGGACCCAGCCCGACTCCAGCGGCACGGACCCGTCGGCGGCCACCGCCAGCGCGGGCGGGTTGTCGTGCCCGCGCACGGGGAACGACGTCCAGCCGCGAACGGCCGGGCGGTTGTCGCCGGTCGAGCCGTAGACCTGGAACCCGTTGAGCCCCAACGGGTTGGTGGTCGAGCCCGCGGAGCTCGTGAGGCGGACCCAGCGTGCGGTGACGGCCGGCTTCAGCGGGATGGTCACCACACCGCCGGTGCCCTGCGCGGTGCTGTGGACGGTGCGCCAGGACTTGCCGTCCTGGGAGATGTCGAGGTCGAACACGGTCGCATAGCTCGACTGGACCTCGGTGCCCTTCGTGTTGCTGCGCGAGGCGGTCGTGTCGAACGCCGGGTCGCCCGGGCGGGCCTCGAACGTGAGCACCACGGAGTCGACCTGGCAGCGGCCCTGCAGGTCCACGATGATCCACTGCGAGTCGCCCTCGGCCGCGCGCCAGCCGGAGCCCTGCACGCCGACCTGCGCGAGGCCGTCCACCGCGAACTCGGCGGGGGTGGCCGCGTAGTCGGTGGAGGACACCTGCACGGGGCGGAACAGCGCCAGGTCGGTCGAGGTGCGCCCGTCCGTCACCGCGGGGGACGCGGGCGCCGCCGACGCCACGCCGGGCAGCACCGCCGTCAGGCCGAACCCGGCCAGCAACCCGGTGCCTGCGGCCAGTACGCCCCGTCGCGACAGTGCCGAATCCGCGCCCGGCGCGCCGCTCTGGTCCAACGTCATGGGATCTCCCGGTCTCGTGACAAAACCCGTCCACATGACGCGGGGACCGCAGGCGTCGACGTCGACGGGTGACAACGTTGCCAGGAAGCTTCCCGGCCGGTCACCCGCTCGTCAAGAAGACAAGAGAGACAAGAATCGGCCGGGATGACATCGATGTCGGGACCCGGGAGGGCGCCGGTCGTCAAGAGCCGGAGTGAAAGCCGAGGTGCCCGGTTTGTCCGGCCGGGCGCGTCCGGGTGGAGCGGAGGCGCCCGGCCGGGCGCGTCAGCGCACGAGCACCGCGTCGCCGATCGGACGCTCGCCCGTGGCGTCCGACGGGTGGTTCACGAGCTGTCCCGCGACGGCCATGGCGGTGGAGCCGCCGCCGTCGAGGTTGAGCGCGTCGACCGCGCCGAGGCTGCGCATCAGCTGCGCGCCCTCCTCGATCGTCACGCCTTCGCTGACGCCGGGCTGACGGCCGTCGACGGTCACGAGGAGCAGGCGGCCCTGCGCGTCGAGCCCGGCCATCGTGCGCGGCTGGCGCTGCTCGGCCCAGGCGTAGCCGAACGACAGGTCCTTCGGGTCGAGCACGCCCTCGGTCGCGGCGTCGATGGCCTGGCGGCCGTGGCGCAGCAGCACCGGCGCCGCGCTGACGATGCCGTCGCCGGCGCGGAGGTCGACCGGCCGGCCCGACGCGGTGCGCACGCGCTCGTCGACGGACAGCTTGCGGCCGATCGCGGCGTGGGCGGCGAGCCAGCCGGCGGCCGGGCCGATGCCCTGCACGGCGGAACCGCCTGCGGGCACCGCGCCACCACGCGCGCCCACGGTGAGCACGCGGCCGTTGCGGTCGAGCGTGACCTGTGTGCCCGTGCCGGTGGGCAGGGCGGCGCCGAACTCGGCGGTGAAGAGCACGAGGTCGTCGGCAGTGGTGCAGGTGAAGTCCTGCCGCGGCTTCGTGGTGGGCGTCAGGCCCGGCCGGCCACAGTCGCGCACGACACCGGGCTTGCGGTTCACGCCTTCGACCGCGTGGGTCGCCGCGCCGGAGCGCAGGGTCACCGTGGACGTCAGGTTCTCGATGGACACGTCGCCGCGGTGGCCCAGGACCAGCGCGGCGCGGGCGCCGGACGACTGCGACTCGAGCTTGCCGTCGTACGCGGCGAGCCCGGCGGGCACGCCCTGGAAACCGTCGGCGTCAGCGGTCACGAAGAACCCGCCGTTCACGGCCACGAGCGCACCCGTCTTCGCCGCGATCGACGACGTGGTTTCCCGCCGTGCCACCGTGCCGTCGTGCGTCGCCTCGATGCCGCCGTGGAAGCGGTCGCGGTCGATCACGGCGACGTGGACGCGTTCGGCGTCGGGCGCCTGATCGGCGTCGTAGCCCGTCCACTCCGCCACGGCGCTGAACCCGGCCGCCTTGAGTGTTGTCGCGGCCGCGGTGGCCGCCGCCTGCGTCGGGTAGGAGCCGGTGCGCACGCGCACGCCCTCGACGCCGTGCGGGGTGTCGGAGAAGGCAGGCCAGCGGACGGTGTCCTGGCGCGCCGGGTAGCCCGCCGCCTGCAGCCGGGCGGCGGTGTCGCGTGCCCACGCCGCCGTGCCGAGTTCGGCGGTCGTCGCGGCGCCGGTGAGGATGTTCTTGGCCGGCGCGGTGATCGTGACCGTCCAGAACGGAGGGTGAGCCGTGCGGCTCAGCACGCCGGTGCGCACGGTGACGCCCGGCGCGACCACGTCGGTGGTCCAGGTGTAGCCGGCGGGACCGGGCACCGAAGCGTCGGCTGCCGGCGTGAGAACCGCCGCCGCCCCTGCGACGACGACGGCTGCCGCGAGCACGCGCCGAGCGCGTGACGAGGTGAACACTGTGGGTTTCTCCCTTGCCTCAAGCGGATCCGGGTGAGTTCACTCGCTGCGGTCGACCCGGACCTGTCCGTCGGCTGGAGCGCCGGTGAACCTCTGCCGAACCGGGTGCGTACGTAATTTCTCCGTAGGACTCCCGATGTGCTCTCGGCTCGGACCCGCCATCGTCGAAGGACAAGAAGCACAACCGACACGGAGGTCCCGCAATGGCGATCGACTCCCTTCGCCAGCCGTGTCCGGCCTGCTTCCGGTCCACGGTCCTCATCAGCCACTGGTGGGGCCGGCAGTGGACGCACGTGGGTACCTGGCGGCCGGGCTGTGAGCCGGCCGGGCGCGACCGGGAAGCGTTCCACTCCCCGGCACCGGACACCAGACCGCCCTCATCGGATCTGGCTGCCTGAACCGAATTTCGCCGTTCCCGCCGAAAGGAGGTGCTCACTCTCCCCCCGATGGAGTGAGCCGACCCGCTGAACCCCGTATCACGGAGGCACACGACGTGATACGGGGTTCAGTGCTGTCCGGATAAAACGGAACAACCTGACATCGGCCACCGCGCGACGTAGTCTCACACCAAGTCGTGGAGGTGGTCTCGATGGGGACGCTGCCCGCCGAGCTGACCAGCTTCATCGGTCGGCAGCGGGAACTGGCCGAGATCCGCAGGCTGCTCTCGGCGGGGCGCCTCGTCACGCTCACCGGAGCCGGTGGCGTGGGCAAGACCCGACTCGCCGTCCGCATCGCCGACCAGGTGGCGCACACGTTCCCCGACGACGTCTGGCTGATCGAGCTGGGCGACCTCCACGATCCCGCGCTGCTCGCCCAGACGGTCGGCGCGACGTTCGGGATCCGCGACGCCGACGAGGATCCGCCGGGCCGGCTCGCCGAGTACCTGCGCGACAAGAGCCCGCTGCTGGTGCTCGACAACTGCGAGCACCTCGCCGAAGCGTGCGCGCGACTCGCGCGCGACCTCCTCGCCAGTGCGCCCGACCTCCGGATCCTCGCCACCAGCCGCCACGTGCTGGGCATCGAGGGCGAACGCGTGTACCCCGTGGCACCGCTGGCGGTGCCGGAGGTCCACGAGCTCGCCGACGCGATCGGGCTCGACGCGGTAACGCTGTTCACCGAACGGGCCACCGCCGTGTCGAGCGGGTTCGCCCTCGACAGCACCAACTGGTCCATCGTCGTCGAGGTGTGCCGCCGCCTCGACGGGCTGCCGCTCGCGATCGAGCTCGCCGCCGTGTGGCTGCGCACCCTGGCGATCGACGAGCTGCTCGACCGGCTCGACGACACCTTCCAGCTGCTGAGCCCCAACCCGGTCGCGCCGCAGCGGCAGAAGTCGCTGACGGGCACGATCGACTGGAGCTACCTGCTGTGCACCCCGCGTCAACGCGTGTTGTGGACGCGCCTGGCCGTGTTCGCCGGCGGCTTCCACCTCTCCGCGGCCGAGGAGGTGTGCTCCGGCGACGGCATCGAAGCCGGCGACGTGCTCGGCCTGGTGGCGGGGCTCGTCGAGAAGTCCATCGTGCAGACCGCGGCCAACCGGGCGCCGACGCGCTACCGCCTCCTGCAGACGATCCGCGAGTACGGCCGGCAGAAGCTGGCCGAAGCGGGCGGCGAAGCGACGCTGCGCGACCAGCACAGCGAGTATTTCCACCGCCTCGCCGGGCGCGCGCAGAACGACTGGGACACGGGCGCCGACCAGGTCGAGGTGTACGCGACGGTGCTGCGCGACCACGCCAACCTGCGCACGGCGATCGACAACGACCTGAGCACCCCGGAGCGGTTCGCCGCAGGCCTCGATCTCGTGGTGACGCTGCACTTCTTCTGGCTCCACTGCGGGCACCTCACCGAGGGGCGGCTGTGGCTCGCCCGGGCTCTGGGCGTGAACCCGCAGCCGAGCCGCGCTCGCGCGCGGGCGTTGTGGATCAGCGCGTACGCCGCGTGCCTGATGGGCGAGCCCCGGGCGGCGCTGCCCCTCATCCGCGAGGCCGAGGAGTGGGGCCGCCGCAGCGGCGACCAGGTCGTGCTCGGCTACACGGAGATGCTCACGGCCGCGTGCCGCTTCCTCGAGGGCGATTTCGCCACCGCCACGGTGTTGTTCCGCGAAGCGAACACCCGGTTCGCCGCGATACCCGGCTACACCAGCATCAAAGTCCTCAGCCTCGGCACGGTGGCGCAGTCCGAGGCGTGGGGCGGCGACCCTGCCACGGCTGTGACCCTCGCGGACGAGGGTTTGGCCGCATGCGACGCGACCGGTGAGCTTCGCGCCCGCACGCACCTGCTGTATGCACGCTCGCTCGCGCAGTGGATGCTCGGCGAGCACGGGGCGGCGGAAACTGGACTGCTGCGCGGACTTCGCACGGCGCGGCTGTTCAACGACATCCTCGGAGCGTCGCTGTCGGTGGAGCTGTTGTCCTGGGTCGCCGCCGCGACCGGCCGGACCGAGCTGGCGGCCGAACGCCTCGGCGTGGCGAACCGAGTGTGGCCGCTCGTCGGCGGCAAGGCGATGCTCGGGCTGTGCCGCATGATCGACGCGCACGGCGCCTGCGAACGCGAGGTCCGGGAAGCCCTGGGCGATGCCCGTTTTCGCACGGCGTTCAAGCGCGGCGTCGAGGCGTCGACCGGGTTCGAGGCCGCGCTCGCCCACCTGCTCGGTGAAAATGTCGCCCCTCCCGCGCCGGTCGCGCCCTCCCGGGACACGTCGGAGCCGGAGCTCACGAGCCGCGAGTTCGAAGTGGCCGAGCTCGTCGCCGAGGGCCTGACGAACAAAGAGATCGCGCAGCGGCTGGTGATCAGCCGCCGGACGGTGGAGTCCCATGTGGACCACATCCTCGGCAAGCTGGGCTTCAGCTCGCGCAGCCGGATCCCGGCGTGGCTCGCGCAGCGGCGCGGCGGCTGAGGATCACCTCGCCGGCAGCCGGGACTCGATGCCGTCGAGGAGGAAGCCGAGGCCGAGGTCGAACTGGGCGTCGCGGGGCGGGCCGGAGGGGTTCGTGAGCCACGCGGTGAGCAGCGGCACGGCGGGGTCCGCGGCCGCGAGGTCCCGCACGGACGCCAGCGCCTCGGTGAAAGCTTCGCCGGTGGGTTCGTGGCGGGCTTCTTCGGCTTCCTGCGCGCCGCTGCCGAGGACGTGGCGGTCGATCAGCGCGGCGTAGGTCATCGCGTCGGGCAGCGTGGCGCCGCGCGTGGTGAGGACGGCGAGCATGAACTCGAGACGCCGCATGAGGTGCGGGCCGGCGGGCGGGCGGGTGTGGGCGAGCAGGGCGGACCACGGGTGGCGACTCAGCATGCCGCGCGTGTCGAGCGCGAGGGCGCGGAGGTCTTCACGCCAGTCGCCGCTCGGGGCGGCCGGCACGGGGACCTCGGCGACCGCCGCGTCGAGCATGAGGTCGCTGAGGCCTTCGCGGCTGTGGACGTAGCGGTAGAGCGCCATCGACGTGTAGGGGCCGAGCCGGGCGGCCACGGACTTCATGGTGACCGCGGCGCCTTCGTCGGCCAGGGCGATCGCCGCGGCGACGATCTCTTCGCGGCCGAGGGAGCGCTGGCGCGGCGGAGGCGGGGGCAGCGTCCAGATCAACGGGGGCTCTGCTGGCATGCCCGGAGTTTATCGCATATAGTTCGAGTTTATCAGTGAAACTTTCAGGGGGATGTGGTGACCGAAGCGCTGCCGGGCGTCCGGCTGGGTGTGGTGCGGGGCATCAGTTACGGGCTGTTCGGTGAACCGGGTGAGTTCGTGCCGCAGGCTCGCGCACTCGGTGCCGGGCTGCTGCGCGCCTACGTGTTCTGGAGCCAGGTCGAGCCGCGGCCCGGCGAGCACGACTGGACGGCCGTCGACGCACTGCTGGCTCAGCTCGACGGCGACGAAGAGGTGTGGCTGACCGTCTGTTCGAGCTCTCCGTGGGCGACGAAGGTGTCCACGGACTTCCTGCCGCCTTCGCCGGCACACGATCCGGCGGTCTACGGGCGGTTCGTCCGGGAGCTGGTGCGGCGGTGCGCGGGCCGGGTCAAGTTCTGGCAGTGCGACAACGAACCGAGCAACACCGGGCTGCTGTGGGCCGGGACGGCCGAGGAGTACGTCACTCAGCTGAAGGTGCTGCACGAGGTGGTCAAGGACGTCGATCCGGCCGCGCTGGTCGTACTCGGCGGCTGCGGGTACGACGTGTTCTCGAGCGAACCCGGCAGTGAGCCGCGGCGGTTCTTCGACCACCTCGTGTCGGCGGGACGCGAACATTTCGACGTGTTCAGCGCGCACCTCTACGGCGACCCGCTGACGGTGCCGTCCTCTGTGGACGCGGCGCGCGCGATGATGGCGGCGTACGGGGAACCCAAGCCGATCGTGGCGGGTGAGCACGGCGGGCCGGTGCCGTTCGAGTTCCCGGAGCTGGAATCCGTGATGCAGCAGGCGTTCCTGAGTGCGTTCGCCGACGCGCCGGCCACTCAGAGCACGGGCGAGCTGCAGGAACGCGCGGCGCGGGAGACACCGGAGCGCGCCGCGATGCGATCGCTGTACTCGCGAATGGCCGAGCTGCCGCCGCGGCTGCGGATGTTCCTCGACGGCTGCCCGCCCGAGCTCGACGCGCTGCGCGACCGGATCGGCTGCCGGCAGCTCGTGGTGCGGACGGTGCTGGCGCTCGCGGCGGGGATCCGGCGCACGGCGTACTGGAACCTCGCACCCGAGGTCCCAGGACCCGTCGACCCGCTGCAGATGATGCACCTGCTGTTCGGCAAACTGCCGCTGCTGGGCTACCGCGGCCGTTCGCTGGAGGTGCGGCGGCCGATGGCGGACACGTTTTCGCTGGTCGCCGAGCAGCTCGCGGGGGCCGAGCGAGTGTCGCGAATGGACGCCGGGGTGCAGGCCTACGCCGTCGAGCGGGCCGGGCGTGGTCCGCTGGTGGTGGTGTGGGACCAGCGCGACCCGGTGGACGGGGAGCAGGAGCCGCCGGTCCCGGTGACGTTGCCGTGGACCGCGCCCGAGGTGGTTGCCGTCGACGCCTTCGGTGCGCCCGTCTCCGTGCGGCTCGAGAGCGGCTCGGTGCGGCTGGACGTGTCGCTCACGCCGGCGTTCGTCAGCGGGCGGTGACGCGGGAACTACGATGCGCTGGTGGAACTGCGCCAGCTGCGGTACTTCGTCGCCGTCGCCGAGGAGATGAACTTCGGACGGGCCGCGGAACGGCTGCACATCGCCGGACCGTCGCTCTCCCAGCAGATCAAGGCGCTCGAGCGCGACCTGGGCGTGCGCCTGTTCGACCGGGACCGCCGTTCGGTGGCGCTGACCGCGATCGGCGAGTCGCTGCTGCCGGGCGCCCGCGCGCTGCTGCAGCAGGCGGACGACCTGCGCCGCCAGGCCACCGGGCTGTCGGGCACCGAAGCCGTGCGGCTCGGCTACGTGAACTGGCGCCCCGCCGACCTCGTCGAACGCACCGCCGGCGTCGCGCGCGTGCAGGTCGACGCGTGGGTGCTGCCCTCGCACGCGCAGGCCGGGCGGGTCGCCGACGGCAGCATCGACCTGGCCATCTGCTGGGTTCAGACGCCCGACCTCGCCGACCAGGACCTCACCGCGCGGCTGATCGGCGCCGACCACCTCTACGCCGTGGCCACCGGCACCGACACCTCACCCGTCGCGGCGAAGGACGTGGTGGTGCTGGTCGACTCCGACACGCTCAGCTGGTCGTCGTGGAACCTCTACGCCGGTCAGTTCGCCCGCGACACGGGCGCCACCGTCGTGCAGACCGACGACGGCGGCGTCACCGGCCCCGCGTTCTTCGAGCACGTCCGCCGCCTGCGCCGGCCCGTCGTCAACTCGCCGAAGGGCCAGACCACTCCCCTGCCGCCGGACCTGGTGCGCCGCCCCATCGTCTCCCCGACGCCGTGCTGGACCTGGTCGCTCGTCACCCGCCGCGACGACACCCGCGCTTCCGTACAAGCCGTCGTCGACGCTCTGACCGCGGACCTCGGCACCTTCGGCCTCGACGACTCCACGTGGCTGCCGGCCACCGACCCGTACTCCCGGCGCACCGCCGACCCTGTGTGAGCCGCGGCCTCCGACCTACGAGCGATCCGGTCGTGGCGCCCGTGGGCCGGCACGGCGCAAGATCTCCTTGTCGGAACGGCTTCCCGAGGAGACAGTCATGCAGGAGTTCCTGGTCCGCATCACCACCACCGTCCCCGACGGCACCGACCCGGCCGAGGTCGACCGGCGCCGCGCCGCCGAAGCCGTGCGCGCCCGCGAGCTCGCCGCCACCGGCCACCTCGGCCGTCTGTGGCGCCCGGTCGGCGAGCTGCGCAGCATCGGCCTCTGGCGCGCCGACACCGAAGCCGCCCTCCGCAGCGACGTCCTGGGCAAACTCCCGCTGCACGACTGGATGACGTTCGAGATCACGGCCCTCGAACCGCATCCGAACGACCCGGGCCCGAAGGCCTGAACCCGACCGCCGGCGCCCCGGCCCAACTCCGCGCAGGCGGAGCGCCGATCGACGGCTGCGGGAAGCTCCCGCCGCACGTCCGGGCCGCTTCTGCACCGCACCCAGAGCGCCCTCGACGTCGGGCCTCAGCGGATCGGCTGCGCCCCCGTCGCGAAGCGGGCGGAGGCGGCGAGCAGGGCGTCCAGTGCGGCGCGGATCCCGCTGTGTTCTTCCTCGCCTGCGCGGCAGATCGCGACGATCGTGCGCGACAACGCGGGTCGGGTGGTCAGGATGCGCACTCCGGCGGGCGGCGTACCGCGGGCGAGGCGGGGCACGAGCGCGGCGCCCGCGTTGCCGGCAACCAGCGCGAGCTGCGTCGGGTAGCCGCCGACGGTGCAGCTGATCTTCGGCTCCAGCTGTTGCGCCCGGAGGACGTGGACGAGCCATTCGTAGCAGCCCGAGCCGGCGGTCCAGGCGATCCACGGTACGTCGTCGACCTCGGCGAGGTCGACGGTGCGGCGGTGCGCCAGGCGGTGGGTGCCAGGAAGGGCGAGGTCGGCGACGTCGGAGAACAGCGTGGTGGCGGTGACCGTCGGCGGGAGCACCGTGGGGCGGTCCGCCCAGCTCTCGGCCACGGCGATGTCGAGGTCGCCCGCCACGACCTGGGGCAGGGTCTGCTCGGCCTCGCCCTCGCGCAGGGTCACCTCGAGGCGCGGGTGCTGGGCGGCGAGCGTCGCGAGGGCGGGCGGCAGGAGGGCGTGGATGGTCGTCGGGATGGCGCCGAGGCGCAGCGGGCCCAGCACGTCCTCGTTGAGCAGCTCCAGATCCGACCGCGCCTGCGCGATCTGGGCGAGGATCCGGCCGGCGTGCCCGGCGAGCACCTGTCCCGCGCGCGTGAGCCGCACGCCGCGGCCGCGGGGTTCGAGCAGCGACTGGCCGGCCTCGCGTTCCAGCTTCGCGAGCTGCTGCGATACCCCGGACGGCGTGACGTGCAGCGCCGCGGCCGCCGCGGCCACCGAGCCGTGCTGGGAGACCGAGTGCAGGGCGCGCATCCGGTCGAGACTGAACACGGTAGTGATGCTACCGAATTCCGCTCAGGAACATTCGCTTGTCCTTGACAGTCGAGCACCGCAGGCTTGAGGGGTGACCACGACCGAGCTCCCGTCCCGTCCCCCGGTGGCCGGGCCGATCACCGTTCTCACCGATCGGGTCGACCCGCGCCTGCTCGCGGCGGCGGGCAGCCTCTGCATCGCGTTGTCGTCGGTGTTCATCAAGGTGTCGGGCGCGAGCGGCTCCACGAGCTCGTTCTGGCGGTGCGTGCTCTCGATCCCCGTGCTGGCCGCGCTCGCCTTCTGGGAGTGGCGGCGCACGGGCGTGCGGCCCAAGATCCTGTTCCCGCTGCTGGGTGGCCTCGGTCTCGGCCTCGACTTCGTGCTGTGGGGCGAGTCGATCCCGCGCGTCGGCGCCGGGATCGCGACGGTGCTGCTCGGCGTGCAGGTCGTGATCGTGCCGCTGCTGGCGTTGCTGTTCCTCTCCGAGCGCCCGGGCCGCCGCTTCCTGCTGACGGCCCCGGCGCTGCTCGTCGGCATCGTGTTGAGCGGCGGGTTCCTCGGCAAGAGCGCCGTCGGCTCCGACCCGCTCAGTGGCGCGCTCCTCGCGCTGGCCGCGGGCGCCGGGTACTCCTGCTACCTGCTGCTCATCCGGCTCAGCAGCGGCCCTGCCACGCAGATCCGGTCGCTGCTGCTCGCGACGGTCTCGGCCGGCGTCGTCGCCGTCGCGCTCGGCGTGCCCACCCACCGGCTCGACTTCACGCCGGGGTGGCCCGCGTTCGGCTGGCTGGTGGCGCTCGCGCTCGTGGGCCAGGTCGTCGGCTGGCTGCTGATCGCCGCCGGGCTGCCGCGGATGACGTCCGCGACGGGCTCGGTCCTGATGCTGCTGCAGCCGATCGGCGCGGTCGTCTACGGCATCGTGCTGCTCGGCGAGGAGCCGACAGTGCTGCAGCTGGCCGGCTGCGCGGTCGTCGTGGCGGCGGTGTGTTTCGCCGGCCGCGCACCGCGAGGGGTCAGCTCTCCGGGAACGCCAGCCCCACCGACGCGAGGATCGCGCCGACGAGCTCACGCGCCTCGTCGCGACGGAACTCGATGACGTCCGGCGTGCCCAGCAGCTCCTCTTCGAGCTGCTCCACCGGCCACGTCACGACGGTGCCGTGCCGCGCGAGCAGCAGCCCGACGTCGCGGATCCGGTAGATGTCCCCCACGTCGAGCCACGCGTAGAGCAGCAGCTGCCACAGCCAGCGGCCGACGCGGTCCGGATCGCGGACGCCGACCACGGTCTTCACGTCGAGCAGCGTTGCCGTGCCTTCGCCGATCCCGCCGGCCGGGTCGATCGCGCCCAGCAGCACGTCGCCGTCGGCCCAGCCGGGCACGATCGTGGGCCCGGCGATGCCGAGCTGCGTACCGTCCGGCGGGTTCCCGCCCCTGCGGCGCAGCTCCCACAACGCGCCCCGGTCGTGCAGCCGCTTCGCGATTTCCGCCAGCTCCGAGACCTGGTCGTCGGTCGCCAGCCCGCGCAGCGCGTCGACGCTCGCCCCACCGCCGTCGACGACTCGCGCCAGCCGCGGGTCGATCCCGCCCGACCGGTAGACGTCCTCGCACGCCGAGAGCACGAAGTTCGTCCGCGCCAGGCCGGCCTCGACTCCCGGCGACCCGAGCGTGCCCGGCGGCGCGTACCGGTCCTGGTACGAGCGGGTGCGGCCGAAGAACTCCGCCCACGCCTCGGCGACGCCGGGCAGCGGCTCGGCCCTCGCACCGCCGAGCTGGTCGCCGAGATCCAGCCACGTTGCCGCGGCGGGCCGCACGCCGAGCGCGCGGGCGCGGAACTCGGCCGGCAACCCGCGGTGCGTCGGGTACTCCGCGGCCTGCGCGTGCGCCCACACCCCGGTGGCCCACTGCGCGCCGATGAGCCCGAGCAGCGCGTAGTACGGCGGCGCCGGCTGCACGAGATCGGCCACACGCTGGCCGAACGCGCCCCCGATCTCGGCCCAGTGGCGGCGCGGGACGTCGTGGGTGGCCGGGCGGACCGGCCGCACGTCCTGCACCGCCGCCTCGACCTGGGCCGCCACGGCCGGGGTGCCGGTGAACACCCGGGTGCACCAGGACGTGAGGACGCTCGCCGGGTCGGCCAGCTCCGAAGTCAGCGACACGCGGTCATCCCGCGAGCGCCTGGCCTTCGCGGAAGAACGCGAGGAGGTTGTCGAGCTCCCGCACCGGGTGCGCGGCGCCGAACGGCGCGTTCCAGAACTCGCCCTCGCGCGGCTCGTGCGGGCCGACGTAGGCGTACGGCTCGGGCAGGTAGCCGTCGCCGGGCGAGACGCCGTAGTTGACCGCGCCGAGCGTGATCGCGACGTCGAAGTGCTCCGGCCACAGCACCGGGGTCTCGTCCGGCGCGAACTCCCGCAGCGCCCGGTCGCCGGCGGCGAAGGCGGACAGCAGGGTGGCCACCGCTTCGGCATCGAGCTCGATCGTCTCGTCGGCGCGCACCGACGGTCCGTCGGAGTAGACGTCGGCGAGGTCGCTCGGCTCCACGCCGATCGACGCCGCCACGTCGCGGTAGGTACGGCCGGGCAGCTCGACTGCCCCGGTAGCCGTACGCAGCCGGGTTCCTTCCACCGCCAGGCCGGGCTCGGCGATTGTCGCGAACCCCTCACCCACCACCCGCAGCTCGATGCGCTCGGACGTGCGGAACTGCGGTCCGGCCAGCAGCAACTCGGCCACGCCGTGGAGGGAACGCCTGGTCGTCGTCAACGCCGTCATGCCCCGATCCTGCCCCTCACCTGCCCGGCGGGCGAACCGGACACCCAGTACAGTCGCCGCGTGATCAAGAAGGCACTCTCCGCCGCGGTCGTGCCCGCCGCGCTCCTCGGTCTCGTCGCCTGCACCAACCCCACCGGGAAGTCGTGGGCCATCAGCTACGAGGTCACCGGCAGCGGGACCACGAGCGGGATCACCTACTCGGAGTCGGTCGACCGTTACCAGGACGACTCGACGCAGCACCAGCTCACCGGCCCGCTCGGGCTGCCGTGGAAGCAGGACGTGATCATCAGCGCGGGCCGCGACGCCTCGGTCACCGCCACGCCGGCCGGCAACGTCACGCTGACGTGCCGGATCCTGCTGGACAAGCAGAGGGAGCTCGCGAAGGCGACTTCGCCCGCGCCCGGCAAGCCGGTGACGTGCAGCAAGACCACGGACGACTGAGGCGGCTTCACCGGCCGCGCTGATCGGTGACGTCGGGACCGGTCCCGCCCGGGTGTGGTGGTCTTGGCCGGTTCCTGCCGCTGTCCACCGGAAACGCCCCGCGGGGGTTTGCTCGGCGGACGTCCCCGAGAGGTGGTGCCCGCCGTGTCCGACCCGAGTCCCTTCGAGCTGCCGGCTCAGCAGTATCCGTACGACGACGAAGACATCCGTCGCGCCATCTCCTCGGCCCGGTGGGCGATGGCTGCGCAGGCGACGCTCTACCTCGCACTGTCGGTGTTCATCTGGGTCCTCGTGACGAGCACCGCCGACACCGACGGCCTGGGCGGCGTCCTCGCGCTGGCCTCGCTCGACGCCGCGCTGGCCGTGGCGGTCGCGGTCTGCGCGGTGCTCCTCGGTCGCCGCCGGCCTGCGGTGTGGTGGACGACGCTCGGCGTCGAGCTCGGGTTCGCGCTGATCCTCGTGGTCGGCGGCGTCATCACTCTGCTCTCGGACGCGGGCGGCGGCGCCGCGCCGGTCGGCATCTTCCTGTGGCTGCTCCTGGCGCAGGCCGTGCTGCGGCCGCTGCAGCGGCCCGAGGTGAAGGCGGCGTTCGGGCTGCGCGTCAAGGACCAAGAGTGGCAGCGGGCGGCGCGGCGAAAGCGGCGTTGAGCCGCGCCAGGAACCGCGTCAGGACAGGAACTTCGCGACAGTCTCGGTGAAGGCGACCGGGTCGTCGATCCACGGGTAGTGGCTCGCGCCGTACTGGGTCACGGTGTGCGCGTCCGGGAAGAGGGCCGCGATGGCGGCGGCGACGTCGGGCGGGGTGATCCAGTCGAGCTCGCCCGCGAGCACGAGCACCGGGGCCGTGACGGCGGCCAGTTCGGCTCGCGTGCGCGGCGGGTCGAAGGCGCCTTCGGAGTTGTAGCCGCGGGCGGCCCGGGCGTTGCGCTGGGCTGATTCGGTGGCGTGGTGGGCTTTCGCGGTGTCGTCCCAGCGGCCGTAGTACATCGGCGCGAGGGCGGCCCAGGCGGCGCTCGTGGCGCGGCCGGCGGCGATCTCTTCGTACGCCGCCGCGACGGCAGCGTGCCAGGTTTCCGCGGCCCGGCGGGCGATCGAGTGCCGGCGCTGGTCGGGTGTCTGTTCGAAGGCGACGGACCGTGCGCTCGGGGTGATCAGCGCGAGCCGGCCGACGCGCTGGGGCCGCGTGGCCGCGTATCGCATCGCCAGGCTCGCGCCCGCGGAGTGGCCGAGCAGGTCGAGGCTTTCGAGGCCGAGGTGCTCGCGCAGGGCCTCGACGTCGCCGACCTGGCGGTCGCAGCGGTAGGTGTCCGGGTCTGCGGGCTCCGCGGACGCGCCCGTGCCGCGCAGGTCGAGCACCAGCAGGCTGCGGTGCGCGGCCAGGCCCCCGAGGTCGCCGAGATAGGCCGCGTCGCGCATCGGGCCGCCCGGCAGGCAGACGACAGGTGTGCCCGAACCGAGCACGCGGTAGGCGAGGGTGGTCCCGTCCGGCGCGGCGAAGGTCGGCATGCGCGGATCTTGGCACCGCCGGGTGACCGGCGGCAAATTCGGTGGTCGGACCGGGGCTCCCGCCGTAGCGTCCGCGTCGGCATCGAGCGCGAAGGAGCGGGACAGTGAGCACGACCTACCACGGGGAAGCCGACGAGCGGTTCGGAGCGGTCGCCGACGCGTTCGCGCGGAACTTCGCCGAGTTCCCCGAACTCGGCGCCGCGGTCACGGTGTTCGTGGGCGGCCGCAAGGTCGTGGAGCTCTGCGGTGGCGTCGCCGACGAGGCCACGGGACGCGCGTGGGAACCCGACACCGTGGTGCCGGTTTTCTCCTGCGCCAAGGCGATCGTGAGCCTGTGCGCGCACTTGCTCGCGCAGGAGGGGCAGCTGGACCTCGACGCGCCGGTCAGCCGGTGCTGGCCAGAGTTCGCGCCGGAGGGCAAAGAGGACATCACGCCGCGGATGGTCCTGGGGCACCGAGCGGGGCTGCCCGTGCTCGACAAGACCGTGCCGTTCGAGGAGATCGCGCGGTGGACGCCGGTGATCCGCGCGATCGAGGAGCAGAAACCGTTGTGGGAACCGGGAACCACGTACGCCTACCACGGCCACGTGTTCGGGTTCCTGCTCGGCGAGCTCGTGCGGCGGCTCACCGGGCTGACGCCGGGGACGTACTTCCGTTCGGTGGTCGGCGAGCCGCTCGGGCTGCGCGCGTGGCTCGGCCTTCCCGCAGCCGAGATGGCCGCGCGGGCCCGGCTGGCGGAAGCCGAGGGTCGCCCGCCCATGCCGCCGCCCGAGCACATCCTGACCCGGATCGTCACGATGAACGGCGCGCTCGTGTTCCCGGGCCTCGACGAACCGCGCGGCTGGAACGACCCGGCGCTGCTGGGCATGGAACTGCCGGGCGCGGGGGCGACCGCGTCGGCGAGCGGGCTCGCCGGCCTGTACGCGGCCGCGGTCACCGGCCTCGACGGCAGCCCGCGGCTGCTGTCTCCGGAGACCGTCACTGACGCCGTCCGCGAGGTCTCGTCCGGCAAGGACTGGTTCGGCTTCGATGCGGGCGCCCGCTGGGGCTCGGGCTTCCTGCTCGATTCGGCGTTCCGCCCGATGCTCGGCGCGCGCAGCTTCGGCAACGACGGCGCCGGCGGCCAGTTCTCCTTCGCCGACGACGAGCGCGGGGTGGGCTTCGCCTACGTTGCCAACCGCATGGTCGGCCACGGCGACGCGCGGGCCACCAACCTCGTCACCGCGCTGCGCGAGTGCCTGGGCTGACCGGGCTGCCCGGCTGAAAGTCCACATCGGACACCACCGGCGGCCGGTGTGGCTTCGCTCGGCGTGAGGAAGCGCCGGCCGCTGCGGGGCGCATCATCGAGGGCACGGCAGAGCATTCGTCGCCGCGAGTTGCGGGCGCGTGCCGACCGAGCCGGCTGCGTCGGCAACGCGCTCACCGACACGGCAGCGAGCGGGCGGCGACGGCTGGCGCGCCCAGTGCGAGGGACCGCCGGCCTGAAGGGTCAGCGCGGGCCCGGCAGCGCGCCGGTCGCGGCGAATTCGAGGCGCTTGGCGACCGACACGGTCTGGTCGGCGAAGCGTTCGTAGAAGCGGGTGAGCAGCGTGGCCGCGACGGCGGTGCGCTGGCCGTGGGTCCACTGCGCCGAAGTGATCGTGGCGAGGACGCGGGCGTGGAGGGCGTCGACAGTTTCGTCGGAGCGGCTGAGCTCCGCGTAGCCGCCTTCGACGCCGCCGCCGCGGATGAACTGGGTGAGGCGGTCGGCCATGCGGGCGGTGACGTCACCCAGTTCGGCGAAGACCGGCTCCAGGTCGGCGGGCACGGTGCGCTCCGGGTGGCTGCGCCGGGCCGTGCTGGCGATGTGGGCGGCCAGGTCGCCCATCCGCTCGATCTTCTCGGCGCAGTACACCACCGCGAGCACGCCACGGAGGTCACCGGCGACGGGGGCCTGCAGGGCGAGCAGCGAGTACGCCTCTTCCTCGCACTCGGCGCGCTGGCCGTCGAGGGCGGAGTCGGCGCCGATGACCTGCTCGGCGAGCGCGAGATCCGCGGTCAGCAACGCGCGAGTCGCGGACCGCATCGCCGCGGCCGCGGCATCACCCATCCCGGCGAGCCGTTCGTCGAGCCGGTCGAGGTCGTCCTTGAAACCTTCGCGCATGAATCGCGACTCTACCGAGGTCCGCCCGGCCTCGCCGCGTCGGCCAGTTCCTCGACGTGCTCGAGGTTCACGAGGTCAGACGGATGACCGCCCTCGTGCCCACCGGGTACGCGGCACACCGCGCCGTTTTCGGCGAGCGCGCCGCACTCCGCGCGGGCCTCCAGCACGCGCCGGCCCGGCCACCAGCGCAACCACCACCTCGGGCCGCCCGGCCCGTCACCGCGGACGCCCGCGACGTGCTCGTGGCCGTGTTCTGCTTCGAGCTCGCAGTACAACGACGAGGACGCCCCGCGGACCGCAACGCTCCGCAGGACCGATCGTTCCCGCCCGGACAGCTCCAGTGGCTCCAGGCACAGCGCGCGATCCGCCATGGCCGTACAGCGTAGGCGCATTCGCCCACGCCCACCTCCCGACCCTGGTCCATCGGCGCGTCGTGCCTGGTCACAGACCGGGAAACCCTTGCGGTGAACCGGATTCCTCCGGCGTCCGTGATGGGCGTTGAGCCGGACGGACGATCCGGCACCTCGAGAAAGGGTTCGTACCCCATGCGCGTCACCACCGTGGCCACCGTCGTCTCCTTCGCCGCGCTCGCCGTGTCCCTCACCGCGTGCAGCGGCTCGACGGGTGGCGCGGCCTCGCCCGACCCGCTCGTCGCCCGCAACGCCACGGCGTCGGCCACCGCGCCCGTCACGGTTCCGGCCACCACCCGAGCCCCTTCGACGTCCGCGAAACCGCCCGTCCAGAGCGCCACCGCGGCCGAGACGTTCCACGCGGAGCTCACCCTGCAGCCCGACCAGAACGTCGCCCTCCTGACGCTCGAGAACCGCGGCAAGACCACCGTGACGCTCAAAGGCTGGCCCAAGCTGCGGTTCCTCGGCGCCGACGGCTCGCCGCTCGACTTCCCGATCCACGACGTCGAGATCCCGGGCGAGGCCATCCCCGTCACCCTCAAGCCCGGCACGACCGCGTTCGCCGGCGTGAAGTGGACCCTCGGCGACAAGGCCGACTCCGACGCGTTCGTGGCCAGCAACTTCGAGGCGACCCCGCCCGGCGCTACGGGAACCACGAACATCGACCTCATCGGCCTCGACGGTCAAACCGTTCAGGTGCCCCAGTTCCCGATCAAGTCCGTGGAGGTCGGCACGCTACAGCCCGCCGCGCAGGGCGTGCTCGTGTTCTGAGTCCACAAAGGACGTCAGCCGGGCGGAGCGACCAAGAGTTCCAGCGCCGTGCTCACCGACGCCAGCGAAGCGTCGTCGCGCGAAGCCAGCGCGACGACAAAAGCCCCTTGCAGCAACGCGAGCACGGCGTCGGCGAGCACCTCGGCCGGCTGGTCCGCCCGCACGTCACCGCGCCGCTGCCCTTGGCGCAGCAGCTCGGCGATCCGTCCTTTCCAGACACCCAGGTCCTCTGCCAGCTGTGCGCGGAACGCTTCGTGTTCCGCGCACAGCTCCGTGGCGAGCTTGCCCGCCAGGCAGGCGTCCCGGTGCCCGGAGGCGATGAACCGGCCGGCCATCGCGCGGAAATACCCCGACAGCACAGCGGGTGTGGTCAGGTCCGCGCGGCCGCTCCACTCGCCGAGCTGGTCGAGCTGGAACTGCACGTACCGCGCGAGCACCTGCTTCGCGAAGCCTTCCTTCGAGCCGAAGTGGTGGTAGAACGAGCCCTTCGGCACGCCGGCGCCCTCGAGGATCGCGTCGATCGTGGTTCCGTGGAAGCCGTGGACGTAGAGCCGGCGCATGCCCTCGCGCAGCAGCTTCTCCCGGTGCGGGATCGTCGTCGACGCAGTCATCTGCACCTTTCCGCATCGGCCCGACTCGGGCCACGCGGAGCGTAGCGCCGGGCGCCGGGCCGGTCCAGCCGGCACCGGAGGACTACGTGTGCAGCCCCGCGACCAGCAGCGAGACCAGGCGGCGCGCGTCGTAGCGGTCGTCGTTCTCCGCGCCGATGCAGAGGTTGCCGACGCCGCGCATCAGCTCGTAGGCCTCGACGTCGGCGCGGATCTCGCCGGCCTCGGCCGCCGCGGTGAGCAGCTGCGCGCACACCGGCATCAGGCGATCGAGGAACAACGAGTGCAGCGCCTCGAACCCGACCTCGTCCGACTGCATCGCACCGGCCAGCCCGTGCTTGGTGACGAGGAAGTCGACGAACAGCTCGATCCAGCGCCCCAGCGCGACGTGCGGCGTCGGGCCCGCCGCGAGCAGCTCCGGCCCGGCCTCGGCGCACGCCTCGATCTGGTGCCGGTACACGGCGACGATCAGCTCCGCCCGCGTCGGGAAGTGGCGGTAGATCGTGCCCATTCCGACGCCGGCCTTCGCCGCGATGTCGCGCACCGGCGCGTCGACCCCGGACGCGACGAACACCGCGGCCGCCGCGGCCAGCAGCGACTCCTCGTTGCGCCGCGCGTCCGCCCGCTTCGTTCGCGCGACGGGCTCCTCGTTCACCACAGCTCTCCTCGCCGGCCTGAACGGAACAGTGTTCCGCCTGTCCATGATGTCACGGTGGCCGGGCTCAGACCGCGACCGTGCCGCCTTCGCGGCGGGTCTCGTACTCGACGATCGCGAGCTCGCCGGCCAGGCGGATGTGCTCCTCGCAGGCGCGCCGGGCCTCGGCCGGGTCGCGGCGCACCGCGGCGGCCGTGACGATCGCCCGCACCTCGCGCAGCGACAGCTCCGCCCGCCGGTCGTCGACGAACGCGAAGTGCCGGAAGATGCTGATCCGCGAGTGGATCCCGCGCAGCTGGTCGGCGAGCACCGGGTTGTGCGCGCCGAGCAGCAGCAGCCGGTAGAACTCGTCCTTCTCCCGGCCGCGCGTGGTCACGTCGCCCGCGAGGAACGTCGACTCCATGTGGTCCAGCTGGGCCACCAGCGCCTCGGCGTCGGACTCCGACGCACGCTGCGCGAATTTTTCCCCCGCGAGCCCTTCCAGATTCTGGCGGACCTCGTAGAGTGCTTCGATGTCCTCCGGAGTCAGGACCGTGACGATGGGCCCACGGTTGGGCCGCATGGTGATCAGGCTTTCGGTCTCCAGCTGGCGCAGCGCCTCGCGCACGACCGTGCGGGAGACGTCGTACGCCTCGCAGAGCGCGGTCTCGACGAGCCGTTCCCCCGGTTTGCGTACCCCGTCCAGGATCTCGCCCCGCAGCTGCCGGACGACCTGCTGGCGCAGCGGAGCGGCGTGCCGCTCGAGGCTCATGAGCAGCCGACCTCGTTCCATCCCTGGGAGTGACACCCTGGTCTCGGAACGGTCACCTTTGTGTTCATCCCCGCCCCCTCGTATGATTGTGTGATCGTATTACGCTCCCGTCCCCAGCCTACCGCCGGAGTCCGACCGTGGCCCATGACGACGAAGTCAGCCGCATCCAGAAGGCGAAGGACGACTTCCTCGCCACGGCAGCACCCGAACGCTGGCACAACGTCGAGCTCATGAGCTCCTGGCAGCGCTCTCAGCTGGCCATCGGCACGCCGGAGAACGTCATCGACGTGCCCCACGTGCGGGAGGACCTGCTCGACGCGCACCTGCTCGACATGTTCCAGGCGCCGCTCGCGCGGTTCTCCGAGAGCCTCGACGGGACCGGTCTCGCGGTGCTGCTCGCCGACTCCAGCGGCCGGATCCTGCAGCGCTGGTGCCACGACACCACGGCGGCCGCACACCTCGACCGCATCGGCACCTCGCGCGGCGCGGTGCTCGCCGAGAACGCGGTGGGTACGAACGGCGTGGGCACGGTGGCCGTCACCGGCAAGAGCGTGCAGATCCGCGGGGTCGAGCACTTCGCCGAGCTCTACCGCAACGCCGTGTGCACCGGCGCGCCCGTGCTGCACCCGGCCACGGGCAAGCTCCTCGCGGTCGTCACCGTCTCGTGCGACGTCCGCCCGGGCACCGACTTCCTGCGGCCACTGCTGCGATCGGTGACCACGCAGCTCGAACAGCACGTGCTCGACGTCGAGCAGCCCTCGGCCCGGCACACGTTCAACGCGTTCCTCAGCGCCACGCGCACGCAGACCGCGCCCGTGCTCGCGTTCGGCCCCGAAGGGCTGCTGATCCAGAACCCGCAGTCGGGCAGTCTGTCCACTGAGGACATCGGGCTCATCCGCGAGCTGTGCGAGGACGGGATGCGCGATGGCAAGCACTCCGTGCCGCTTTCGCGTGGCACGGCCACGATCTCCGTGACCAACCTCGACCCCGGCAACCGGATCGTGGTGCTGCTCCCCCGTGAGGCGGGCGCGCCGGTCGCGCGGCAGGCACCGGCGCCGGAGCGCCCGCGGCGCGACGAGCTCGCCGGGCACTCCGCGGACTGGCTGCGGACCGCGCGCGAGGTGGCCGCGCACCGCGAGGCCGGCACCCCGCTGATCGTCGCGGGCGAGCCCGGCGCCGGGAAGACCTCGCTCGCGCTCGGCACCCCGTTCCGGCCCGAGGCGCACGCGCGCGGCGGCCGGATCGCCGACGCCGCCGAGGCGCACGTCTGCGGGGCCTCGCCTTGGCTGCAGCAGGTGGCGAGCCGCCTGGCGGAAGCCGGACCGCTGGTCGTCCGGGGCGTCGAGACGCTCGACGCGAAGGTCCTGGCGGGTCTGCGGTCGGTGGTGGAGTCGACGCCCGCGCGCGGGCCGGTGGTGCTCACGCTGACCGCGGCCGACGAGGCCGAAGCCGAGGCGTTCGCGCTCAAGCTCGGCATCGCTCACCTGTGGGTGCCGCCGCTTCGCGAGCGCCCGCAAGACATTTCCGTGCTGTGGCACGCCTTCGCGCTCGCGGCCGCGCCCGGCACGGGCCTCGTGCCGAGCCGCGAGACCCTCGAACTGCTGCGCGCCTACCCGTGGCCCGGCAACGTCCGAGAGCTGAAGTCGGTGTTCACCCAGGCGGTCAAGAGCCGCGGCAAGGGCCCGGTCGAGCCGGCAGACCTGCCGCGGGCGCTGCAGAAGGCGCAGACGCTCACGATGATCGAGCGGATGGAGCTCGAGGCGATCCAGCGCGCACTGCAGGAGGCGGGCGGCAACCGCGGCAAGGCGGCCGAGATCCTCGGCATCTCGCGCGCCACGGTGTACCGCAAGATGAAGGCCTACCGGCTCACGGCGTGACCGGGGCCCGCCGCGAGCCGGCAGGCCCCGGTGCATCACGGTCAGACCGCCGCGGGCAGTGCCGGGCCCGACCGGCGCAACCGCCGCACGAACACCGGCACCAGCTCGCGCGCCAACACCACCGCTACCAGCACCACCGACTGCGCGATCAGCTGCACCTCGCGACCGGGGCCGGCCCACAACCCACCCACCACCATCACATCACCGCCGGCAGCGCCGGGCCCGGCCGACGCAACCGCCGCACGAACTCCGGCACCAGCTCGCGCGCCAGCACCACCGCCACCAGCACCACCGACTGCGCGATCAGCTGCGTCGAGTCGGGCCAGCCGACCGCGCGCAGCAGCTGGCCGAGCTGTGTCAGGAACAGCGCCGCGGCACCGGAGGCGACCACGCTGGCGAGCCCGCCCGTGAGCGCCGTGCCGCCGAGCACCACCGCCGCGACCGTCGGCAGCAGGTACGAGTCGCCGAGGAACAGCGGCGGGGTTTTCGTGTAGCCGGCCAGCAGCACGCCCGCGAGGCCGTAGCAGACGCCGGCGAACCCGTAGGCGAGCAGCTGGTGCGAGGGCACGCGGATGCCGGTGGCGGCGGCCGCGCGCTCGCTCACCCCGACGGCGGTGAGCCGGTGCCCGAACGCCGACCGCTGGGCGACCACACCGGTGACGCCGACGACCACGATCGCGATCAGCGCCGTGTTCGGCACGCCCGCCGTGCGGTCGAGCGCGAACTGGTTCAGCCCTTCCGGGGCACCGGCGGGCGTGCCGTTGGCCACCGCGAACACCGTGCCGAGCAGCACGGCGTTCATCCCGAGCGTGACGACGAGCGGCATCACGCGGAAGACGGTCACCAGCAGGCCGTTGATCAGGCCCGCCACCGCCGGGACCAGGACCCCGGCCGCGACGGCGGCCGAAACCGGCCAGCCGTGGTTCTGCGGCAGCCCGGTACCGAGCGCGGCTGCCAGCGCGATCATCCCCGGTACCGACAGGTCCAGGCCGCGCTGCTGCACCACGAGCGTCTGTCCCGCCGCGGCGATCGCGAGCACCGCCGCGAACGGGAGCATGCTCAGGATCGGCGCCGCGCCCAGGCTGCCCGGGGCCACCAGCGGGCTGATCGCGAAGAGCACGACGCACGCGACCCAGATGGCTGCGGACCGGCCGCTGAGAAGGCGCGTCCACACCCGGTCCACGGGCGTGGTGTCCACAGTGTCCACACTCGAATGTCGAGTCATGCCCGGCTCCTTCCGCCGCGCAGCCGGGCGTAGAGCAGGGCCGCGCCCAGCGTGATCAGTCCCGGCAGCCAGTACGACCAGGCTTGCGACAGCCCGAGGAACGGCGACGCCGTGACCAGCTGCTGCACGAGCAGCGCCGCCGCCAGCACGCCGAGGAACGACCCGCGCCCGCCGAACACGCTGGCCCCGGCGAGCACGACGATCGTGATCGACGAGAGCGTGTAGGTGAGGCTGGGCCGCCCGTCGCCGATGCCGATCTGCGCCATCACGATCACCGCCGCCGGGAAGCACAGGAGCGCCGAGGCCACGTAGGACAGCAGCTGTGTGCGCCCGACGCGGACGCCGAGCTGCTCGGCCGCCGTGCGGTTCGAGCCGGCCGCCCGCAGCTCCACGCCCCAGCGCGTGCGCCGCAGCGCCCACTCCAGGACCACGATCAGCACCACCGCGCCGATCGTGACCACCGGCAGCACCCCGACGCGCAGCGAGATCTGGGCCGTCACGCCGTCGGGGAACACCCCGCCCGGGGTGCTGCGCAGCGTCAGATACACGCCTTGCAGCGCCATGTACGTGGCCAAAGTCGCCACCACCGCGTTGATCCGGAACCTGGTGACGAGCAGGCCGTTGACCACGCCCACGAGCAGCGCGGCGCCGAACATCAGCGCGTACCCGATGCCCGCCGGTCCCCCGGCGACGACCCAGAACGACGCGATCACCACCAGGAGCCCGACGAGCGGGCCGACGGACAGGTCGATCCCGGCGCCGAGCACGACCACGTGCTGCGCGGTCCCGACCAGGATCAGCGGGGCCGCGGCGAACAGCAGGTTGTAGAGGTTGAACTCGGAGAAGTAGCTGGTGCTCCCGGCCCCGACCACGAGGCCGAGCAGGAGGAACACGAGCGTGAGCACGGCCGCGGGCGTGTGGTCGCCGCGCAGCCACCGGTGCGCCGTGAGCCACCGCCCGGCCCGCGCCGCGACGCGCGCCCGGACGGTGGTCGCGGTCAGGGCCGCCTGCGTGATCGCGGCTTCCGAGACCTCGTCGCCCGCCAGCTCCGCGACGATCGAGCCGCGCGACATGATGAGCACGCGGTCGCAGAGCCCTTCGAGCTCGACGCCGTCCGAGGAGAGCAGTAAGACCGCCGCGCCTGCGTCGGCCGCTTCGCGCAGGATCCGATAGATGTCCACGCGGGCGCCGGCGTCGACACCCTGCGTGGGCTCCTCGGCCAGCAGCAGGCGTGGTTTCGCGAGCATCGCGCGCGCCAGCACGACTTTCTGCTGGTTGCCGCCCGACAGCGCGGAGATCGGCGTGGCGACGCCCGGGGTCTTCACCCCGAGCCGCTCCACCTCGCCGCGCGCGACGGCGTCGACGCGCCGGCCGGACACCAGCCCGGCCGTGGTGACCTCGTCCAGCGTCGCCAGCACGGTGTTCTCCCCGACGGCGAGCGGCCCGAAGACCCCCTCGCCGTGCCGGTCGGCGGGCACGTACACCGCCCCGGCTCGCGCGGCCGCGGCGTTGCTGCCGAGCCGCACCTGCCGGCCGGCGACCGTGACCGTGCCGGTGGCGGGCTCCAGCCCGGCCAGCGCGCGCAGCACCGAGCTCTGCCCGTTGCCCTGCACGCCGGCGAGGCCGACGATCTCGCCGGCCCGCACGGTCAAGGCCACGTCGGCGAAGTCCGCGCCGGACAGTCCCTCGACCCGCAGCAGCCCGGTTTCCCCGGTGCCGCCGCCCTTCGGCGGGAACACCGTCTCCAGCGCCCGGCCGATCACGCGCTCGACGATCTGCTGTTCGTCCACTTCGGACGCCGCGAACGTGCCGCGCACGGCTCCGTCGCGCAGCACCGTGATCCGGTCCGCGATGAGCTTCACCTCGGGGATCCGGTGGGAGATGTAGACGACGGCCGCGCCGGCGCGCACGCATTCGCGGACGCGGTCGAAGAGCGTCTGCACCTCGTCGAGGCTGAGGTGCTCGGTCGGCTCGTCGAGGATCAGCACCTTCGGCCCGAGCGCGAGCGCCTTGGCGATCTCGACCACGAACCGCTGCTCCACGCTCAGCTCGGCCACGCGGCTGCGGGCGCGGATGCCCATGCCCCACGGGTCGAGCTGCTCCTGCGCCCACGCCGGGGCGCGCCGCAGACCTCCGACGCGCGCGTAGCCGACCGCCACGGCCATGTTTTCCGCGACGGTCAGGTCCGGCAGCAGCGCCGGCTCCTGCCGCACGATGCCGAGACCGAGTTCGCGGGCGAGCTGGGGCGAGGCCGACGTGAGCCGCTCGCCGCCGATGACCACAGTCCCCGCGTCGGGGGCCAGGACCCCCGACGCGACGGCCATCAACGTGGACTTGCCCGCGCCGTTCTCACCGACCAGGGCGTGCACCTCGCCGGCCCGGATCTCCAGGTCCACGTCGGACAGCGCCCGGACGGGGCCGAACGACTTCGAGATCGAGGTTAGGCTCAGTACCGCCGGTGCGGCCGCGCCGACGGTCCCGGCCGGCTCGCCGGCGCGTTCTCCGACGACGGGAACTTCGAACTGCGTCACGGTCGCCCCTCTTCTCCTCGGGCCGGTGCGCTCACTTGAACAGCGCCTGCAGGTCGGGCATCGACAGCCCGGACGAGAGGATCGCGTCCGGCGGCAGCGACTTCTCGCACTTCGGCTGCTTGGCCGGATCGGTCGAGTCCTCGATGATCTTCAGGTCGTAAGTGGACGGTTCGTCGTCGGCGATGCCGTTGGCCGCGGCGAGTCCCTTGTGGAGGGCGACGTTGACGATCCAGTTGCGTGAGGACTCCGTGGCGATCTGGTAGCCCGGCTGGGAGTCCTTGTACTGGTACCACAGGCAGCCGAACTCGTTGGAGTCGTTGGCCGACCACACCGGCAGCGGCTTGTTCGCCGCGATGAACGCCCGCACCCCGCCGACCGAGCCGCCGCCGTAGTCCGACACGATCCCGTCGATGGTGCCGTACTTGGTGATGAGCCCGGCCACGACCTGCTGGGTCTTGCCCGGCTCCCAGTCGGTGGCGACGGGGCCGTCGGTGTTGAGCAGCTTCACGTCCGGGTGCTTCTTCACCGCGTCGAGCACGCCCTGGTACACGCCCTGGGAGTACGAGTTGCCGGCGATGCCGCCGAGCATCACCAGGTTCCCCTTGCCGTGCATCGCGTTCACCGTCCACTCGGCGAGGGCGGAGCCGTAGGTCTTGATGTCCTCGGACACGAAGTCCACGTAGTCCTTGCCGGGCACCCCACCGGGCGAACCCACGAACGGCACGACCTTGACCCCGGCCGCGGTCGCCTTCTTGATCGTCGGCAGCAGTGCCTCGCCGCCGTCGACGAAGGTGACGATCACGTCCACCTTCTGCGCGACGAGGGAATTGAGGTCGGAAATGGCCTTCTGCGTGTCACCCTGCGCGTCGGTGTAAAGCACCTTCTTGATGTTCGGGCACTTCGCGGCCTCTTCCTCGAACAGCTTGCGCGTGATCTTGCGCCAGGAATTGCCGCCGAACCCGTCGGCGAACGCGACGGTGAGCGGTTTCGTGCCGCAGAACTTGCCCACGTCCTGGATCTGGTCCTGCGTGCCGACGACCCCGACTTTCTGCTGCAGGGCCGCGTTGTCCGCGCCGGCCTCGCTCCCGCCCTGGCCGGTGGGAGCGCCCGTGGCGCAGCCGCCCAGGAACAGCGCGGCCGAAACGGCCGCAACCGCGGTTTTCTTCTTGATCGCCATGTTCGCCTTCCCGATATTCCGCCCCCGAGTTGGCAAAAGTGTCGGCTACCGCAGGGGGTGCGGACCCGGTCAGTGTGAGACGCGGCTGTGTCAATTTGACACACGCCGCGGAGATTTCCCGACCGTTTTCCGCGCGAGGGGGTAAAGGATCTCCGGCGCACACGAAAAAGCCGGAGCCTCCCCGGTTGTCGGGGCGGCTCCGGCTTTTTCGCCTTGTTGGTTTTTCGCCGTGTTCAGTCGCGCGGTCTCATGGCGGCCCGCAGCCGCATCAACCGCTCGTCGCGCCAGCTCACGCGGGCGTCCCACTCGTGCAGCGGCACGAGGGCTCTGCGCTGCTTGCTCGCGAGCGCGACGAGTTCGTCGGTCCACGGATCGTCCTGCCCGCGTTCCGCGCCCATCCGCGCGTAGGCGGGGCCCATCCGCGCGGCGTGCGCGGCGATGCCGCCGCGGGTGTTGAGGTCGACGGTCTCGAACGGACCGATCACGCTCCACCGTGGACCGAGCCCGCTGCGCACCACCTCGTCGATGTCCTCGACGTCGGCCACGCCGTCGCGCAGCAGGCAGTACGCCTCGCGCAGCAGCGCGCCCTGCAGGCGGTTGAACACGAAACCCTCGACCTCCTTGCGCACCAGCACGGGTCTCATCCCCGCCCGCTCGTACAGCGCCCGCGCGCGGGCCAGGATGTCCGCGCGCGTGTCCGGCGCCGGGATCAGCTCGACGACCGGCAGCAGGTACGGCGGGTTGCCCGGGTGCGCGCCGAGCACCCGGCCGCCGAAGCCCGTGCCGAACGAGCTCGGGACCAGCGCCGAGCTGGAACTGGCGAGCACCGTGTCCGGACCGGCGCGAGCGGCCAGGTCGGCGAACAACGCGCGCTTCACCACCACATTCTCGGCCGCACATTCCTGCACCAGCGCGACGCCGTCGACAGCCTCGTCCAGCTGCTCGTAGTAGGAGATCTCCGCGAGTTTCCCGGGGAGCAGGCCGTGTTTCCCGAGCAGCGCCAGTCGATCGGCCACGGCCGCGCGGGCCCGGTCGTAGGCCGCCGCGTCCGCGTCCCACGCCCGCACCGGGACCCCGGCCAGGGCGAACAGCACGAGGAACCCGACGCCGATCGCGCCCGTGCCGATGACCGCGACCGGTTCGACGGGGTCATCGGTCACAGCTCCCACCACGTGCGGTCGTCGGCGTATCCCCGCTTGAGGATCTCGACGATCGCGGACTCCGTGAGCTCGCGCGGGTTGTTCGCGGTCAGCCGCGTGGCGAGCATCGCCTGCTCGGCCACGAACCCGAAGCGGTCCGGTTCGAGGCCCAGGTCCTTCAGGTTCAGCGGCACGCCGAGCGCACCCAGGATCTCCTCGATCCGCTCGATCGCCGCCCGCGCGCGCTGCGTCTGCGACAACGCCGGATCGGCGATGCCGAACGCCCGCCCGATCTCGGCGAACTCCGCCTCCCGCCCGGGGAGGTTGAAGCGCATCACGTACGGCAGCAGCGCCCCTACGCCGAAGCCGTGCGCGGTGTGCGTGAGCGCTCCGATCGGGGACTGGATAGCGTGCGCGGCCGCCGTTCCCGCGGTGTTGATGGCCATGCCCGCGCTCAGCGCGCCGAGCATCGTGTCGGTCCGCGCGGCCAGGTCCGCCGGGTCCTTCGCGACGCGCTCCAGCGAGCTGCCCAGCAACGTGAAGCCGCGCAACGCGTACAGGTCGGTCAGCACGTTCTTGCCGGCGTAGAGGTGGCGGTGCAGGTGCTCGGCGTCAGGGTGCTTCTCGCGCGCGGTGAACGACTCGACGAGGTGCGAGAGCGCGTCGGCACCGGTGGCGGCGGTCAGCCCCGGCGGGCAGCTCAGCGTGAGCTCCGGATCGACGACCGCCGCGTACGGTTCGAGGTACGGGCTCGCCACCCCGACCTTCATGCCCTTGTCCGCGTCGAACACCACGGCGATGCAGGTGACCTCGGCGCCGGTCCCGCCCGTGGTGGGCACGGTGACCAGCGGCAGGCCCGGGCCCTCGACGAGGTTCTCACCGTAGAGGTCCGCGACGTTCCCGCCGCGCTTGAGCATGATCGACGCGACCTTGGCGAAGTCCAGGCAGCTGCCGCCGCCCAGGCCGATCACCGCGTCGATCTCCCCGCCGTCCACCTCCGCGAGCAGCGCCTCCACGTTCTCGCGCGGCAGGTCCGGCTCGACGCGCGAGAACACGCGCACGTCGAGACCCTGGCCGGTCAGCGAGTCGCGGATCCCGGCGAACTCGGGGCTGCCGGCCATCCGCTCGTCGGTGCACACCAGCACCGTGCGGCCCAGCGGCTTCACCAGGTACGGCAGCTGCGCGCGGCGGCCGGGTCCGAACAGGACGGTCTTGGGCTGGCGCAGCAGGCCCAGGGTTTCGGAGCTCACACGCCCACCTCCTCTTCGTTCACGGTCACGGCCAGGTACTTCGGCTCGAGGAACTCGTAGATGCCGTCGTGGCCGCCCTCGCGCCCGAGGCCCGACTCCTTGACGCCGCCGAACGCGGCGGCCGGGTCGGCCATGATGCCGCGGTTGATGCCGACCATGCCGAAGTCCAGCCGTTCGGCGATCGCGAAGGCGCGCGACAGGTCCTTCGTGAACAGGTACGACGCGAGTCCGTAGGTCGTGTCGTTGGCGAAGTCCAGCGCCTCCCTCACCGAGTCCACGGTGAACAGCGCGGCGACCGGGGCGAAGAGCTCCTGGTTGCACAGCGCGGGATCCGCCTCGCGCAGCCGCAGCACGGTCGGCTCGTAGAAGTTGCCGGCCGACTCGATGCGGTTTCCGCCGGCGAGCAGCTCGGCGCCGGCCGCGGTGAAGGTGTCCACCAGCGACTGCACACGCTCCAGCTGGAGCGGCGTGATGATCGGGCCGACGTCAACGCCGTCCTCGAACCCGTCACCGACGCGCAGCGCCCGCGTGGCCGCGACGAACTTCTCCGTGAACTCGTCGGCGATCGCGCGGTGCAGGATGATCCGGTTGGCCGCGACGCACGCCTGCCCCGCGTTGCGGAACTTGCACGCGATCGCCTCGCGCACGGCCAGGTCCACGTCGGCGTCGTCGAGCACCACGAACGGCCCGTCGCCGCCGAGCTCCATCGAGGAGTTCACGATGTGCTGGGCCGCTTTGGCCAGCAGCAGGCTGCCGACGCCGGTCGACCCGGTGAAGCTGATCTTGCGCAGCCGCCGGTCGGCGAGCACGACGTCGGACACCGCGGCGGAGTCGCTGGTGTGCACGAGGTTCACCGCGCCGGGCGGGAAGCCGGCGTCGTGCAGCGTCCGGATGAACAGCGCCGCCGTCAACGGCGTCTCCTTGGCCGACTTGACCACGACCGTGCAGCCGGCCGCGAGCGCCGCGCCGCCCTTGCGCGCCACCATCAGCAGCGGGAAGTTCCACGGCGTGACGAGGAAGCTCGGACCCACCGGCTGGTGGGTGGTGACCACGCGGTACCCGCCGGGCGAGCCGGGCGCGTACGTGCCGTGCAGGTGCGCGATCTGCTCGGCGTACCAGAGGAAGAACCCGGCCGAGAGAGCGAACTCCCCCGCCGCCTCGGTGCGGGGCTTGCCGCTCTCCAGCACCATCACGTCGGCGAACGCGTCGGCCCGCTCGGCGAGCAGCGCGTGGGCGCGGTGGAACAGCGTGGCGCGCTCGCGCGGCGACCAGTGCCGCCACGCGTCCTGCGCCGCCACGGCGTGGTCGAGCGCGGCCAGCGCGTGCTCCGGGCCTCCGTCGGCGACCTCGGCGAGCGGCTTCCCGGTGCTCGGGTTGAGCACCTCGAAGGTCTTGCCCGGGTGCGTCCACTCGCCGTTGAGGTAGAGCCCGAGCGGTACTTCGTGCCCGGCGAAGAGCCCGGCCGGGGATTCGGCCAGTGCGGTCATGGTTGTCGTCCTTTCTCGGCGCGCTCAGCGCGCGGTGTAGCCGCCGTCGACGGGGAGGTTCACGCCGGTGACCCAGGCGGCCTCGTCGGAGGCGAGGTAGAGCACGGCGTAGGCAACGTCGATCGGGCGCCCGAGCCGGCGCAGGGACTGGTTCGCGGTCATCATGCGTTCGTAGGCGGGCAGGCCGCCCTCGTACGCCTCGGCGATCCCCTCGACCAGCGGGGTGAGCACGGTGCTCGGGTGCACGGAGTTCACGCGGATGTCGTACTTGCCGTACATCGCCGCGTCCTGGCGCGTCTGCATCGTCACCGCGCCCTTGGCCACGTGGTACGGCGTGAACTCGTCGTTGCCGACGAGGCCGTAGATCGAGGAGTAGTTGACGATGCTGCCGCCGCCGTTCTCGATCAGGTGCGGCACGGCGTGCTTGGTCGAGAAGAACACGCCCTTCACGTCCACTGCGAACAGCGCGTCCCACTCGGCCTCGGTGACCTCGTGCGTGGGCTTGTCCACGCCGATCACGCCGGCGCAGTTGACCAGGATGTCGAGCTTGCCGAACTCCGCCACGATCTCGGTGTAGGCGCGCTCGATCGACTTCTCGTCGCGCACGTCCACCGCGTAGAACCGAGCGGCGGCGCCGATTTCCCGTGCCGCCGCCACGCCCTGGTCCGCGTCCACGTCGGTGAGCGCGACCCGCGCGCCCTCCGCGGCGAACAGCTCCGCGGTCGCCCGGCCCATCCCGGACGACGCACCGGTCACGATCGCCGTCTTGCCCGCCAAGCGGGGCATGGCCGTCTCCTGTCTCACGCGTCGGCGGTCTGGGGCACGAACCCCGGGTAGCCGGCGTCGGCGATCTCGGCGCAGCGGCGGAAGTACGCGTCCGCGCCTCCCATGTAGACGTTGAACTCCAGTGGTTTGCCCGGGATGTTCGCGCCGATGAACCACGCGTTGGCCTTGGCGCCGCTGGCCATGATCGTCGCCGAGCCGGCGCGGTTGACCTCCTCGGCCCACTCGCGCTCGGCCTCCGCCGTGGACTCCAGCCGCTCGATTCCGTGCTCACGGGCGTACTCGACGGCGTCGGCGATCCAGCCCACGCCGGCCTGGATGGCCACCGGCAGGTTCGCGTACGGCGTCTGCGGCCCGAGGATCATGAAGAAGTTCGGGAAGCCGTGGGCCGAGAGGCCGAGGTTGGTCTTGATGCCGTCGGCCCAGTGCTCGCGCAGCACCTCGCCGTCGCGCCCGACGATGTCGATGCGGGTGAGCGTGCCGGTCATGGCATCGAAGCCGGTCGCGAAGATCAGCACGTCGAGCTCGTACAGCTCGCCGCCGACCACGATGCCGTCCGGCGTGATCTCGTCGATGCCGCGGGTCTTCACGTCGATCAGGTGCACGTTCTCGCGGTTGTAGGCTTCGTAGTAGCTGTGGCCGCCCGGCGGGCGCTTGCCGTTGAACGGGTAGTCCTTGGGGCACAGCAGCTCCGCGGTCGCCGGGTCCGTCACGGTCTCGCGGATCTTGCGCCGGATGAAGTCCGACGCGTGGTCGTTCGACTCCTGGTCCACGGCCAGGTCGTTGAACGTCTCCAGCATGAAGTGGAAGCCGCCCTCGGCCCAGCCCTGCTCGAACACGCGCTCGCGTTCCTCGGCGCTCGCGTCCTTCGCACCGAGCTCCGGCTTGACGAACGGCACGGCGAACCCGTGGTCGAACGCCTTCTCGAAGCTCTCGTCGTAGTTCTCGCGGACCTCGTTCATCCACTGCTCGTCGACGGCCCGGTTGGAGCTCGCGACGACGTAGTTCGGCGTGCGCTGGAACACGAACAGCTCACCGGCGGTCTCGGCGACCACCGGGACCAGCTGCACGCCCGACGCGCCGAGGCCGAGCACACCGACGCGCTTGCCCCGCAGGTCGACTTCACGATCACGCGGCCAGCGCGAGGTGTGGTAGCTCTCGCCGGCGAACGTGCTCGCGCCCGGGATGTCGGGCAGGTTCGGCGCGGACAGCACACCCATGCCGCTGACCAGGTACTCCGCGGTGAGGACCTGGCCGTCGGCGGTCGTCACCGACCACAGGTTCGCGTCCTCGTCGTAGGCGGCCGTCTCGACCTTCGTCCCGAAGCGGATGTCCTTGTACAGGTCTAGCCGGCGCGCGACGAACTCCAGGTACGCCTTCACCTCCGGCTGCGACGGGTAGCGCTCCTGCCACGTCCACTCCTCGCGGACCTCCTTCGAGAAGGAGAACGAGTAGTAGTAGAACTCGCTGTCGGTGCGGGCGCCCGGGTAGGTGTTCCAGTACCACGTGCCGCCGACGCCGTCCGCGGAGTCGAGCACGACCGAGCGCAGGCCGAGCTGGTTGAAGTGGTGCAACATCGCCAGCCCCGAGAAGCCGGCGCCGATCACGATGGCGTCGAAGCTGGTGTCCTGAGTGGACGGCATGGTGATCCCTTCGGTGATGGTGGAAAAGTCTCAGCGGCCCGCGCGGTAGAAGTCCGCGATGGTCCGGATCTCCTGGTCCGCGCGCGGGTGGCGGCCCGCGAGGAACGGGTAGACGTGCTGCATCCCCTCGCCGACGACGAAGGTGACGTCGACGCCGTGCTTGGTGGCGAGCGCGTGGAACCGCACGCTGTCCTCGTAGAGCGACTCGGTGTCGGCGGCGCTGATGTAGAGCCGCGGGAAGCCGGTGAGGTCGGCGTAGAGCGGGTTCACGAGCGGGTCGCGCGGGTCGGCACCGCCGCTGAGGTAGCGGTCGATGTTGGCCTGCAGGCCTTCGCGCGCGATGAGGAAATCGGTGTCGTTGTTGGTCTCGATCGTGGTCCCGCTGTTCTCCATGTCGAGCCACGGCGAGAGCGTGATGACCTGGGCGGGCAGCTCGCGGCCGTCTTCGCGCAGCTTCAGCACGGTGGCGACGGCGAGGTTCGCGCCGGCGCTGTCGCCGACCGGCGTGATGTCGCGGACGCGGTGGCCGCGCGCGAGCAGCGCGTCGAACGCCTTGACGCCGTCTTGCAGCGCCGCCGGGTACGGGTGCTCGGGCGCGAGGCGGAAGTCGGCGACGAAAGCCGTGGTGCCACAGGCTTTCGCGAGGTGGCCGGCGAGCTTGCGGTGACTCGCGGACGACCCGAGCGCGAAGCCGCCGCCGTGGAAGAACAACAGCACCTGGTCTGCGTCGGCGCCCTCGGGCGTCACGAAGATGCCGGGCACGCCACCGAGTTCGGTGTGGGCGTAGGACACGCCCTCGGGTTCGGCGGTCGCGCGCTGCCAGTCGTCGAAGACGATCCGCAGCAGCTCCACCGACATGTCCGGGTGGCGGTTCATCTCGACCGCCCACCCGGCGTAGATCTGGCCGAGCAGGTCCGTCGGCTCGGGCAACGTCATGGGCTCTCCTGGAGGGGAATCCGCTTCGGCAGCGAGGTCACAGGGGTGTCCGGTGCCCGTCCGGGCGCCGGTCCACCCAGCATCACCACGCGGGAGCCGCCCGCCACGCGCCGTCGCAAAATGACACATCCGCGTCTCACACTGAGCGACCACGACATCCCCGCGACGGGCGAAGCTGAGCCGGACAGCCTCCCCTCTTCCGTGCTTCGAGCGAGGAACCATGAACCGTCTGCAGGGCAAGGTCGCCCTCGTCACCGGCGCCGGCCGCGGCATCGGCCGCACCATCGCCGACACCTTCGCCCGCGAAGGCGCCACCGTGATCGCCACCGGTCGCTCCGAGGCGAACGGGTTCGCCGACGGCGTCGAGTACCACCGCCTCGACGTCGCCAGCGACACCGACTGGGCCCGCGTCGTCGGCGACGTCGCTGACCGCCACGGCCGCGTCGACGTGCTGGCCAACAACGCCGGGGTGATCGCGTACGAGTCTCTGCACGAGCTCTCGCTCGAGAAGTGGCAGCAGGTGGTGGCGATCAACCAGACCGGCGTGTGGCTCGGCATGCGCGAGGTCGTCCCGCTGATGCAGCGCAACGGCGGCGGCTCGATCATCAACGTCTCGTCGATCTGGGGCTCCGTCGCCGTCGCGGGCGCCCACGCCTACCACGCGACCAAGGGCGCGGTGCGGAACATGTCGAAGAGCGCGGCGATCACCTACGCGCGCGAGAACATCCGTGTGAACTCCCTGCACCCCGGCTTCATCCGCACGCCGCTCACCGAGGCGCAGGACCCGGAGATCAACGAGTTCGTGATCGGCCAGACCCCGATGGGCCGCGCCGGAGACCCCCAGGAGGTCGCCAACGGCGCGTTGTTCCTGGCCAGCGACGAGTCGAGCTTCGTGACCGGTTCCGAGCTGGTCGTGGACGGGGGTTATCTGGCTCAGTGAGGCGGCGGCGCGGCCTGCAGGCTCCCCGCCGGCAGCCGGTCGGCGCCCCAGCTGCGCTCGAGGTACCCGACGATCCGCTCGACGTCCTCGGCTGGCACCTTCTCCGGCTCGCCGTGTTCGAGCGGGTCCACGTGGAAGAGGTAGAGCCGCGAGGCGAACTGGTCGAACGCCAGTGAGGCCTCGCCGAAGCGTTCGCCGTTGCCGGCGGTGGAGACGACCACGCCGTCGCCCCAGTCCTGTCCGCTGTCGTTGTTGGGGTTGAAGAAGTACACGCGCATCACGTCGTGCGGGTCGGGCGCGACGCGCAGGATCGTGATCGCGTGCCAGCCGACGTAGCGGGCCGCGCTGTCGGTGACGGCGACGCCGGCCGGCTGCGGGTGGATCAGCGGCTGGTCGCCGTTGTAGGCCGGGTGGTAGCTGGCGTGGAAGGCGCGCAGGAACTCGTCGAGGTCGATGAGGTTCCCGGTGGCGACGTCGACGTTGATGCGGAAGCCGCGGAACGCCCACCAGCCGTGGAACTCGGGGTTGACCCAGCGGTGCGGGTCGCCGGGCCGGTCGACGCAGCGCCGGCCCATCTCGGCGTAGATGCGGTCGAGGTGGGGCACCACGAGCAACGACACCGGGTCGAGGTCCACGGGCAGCTTGCGCGCGATGCCGCCCTCGCTTTCGCGTGAGGAGATCGGCTGGCCCTCGAAGTGCATGGTGATCTCGTCGTCACGGGCCGCCCACACGACCATCTGCAGCAGGTAGTCCGGGTCGTTGCCCGCCCACATCGACAGCGCGCGGGCCGACTGGCAGGTCGGGTTGTCGCCCTGGCCGACGCCGAGCGGCAGGCCGAGCATCGACAGCACGCCGGCGGTCAGGCGCGCCTTCGCGTCGGGCGCGGGGCCGAACACGGCCGTGAGCCGTTCACGCGCGGCCGGTCCGAGGGTGAGGGCCAGCTGGCGCCACAACGCGGGAACCACCGGGGGCTCGTGCAGGATGCCGCGGTCGAGCAGCAGCGCGAGGCCGTAGACGCACTGCGCGGTCTCCGGGTGCACGGCCTCCTCGATGAGCTGGTGCACGAGATCGCGGTAGCGCAGCAGGCAGTTGCGGCCGGTGTCGGACAGCCCGAGCGCCTCCGCGACGAGGTAGTCGCCCTCGTGGCGCACGAACCGCAGCAGCTCGGCGTGGTACGGCGAAACCAGCCCGGTGTCGTGCATCGCGCGGGCGAAGCCGGACGCCTCGTACTGCAGGCCACCGGCGTCCATCGCCTCGAGCCGCGAGCGGAAGACTTCGAAGCCCGGGTCCTCCCGGCAGGCCTCGGTGGTGCCGAACAGGCTCGTGATGAGCCGGTCGAGCCCCTGCCCGGAGTTCGGGCCGAGGTCGACCTCGGGGTCGCCGCGGTAGACGGAGATCCGCGTGATCAGCGACTGCACCTGCTCGACCTGGATCGGGCGCTGGCGCAGGATCCGCCAGATCTCCTCGACCAGCTTGTCGAGCACGCTGGCGTAGCCGATCCCGTCGGCCACGTGGCGGAACAGCGCGCGGATGAGCTGCGCGGTGCGGCCCTCGTGCGCCCGCTCGGCCTCGGTGGGCGGGGTGAACAGCAGCTCCAGGTTCATCGCCAGGACCTGGGACAGGAACCCTCGGGCATCCTCGGCGGACAGCGTCGGGTGGGTGTACTCCCCCAGCGCCACGGCGAGCATGCGCAGCTCGCTCGCCGCCTCGATCACGACGGTGTCCGCTTCCCCGCTGTGCAGCCCGGGGCCGACCAGCGCCGGCAGGAGGATCTCCGGCGAGGCCCAGTCGGTGCCCTGGTAGAGACCGGCTTCGTCCAGCGCCTGCGCGCGGGCCTGCACGGCGGCGGCCCCGCCGGGCTGCAGCAGCACGCGCCGCAGGGCCTCCAGCACGCGCCGCAGCTTCGTGTGCTTGCCGAAGTCGCGCGTCTCGGCCATGGCCTGGACGGCGTCGTCGAGCGAAGCCACCCGTTTGGCGAGGGTGGTGCCCTTCGTGGCGTCGGCGTTCGGATTCACTGGTGTTACCCCGGTCGGCTCTCCCGTCTGGTGCTCAGACGTAGAAGTCGAGCTCTTCCTGCTTCTTCAGCGTTTCGCGCATCCGGTAGGCGTCGTCACCGAAGAAGTACAGCAGTCCCCAGTGGGTACCGAACGCGGTCCGCTTGGTCACCGTCTCCTCCGGCGGCGCCGACAGGTCGTGGGACTCGTAGTAGTCGTCGTCTTCGGTTTCTTCCGGGATCCTCAGCTCGCTGACGACCCGCCGCCGAGGGTAGACCCCGAAGCAGCCGGCGACACCTGCCGCGTCGACGACCTCGCGCGGGAAGAACGCGTCGATCTCCTCCTCGGTCGTCTTCGGGTCGAACGCGAGCGCCAACGCCTGGTAGGCGTTGAAGCCGTAGGCGCGTTCGAGCAGCTCGAAAACCTTGAAGCCCGGCGGGCGGTAGGCCACCTCGCCGAAGTACATCTCGCCGTCGCTGGTCACGAAGTACTCGGGGTGCACGAACCCGAACTCGATGTCGAAGGTCTTCACGAGCTTCTCGATCTGTGCGGTGATCTGCGGCCGGTAGCGCTCCAGCTCCGGCGTCGCGGGCACGAACACCGAGTACCCGAGCGTGACGTACTCGGAGATGTTGAGGAACTTGATCTTCCCGTCGTGGATC
This sequence comes from Amycolatopsis sp. NPDC005232, assembly GCF_040607795.1. Classification (NCBI taxonomy): domain Bacteria; kingdom Bacillati; phylum Actinomycetota; class Actinomycetes; order Pseudonocardiales; family Pseudonocardiaceae; genus Amycolatopsis; species Amycolatopsis sp. NPDC005232. The sequence continues at coordinate 34,074 of NZ_JBEXHL010000034.1, read as the reverse complement.
CACGCTTCGACGGCGAACTCCCAGCCGTCGAGGTGGGATTCCATGAGGACGGGGAACTCCTCCTCCGGGATCATGTCGATCTCGTCGGGCGTGCGGATCACGCGGTGGCCCAGGCAGCCGGCCTTGTCGAACGCCTTGAGGTGGATCGGGTCGTTGGGGTCGCCGTCGAGCTTGAGCAGCGTCTGGTTGACGCGCTTGAGGAACCGCACCACGTCGTCACGCGCGTGGGCCTCCTCGAAGATGCCGACGCGGATGCCGCCCAGCTGCGCGCGGCGCTTCATCAAAGCCTTGTCCCGCAACAACATTGCCTGCCCGAACAGGCGCGGGTTGTCCATCAGCACGGAGTTGATCGCGCCGGCCCACTCCACCGTCTCCTCGAACAGCGGGATGGCGACGTCGACCCCTTCCTGCTTCAGGGTCTCGGCGATCTCCATCGACCGGTCGTTGAGTCTCTCGAAGTTCCACGGCAGGTAAGGGATGTCGTGTTCCGCGCAGTATTGCTCCGCCCAGTCGGGCGCGACCACGATGTAGCGGCGGTCGAATCGGTCGAGTGCCTCGATCGCGTTGAGACTCCAGCCGAGCACGGCCAGATATCCTTTGTCGGGATTCTTCGTGACCGGTACGGGCTGGGTCATGGACCGCTCCTCTGTTCGGCGCGTGCGGGGGGTCGGACGGGGTCTATACCTCCACGGTCCCAGATGTCCGCACCCGCCGCCGATCGAGCGGGCCGCGTGTCCACTGTGGATACTCTCGATCCGGCCACCAGCGAGCCTCCGGGTGAGATCCAGGTCACGTCCGGTCCACTCGCCGCGCCACCCGTTCGGGTGCCTGCCATCCTGTGCGCTCAAGAACGCGCGGTTCGCGCCGGAGTTCGACGCCGCACCGCGGCCGGGAGGACAGTCATGGGAATCATCAGCTGGATCGTGCTGGGCTTGATCGCGGGGCTGATCGCGAAGGCGCTCATGCCGGGCAAGGACCCCGGCGGCTGCATCATCACGATCCTGCTCGGCATCGGCGGCGCGTTCGTGGGCGGCTGGGTCGGCAAGACGCTGTTCCACGTGCAGCTGGGCACGTTCTTCGACCTGCGCACGTGGGGCCTGGCCATCCTCGGCGCGCTGATCATCCTCGTCGGCTACCGGATGATCTTCCACCGCAGTCGGGACTGACCAGCGGGCGGGGCAGCTCTTCGCGAGCCGCCCCGCCCCTGGCTCACTTCACGCGCTCCAGCAGCGCGAACAGGTTCTCCCAGTGCCGCTTCTCGCCGGCCTCGTCGTAGGCCGCCGTGTCGGTCATGGTGTACCCGTGGGTCGCGCCCTCGTAGACCTCCGAGCGGTACGTGACCCCGGCCTCGTCGAGCGCGGCCTCCAGCGTCTTGATCTGCTCGGCCGACATCGAGTGGTCCCGGTCGGCGTGCCCGAAGTACACCTCGCCGGTGATCGAGCCGACGCCCAGGTGCGCGCTGTCGGGCCCGTCCGTGACCACCCCGCCCGCGTGGAACGCCGCGATCGCCTTGACGCGCTCGGGGAACGCCTCGATCACGCGCAGGGCGTTGGTGCCGCCCATGCAGTAGCCCGTGATCACGACCGGTCCCTCCGCGACACCTTCCTGCGCCGCGAAGAAGTCGAGGTACATCTGGGCGTCACGCTGGATCGCGTTTTCCGTGCCCAGGGCCTGGATCAGCGGCATGATCTTGCCGAAGATCTCGCCCCGCTTGTCCGGATCGCCCAGCTCCGAAACGTCGATCTGCGGCGCCGGGCCGCCGCGGTAGAGCAGGTTCGGGGCGAGCACGGCGTAGCCGGCCTCCGCGATTCGCTCCGCCATCTCCTCGATCCGCGGCCGCAGCCCGAACGCGTCGATGAACAGCAGCACCCCGGGGTGCGGCCCGCCGTCGGGAACGACCAGGTACGAGTCGGCGACCCCGTCGGCGGCCGGGACGTCCACCTTCTCCTTGCGCATGTCACTCCTGTCGATCAGCTTGCTGGCTCTCGATCGTCAACCTAGTACCCCGTGCAGAGCCGCCGTGACGACGGCGTCCGCGTAGGCGTGGTCGAGCGGGCGGCGGCCGGTGAGCAAGCGGTAGTGCAGGGGTGCGAAGACCAAGTCCAGCAGCAGGTCCACGTCGGCGTCGGGACCGACGATCTCGCGTACCGCGGCGCGGACGGGGGCGCGGCGGGGCTCGAACCAGTGCTCGTCGAGGCGGGCGGCGAGGTCGGGGTCCTGCTGAGCGGCGCCGAGCAGGCCGGTGAAGACGCGGCCCAGCACCGTGTCCACGTAGAGGTCGGCGAAGTGGCGGGCGTGGGCGCGCAGCAGGCCTTCGGCGGTGGTGGCGCGCGTGGTGACCGGGTTGGCGCGGGCGTGGTCGAGGAAGGCTTCGAGCACCACGGCGGCTTTGCCGGTCCACCAGCGGTACACGGTGCGCTTGCCGACGCCGGCACGCGCGGCGATGGCGTCGACGCTCACCGCGGCCCAGCCGCCGGCGACGGTGAGGTCCCAGGCGGCGTCGAGGATCGCGCGGTGGGTCTGGGGGTTGCGGCGGGTGGCGTCAGGCACCGCGCACCGCCCAACCGGCGGCCACGCGCCGGTTGACCTCGGTGATCGGGCCGACGAGGTCGGCGTAGGGCTCGTCCCACGGATCCTTCAGGCCCCAGCCACGCTGCGGGTTTTCGACGTAGGCGCACCAGTGCCAGCCCAGGCACCAGTCCAGCGCGGCGAACGCCTCGGCGGTGCGGACGTACCCGGCGGCGCGGTCGGCCTGGTCGCGCATGCTGCCGGTGCGGTGCGGGCTCAGCCGCGTGGGGCACCAGTTGCCGGTGTCGGCGACGAGCACCGGCAGGCCGGTCTTGGAGTGCCAGCGTTCGAGCGTCTCCAGCGCCGTGTCGAGCGCGCCCGGGCCCGGGAACGTCTGCACCGACAGGACGTCGACGTGCTTCGCGGCGGCATCGAGGACTTCGTCCGGTGCGCCCGCTTTCGTCCCGAAGCGGTCGCCGAGGATCAGGTGGTTCGGGTCGTGGCGGCGGATCGCCGCAGTGGCAGTGGCGTAGTACGCCTCGGCCGTCTCGGCGAGCGGGCCGGGCCAGCCGGCGCCCGTCGGGTGGCGCGCCCAGGCCGGCCCGTCGACGAGGAAGTACCCGAGCAGCAACGGATCCTCCGGGCGGCACAGCGTGCGGGCCAGGTGCTCGCAGTACTCGGCGAACGCGGGCGAACGCGGATCGCGGTAGGCCGGGTGCCCGTTCCACGACTCGATCTCCGCGATCCGCAACGCCTGCACGTACGGCAACCCGGCCTCGGCGACGTCCGCGCCCGGCAGGTCCTCCGCGTGCCCCAGGTCCACCACGGTGCCCGTGACGCCGAGCCCGGTGCCGCCGATGTACTCCGCGGTCGAGCCGACCGTGGTGAACCCCCAGGCGCGCAGGTCCGCGCCTGGGCCGTCGCGAAGCCACTTCTCGCGCGAGCCGCCGTAGCGCGTGCGCCAGATGTCCTGATTGTGCGGGTATCGGAGGTTCGTGTCGTGCGCGTGAGCGACCCCGATCGACGGGAATGGCTCGCCGTCCGGCCCGGAGAACGTCCACCGCCCGTGGCGGGCCACCGTGAAGAACGCCATGGGTTGAGGATACGAACCGGTTCGTCTCCCCTGCTGTCCGGGGTCACCCGCCTGCGTGAGCGGAGGAGCGCGCCGGGACCGCCGGTGTCACCATCACCGCCATGAGATGGAAAGGCGTGGCCTGGGCCGCAGGCGTACTGGTGGGCATCGGGCTCTCGGCGGGGGCCGGGGTGTGGGTGCACTCCGCCGAGCGCACGGCCGGGGACACGTGGCACTCCATCGGCACGGAGGAGCCCGACCGGATCGACGTGAACGCCACGGTGCAGAAGGTCGACGCCGTCGCGCGGGAGGTGACGTTGCGGGTGCTCGTGGTGCCGCGCGGGCGGCTCGGCGAGGACGACGGGGTCGCGCCGGCGAGCGACCTCACGTTGCTGAACTCCTCGAGCCTGCGCGGTGACCAGACGTTCCCCGCCCACGAGCGGATCGCGAGCGCCGACCTGCCGATCGCGCTGACGGGCGGCGCGATCACCGACTACCCGTTCGACGGCTACGAGAGCCACATCCAGTTCGCCGCCGTGCAGGACGGCAAGCCGGTGCCGGTGCTGCTCACGCTGGTCAAGGTCGACAGTCTGTTCGGCCTCACGGTGACCGGCTCCGACAGCTCCGGCGGCCTCGACATCCGCCTCACCCGCGCGACGAGCGTGCTCGTGTTCGCGCTGTTCATGATGTTCGCGATGTGGGCGATCGCCGTCGCGGTGGCGCTCGGCGCGCGCCACCTCGTCGCGCGCCGCCGCGGGCTGGTGTGGCCGGCGTTCGGGTTCATGGCCGCGTCGCTGTTCGCGCTGGCCTCCTTCCGCAACGCCGCTCCGGGCTCGCCGCCGATCGGCACGCTGCTCGACTACACGGCGTTCCTCTGGGCCGAGCTGATCGTGGCGCTGAGCGTGTTCGCGTCGGTGGTCGCCGGCGCCGCCGTTGAACGGGCGAATCGCACGAGTTAGCCGTGCGGTGTCGGTTTCGGGCCTTCCGGTTTGTCGTCCCCACGACAGCCCGACGACAAGGGAGCGCACCGTGATCACCCCGAACCTGGCCTGGCAGCTCGAACATCAGACGCCCCGCGACCACCGCGACTCCGGCGAACGCCTCGGCCGCCTGGCGGCATTTCTCACTCGGCGGCACCGGCGGACGAGTGTCCGTGCGACGATCCGGGGCGAGCACCGACCCCAGGGAGCGCGCACATGGCCCGGCACCACCTCGACCCGACCCGGGAAACCACGATCGACGTCTTCAACCGGGACACCGAGCCCGTCCTGACCGTCGACCCCGGGGACACGGTCGTGGTCGGATCGCTGGACTGCCACGGGTTCCTGGAACGCCAGCGCACACCCGGCGAACAGCGGCCGCGGATGATCGACCCGAGCCGCGGCCACTGCCTCACCGGCCCGATCGCCGTGCGCGGCGCGGAGCCGGGCACGGTGCTCGCCGTGCACCTGGACGACCTGCGGCCCGGCGACTGGGGCTGGACCGTGTCGGCGTCGAAGGACAACTGGCTCACGCAGAAGCTCGGCGTCGCCGGCGGCCCGCCCGGACGGCTGCTGTGGGAGCTCGACGCCGGCGAGCGCACCGGCACCAACGACCGCGGCCAGACCGTGGCGCTCGCGCCCTTCCTCGGCGTGATCGGCCTGCCGCCGGCCGAGCCGGGCGACCACTCCACCGTGCCGCCGCGCCCGGAAGGCGGCGGCAACATCGACTGCCGCGAGCTCGTGGCGGGCTCGACGCTGTACCTGCCCGTCACGGTGCCCGGCGCGCGGCTGCTCGCCGGCGACGGGCACGCGGCCCAGGGCGACGGCGAGGTCGGCGGCACCGCGATCGAATGCCCGATGACCACCGAGCTCACCCTGGACCTCACCACCGACCGGCCCGTGCCCGGCATCCACGCCGAGACGCCCGCCGGGCGCATCACGTTCGGCTTCCACACCGACCTCAACGAGGCCACCGCCGAGGCGCTCGGCGCGATGCTCACGTGGCTGGAGAAGCTCTACGACCTCGACCGCCCCACCGCGCTGGCGCTCGCGAGCCCGGTGGTCGACCTGCGCGTCACTCAGATCGCCAACCAGACCTGGGGCGTGCACGCGGTACTCCCCACCGACGCGATCCGCTGACGGTCCCGCGAAGTCTGCCTTCGCGGCCACCCGAATCTGCCCGGGACGCGCACTGGTCTGGTCCATCCGTGACCCAGGTGCGATCACACCTTAATTCGAGTCGAGAAATAACGGACTTCCGTAGGGTCCGGACCTCTTGACGCCATCCTCTTTGTCCGGTCAGGATCGCCAAGGCCCGCTTTGGGCCCGTCCCCGCCGCCCTCTGCAGAACGGACTGTCGATGGCCAGAAGATCCCCCGGGTGGTCCCGGGCCCGAAGGACCACGTTCGCCGCGCTCGCGAGCCTCACCCTGCTGGGCGGTGTGGCGAACGCGGCGCCCGCCCCCGCCACGCCGGCCGCACCGGCCGCCGCGCAGCCCGAGATCGGGCAACCCGCGCTCGACAAGAACGGCTGCGCGCGCATCGAGAACACCCTGCCGACGCTTTCGGACTGGCCGAAGGTCGACAGCAAAATGCAGAAGAACCCGCAAGACGAGGCGCGCATCGCGAAGATCCTCTCCGGCATGACGCTGGAGGAGAAGGTCGGGCAGATGACACAGCCCGAGATCAACGCGATCACCCCCGACGAGGTCAAGCAGTACGCCATCGGCTCGGTGCTCAACGGCGGCGGCTCGTGGCCCGGCGGCAACAAGCACGCCACGCAGCAGGACTGGCTCAACCTCGCCGACGCGTACTGGAGCGCGTCGAAGACCAGCCGCACGAAGATCCCCGTGATCTGGGGCATCGACGCCGTGCACGGCAACAACAACGTCTACGGCGCCACCGTCTTCCCGCAGAACATCGCGCTCGGCGCCGCCCACGACTCGTGCCTGGTCCGAGACGTCGAGAACGCCACCGCGCGCCAGATCCGCGCCACCGGCCAGGACTGGGCCTTCGCCCCCACGCTCGCCGTGGTGCAGGACGACCGCTGGGGCCGCACGTACGAGGGCTTCTCCGAGGACCCGCGCATCACCCGCGCCTACGGCTACGAGGCCATCAACGGCCTGCAGGACGGCGCCACCAAGCGCATCACCTACAACGGCGTGATCGCCACCGCCAAGCACTACATCGGCGACGGCGGCACGATCAAGGGCCAGGACCAGGGCGTGAACTCCTCGTCCGAGGCCGACATGATCAACATCCACGGCCAGGGCTACTACGGCGCACTCGCCGCCGGCACCCAGACCGTGATGGTGTCGTTCAACAGCTGGACCAACGCCGAGGACGGCATCAACGAGGGCAAGCTCACCGGCAGCGACAAAGCACTGAACCAGATCCTCAAGGGCAAGATGGGCTTCGACGGCCTCGTCGTGTCGGACTGGAACGGCATCGGCCAGGTTCCCGGCTGCACCAACGCGAGCTGCCCGCAGGCGATCAACGCCGGCGTCGACCTCGTGATGGTGCCCGCCGACTGGAAGGCGTTCATCGCCAACACCGTCGCGCAGGTCAACGACGGCCAGATCCCGATGGCCCGCATCGACGACGCCGTGACCCGCATCCTGCGCGTGAAGCTGCGCGCCGGGATCCTCGACGAGCAGAAGCCGTCGGACCGCTCCTACGCCAACTCCGACGAGGCGCTCACGGACAAGTGGCTCGCCCGCGACGCCGTGCGCGAGTCGCAGACGCTGCTGAAGAACAACGGCAACGTGCTGCCGCTCAAGCCGAAGTCGAAGGTGCTGGTGGTCGGCAAGAGCGCCGACAGCATCCAGAACCAGACCGGCGGCTGGACGCTGTCGTGGCAGGGCACGGGCAACACCAACGCCGACTTCCCCAACGCCACCTCGATCCTGGGCGGGCTCAAGGAAGACCTCGGCGACGCCAACGTCACCTTCAGCGAGAAGGGCGACGTCGACCCGACCGGCTACGACGCGGTGATCGCCGTGATCGGCGAGACGCCGTATGCCGAGGGCGTGGGCGACCTGCAGCGCAAGTCGCTGGAGGCCGCGAAGCTCTACCCCGAGGACCTCGCCGTGCTGGACAAGGTGAGCGGCAAGGGTGTCCCGGTCGTCACCGCCTACGTCGGCGGCCGTCCGCTGTACCTGAACAAGGAGATCAACCGCTCCGACGCGTTCGTGGCGGCCTGGCTGCCCGGCACCGAGGGCGGCGGCGTGGCGGACATGATGGTCAAGGGCAAGGACGGCACGGGGTACCAGGGCAAGCTGTCCTACTCGTGGCCGAAGAGCGCGTGCCAGACGCCGCTCAACCCGTGGAGCCCGGACTACGACCCGCTGTTCGCGCTCGGCTACGGCCTCAAGACCGGTCAGCGCGCCACCGTGGCGAAGCTCGACGAGACCGAGGGCCCGACGACCTGCGGGTCGACCGGCGGCGGGGGCACCGCGACCGAGGACCTGTCGATCTTCGACCGCACGGACATCGCGCCGTACAAGAGCTACATCGGCTCGGCCTCGAACTGGGGCGGCACCGAGATCGGCCCCGACGGCACCGCGGAGCACCCGGAGATCACCGTCACTCCCGCCGACGTCAACGTGCAGGCCGACGGCCTCAAGACGACGTGGACCGGCTCCGGCGCGGCACAGCTGTACCTGCAGAGCCCCGCGACCAGCGACCTGCGCGGGTACCCCAACGCGGACGGGGCGCTCGAGTTCGACGTGATCGTGAACTCGCCACCGGTGAACCGCACCGTGGTGAGCATGCACTGCGTCTACCCGTGCTTCTCGGAGGTCAACGCCACCAAGCTGTTCACGGACCTGCCGGCGGGCCAGAAGTCGACGGTGAAGATCCCGCTGTCGTGCTTCGCGAACGGGCTCGACTTCGAGAACGTCAACACGCCGTTCCTGGTCTACACCGACGGCGCGTTCTCGGCGTCGTTCGCGAACGTGAGGTGGTCGCCAGGCGGAGCGAAAGATCCGGACGCTGTGAAGTGTTCGGATCTGACGTGAGGTGAGCGCCGGGGCGCTCGCGGGATTTCTCCCGCGAGCGCCCCGCGCTGTTGGGTGAGCACTGTTGGGTGAGCACTGTCATGCGGTCAGTTCGAGAATCCGTTCACGAGCCTGGGCAAGGGATTTCTCCGCCAGGTCCTCCAGTCCGGCCAGCGCGGGGATGTCGCCGACGCGCGTCAGCTCCGCGTGCACGAACGCGAGATTTTCGGGGCTGACGCCCAGGTTCGTGAGGTACGCCCGCAGGTACGGTTCCTGGAAGTCGTACCCCTCGCGCGGCGTACCCGGGCCGTACGCGCCGCCGCGTGCGGTGATCACCACGAACCTGGTGGCCCCCAAGGCGTTCGCGAACACGCCGGGGAACGTCACGCGGTCGATCCACGCCTTCAGCGCGGCGGGCACGGAGAAGTTGTACATCGGCACGCCCAGCAGCACGGTGCCGGCTTCGCGCAGCTCCGTGACCAGCGGTTGGGTCAGCGCCCATTCGCGGCGTTCGGCGTCGTCGGCGGCCAGCGCGGCGATGTCGTCCGGTGGCACGCTCCCCCGGCGTTCGACGCGGCGGCCGAGGCGGGCGTAGGGCTCGCGGATCGGCGGCACGGGGTCGGCGGCCAGGTCGCGGTGGCGCACCTCGCCGTGCCAGTGCCGCACGAACAGCGAGGTCAGCCGCCGTGTCACGGACTCCGCGCCGTCGGCGCTCGAGTCGACGCGCAGCAAGGGCGCTAGCATGTCGGTCATCCGGTTCCTCTCGTCAGGTCCAGCGGGTCGGGCTCACTCACCCACCCCGACGCACCGCGAAGAGGAAAGGTGACCGATGCCCGAAACCCTGGCGGCCCGGTTCGAAGCGGAACGCTCCCGGCTGCGCGCGCTGGCGCGGCGGATGCTCGGCTCGGCGGCCGAAGCCGAGGACGCCGTGCAGGAATCCTGGCTGCGGCTGGCGTCGGCATCCGAGGTCGACAACTTGGCAGCGTGGCTGACCACCGTCGTTTCGCGGATCTGCCTCGACCTGCTGCGCGCGCGGCGGGAGACGCCGTTCGAGCGGCTGCCGGACCGCGGCGTCGCGGGCCCGGAGGAGGACCTCGCGCTCGCCGACGAGGTCGGCCGGGCCCTGCTCGTGGTGCTGGCGACGCTCGCGCCCGCCGAGCGCGTGGCGTTCGTGCTGCACGACTTGTTCTCGGTGCCGTTCGACGCCGTCGGCCCGATCCTGGACCGCTCGCCCGCGACGGCGAAGAAGCTCGCGAGCCGCGCGCGGCTGCGGGTGCGCGGCACTCCTGCGGCCGGGTCCGGGCTCGGCGAGCACCGGAAGGTCGTGGAGGCGTTCCTGGCCGCGGCCCGCGGCGGTGATCTCGCCGCGCTGCTCGAACTGCTGGCACCCGACGTCGTCCGGCACGCCGACGCGGCCGCGTTGCCGCCGGGTGCCGCCGCCGTCCTCCGCGGCGCCGACGCCGTCGCGCGCGGCACCACCGCGTTCGCTGACCGCGCGCGCCTCGCGGAGCCCGCTCTGGTGGACGGCACCGTCGGGCTGGTGCTGGCGCCCTACGGCCGGCTGACGGGCGTGCTCAAGGTGTCGGTGACGGCGGGGCAGGTCGCCGCGTACGAGGTGATCGCGGATCCGGAGCGGCTCGCGAAGGTGGCGGTCGCCGTCCTCCCGTTATCGCACCCGTGATCGCTCAGTCGTCGCACGATGGTGTGACACTTCGAGTCAAAGTGCAACATCGAGGGTGGTGATCATCTACGTTTCAGCCGGATGGTCCACTTCGCTCAGGGGCGTGGACCGCGACACCGGAGGGGACCATGTCCATCACCAGGAAGATCGCCGTGATCGGCGCACTGTCCGCAGTGGCGGCAACCTTGTTCACCGGCACCGCGTCGGCGAAGACCGAAAAGAACTGCACCGCGTCGTTCTGCAACACCACGGACGGAAGCGGCCTGTACGTGAACCAGGTCATCGCGTTGCGGCAACAGCCGATCAAGGCGAAGTACGGGTACTTCCAGGTCTTCGGGCGCGGGTGGAGCCGCGGGCCGACATCCTCGGGCACCACCGCGGCGCAGATCATCCACATCGGACAGCAGGTGGTGAAGAACGAGCTCGTGTGCCTGCGTTTCGTGGCACGCGAGAACGGAAAGTGGAAGGAAATCGGCCCGCCGGCGTGTACCACGGCACCGTTCTGATCGGTGCGCGTTTGCCGGCCACTGCTGTGTGCTGGTCACTGCTCGGTGCTGACCGCTGCCTCACCGGCCGCCGTGTAGGTCGTTATACAGTTCGGTGGCCCTAGGGGAACGGCCACGAGTTCGTGGCGCACACGCGGTGGTCGGCCGGCACGGCGCCCTGGTCGCCGCCGGGGACGTTGTTGAGGCGGGCGACGTAGTCGTCGGCGACGCCGAAGGTCTGCTGCATCATCACGGGCGCCGGCTGGCCGGTGCCGCCGCAGCCGACGTGGGAGTGGCCCAGCGCGTGGCCGACCTCGTGGTTGATCGCGTACTGCCGGTAGGCGGTCATGTTCGCCCCATAGGCCTTCGCGCCGCGGACCCAGCGCGAGAGGTTGATCAGCACGCGGCGCATGCTGCGGCGGAAGCAGGAAGCCTCGTAGGTGATGGAAAACCCGCAGGCGTCGGCGCGGTGCGTGGTGTCGGGGGTGGAGAGGCTGACGCGGAAGTCCGGGTGCGGGTCGCTCGCGTCCACGCGCTGCAGTGCGACCTTGCCGTCAGCGGTCCAGCTCTTCGGGTCGGACAAGATGCCCTGCACGGCGGTGGCGAAGCTGTCGTCGCCGGCGTAGCTCGCCGGGTCGATGCCGTCCTCGACTTCGACGGTGTAGCGGTAGAGGCGACCGGTGCCGATCTTCGGGCCGGAGCCGGGGATCACGTGCCACTTGCCCCGGCCGGCCTGCGTGTACGGGCCGCCGGCGGGCAGGTCGGCGGTGGGGGCGTTGGGATCGGCCGGTTTCGCCGGATTCTCGGGAACGCCCGGCTCGAGGGAGTCCACGGAGGACTCGGACCGGGACTCGGCGCGGGCGTGTCCGGGAGCCGGGGCTTGCTGCTGCGCCGCCGTCGACGGGGCCGACGTCGTCGCCGTGTTGACCAGCACCAGCACGGTGACCACGACCATGACCGGCAGCGCGTAGACGCGCCAGCCGTAGGTGTGCAGGAAGCCCTTCTTCCTCCTCGCGGATCTCCGCTCCGGCAACGGTTTCCACGAGGCACGCAACGGTTCCCGCGCCCGCGTTTCGTCCTGCGCCACGCACTTCCCCAGCTCTCCGGTGACAGTTCCTCCCCGACCGACGGGTGGGGCGCGCGAAAGGTTGAGACCAAGCGGCACGTCACGGGCGGTGACCCCGACTTTCGTCGGTTCCGGACAACGGCCCTGTTGATCATGCTGAAAGCGTGTCTGCGCAGCACCCCGGCTCGTTCGCGGTCACGCTCGACGCCGCGATCGAAGACTCCGGGCTCTCCCTCGACCGGGTCCGCCACCACCTCGCCACCCGAGGCGTGACGCTCTCGCGCTCCGCCCTGTCCTACTGGCGCCGCGGCCGCTCCCGGCCCGAGCGCGAGGCGTCGCTGAACGCCGTGACACAGCTCGAAGCCGTGCTGGAGCTCTCCCCCGGGTCACTCACGTCGCTGCTCGGCCCGCGCGCGCCGCGTGGACGCTGGCTCGGCCACCCGCCCGACCGCGTGGAGCGCCGCCGGTTGTGGCCCGATCTGCGGCCGCTCACGGTGGAGCTCAAACCGCCGCCGGACGGGCAGTTCGCGTTCTGGTCGGTGCACGACCGCGTGGCCATCGACGACGACGGGTGCGAGCGGGCCTTGCACGTGCGGCTCGTCGCGGAGGCCACGATGGACGGCGTCGACCGCATGATGACCTACCACCAGGCCGACGGCCCCCTGCCGGCCGAACCGCGCTACCAGGGCGTGCGGTTCGCGCGCGTCGGGCGCGTGCGGGTGGACCGCGAGACGGGCATGACGGCCGGTGAGCTGCTGCTCGACCGCGTGCTCGCGGCCGGTGAGGTCACGGCCGTCGAGTACGAGATCCTGCTGCCGCCCGGCACGCCGGCGCAGGAGTACGGCCGGCGTTTCACACGGCCGGTGCGCGAGTACGTGTGCCAGGTGCAGTTCGGCCTGCGGCTGCCGCGACGGGTCCGCTCGTTCGAACGCCGCGGCCCCGACGGGCCCCGCCACACCGGCGACCCGCTGCGCGTCGGCACGACCCACGCCGTCACCTTCGCCACCCGCGACGCGCGGCCCGGCATCCACGGCGCGTGCTGGACGTGGTGACGCCAATTCTGTGAACACGAGCCGCCGACCTGCGAATCCTCGGTGCCGGGCACCGGCTGTCCACTTCGGTCTGGAACGCGCGGTCCGCGGCTGGTTACCGTCCGCCACGGCACTCCCCCGATCCCCCGTTCCCCGGAAAGGCACCGCCCATGCGCCGTCTCACCCGGACCCTGACCACTCTCGCCGCCGCGGCCGCGCTCACGGCCACCGGCGCGGCGGCCGCTGTGCCGGCTTCGGCCGCTGTGCCGACAACGCCGACCGCGCCCACGCCGGCCACGGCGACCGCGGCCGAGCGCCCGATGTCGATGGCCGCCCGGCTCGGCACCCTCGCGCCGTCGGCCGAGGTCAACCTCATCGGCGACAACTACCCCGCGAAGTGGCGCAACATCCCGCAGGACTCCGTCGTCGACGACTGGAACATGTACAACCGCGAGTGCGTCTCCTGGGCCGCGTTCACCATCGACCGCCACGGCGAGAGCGCCTCGAACTACGGCGACGCCAAGTACTGGGACGACAACGCCCGCAAGCACGGCTACCGCGTCGACAACACACCCACCCCGGGTGCCATCGCCCAGACCGACGCGGGCCGCTTCGGCCACGTCGCCGTCGTCGACAGCGTCCACGGCTCCACCGTCACGGTCGAGGACTACAACTGGGCCGGCGACGGCCACTACCTCGTCCACGACCTCACCAAGGGCGACTTCCGCTACATCCACTTCTACAACTGAGCGTTCCCCGAACCCTCGGCCGGACGGCGCCTTCCCGCCGTCCGGCCGAATCCACGTCGGACCCCCGGTGAAATCCGGTCCGGTGCTTTCGCCGTCGCCGAAGCGCACCATGAGGCGATGAGCGATCGCGACGAGTTCCTCGCGTGGGTCGAGACCACGTTGCACGACGCGGAGTTCGCGCTGCACAACGGAGACCCGGCGCCCCGGCGTGCGATCTGGTCGCGGGCCGAGCCCGTGAGCGTGCTGGGCGCGTGGCGCAACGCCCACGGCCGGCGCGAGGTCGACGGCCTCTTCACGGCGCTGGGCGAGACCTTCTCCGCCTGCACGGCCTACCGCTTCGAACTACTGGCCTGCGACGTCGTCGGCGACATGGCCTACACCACGGGTTTCGAGCACACCACGGTGTCCGTGAACGGTGAGCCACGCACGTACACCCTGCGGGCGACGCAGGTCTACCGCCGCGAAGACGGAGTGTGGCGCGTGGCCCACCGGCACGGGGACACAGTCACCTGACCGGAAGACCCGGGCGCGGGCTCAGCGCACCTGCGGCCGGTGGCCGCGTTCCTGGTGCGGCACTTCCTGCCCGCCGGCGGGCGCGGCGGGCTTCGGCAGCTGCGCGACCTCGTACTGCGCCAGGGAGTACTGGCCCTGGGTGTCAGGCAGGGTCGGGGCGTGCTTGGTCGCGTCGTGGAAGCGGAAGACCGACGTGAGGTCCCCGGTGGTGCGCCGGCGCCAGTCGGTGATGTTGGGTTCGCGCACGCCGGTGACGTGTTCCAGCAGCTGCAGCTGCGAGGTGTGGTCGAACACCTCCGAGCTCACCCAGCCCCCGGCGGTCCACGGCGAGACGACGATGCACGGCACGCGGTAACCCAGCCCCGTCGGCAAGCCGCCGCCCTTGACCCCGCTGGGTGAGGTGCCGGTGACGAACTCGCCGGGCGTGCCCGGGGGCGGAGTCGGCGGCAGAACGTGGTCGAACAGCCCGTCGTTCTCGTCGTAGGACAGGATGAACACCGTCTTGGCCCAGACCTCCGGGTTGGCGGCGATGGCGTCGATCTTGCCGGCGACGAACGTGGCTCCGGCAGCCGGCAGGTTGGCGGGGTGCTCGTCATACGCGCTGGGCGGCAGCAGCCAGCTGACGGTGGGCAGCTGGTCGTGCAGCGCGTCGTACTCGAACTGGCCCAGCGGTGAGGGCGCGATCGCCTGGTCGTACAGCGGCGTGCCCGGTTTCGCCTCGGCGTACTGCTTGATCGCGCTGAACGGCGGGAGCCCGGTCGCGCCGCCCGGCGAGTGGTAGACCTTCCAGCTGACGCCCGCTTCCGTGAGCCGCTCCGGGTACGTCTTGAAGGTGAAGTGCCCGTCGGGCACCTTCCCCGTCTCCAGCGACGGGCCGCCGAACTCGCCGTCCGCGTCGATGGTGCCGGACAGCCACATCAAGCGGTTGGGCCAGGTCGGGCCGAGCACCGAGCAGTGGTAGGCGTCGCAGATGGTGAACGCGTCCGCGAGCGCGTACTGGAACGGGATGTCCTCGCGCGTGAAGTAGCCCATGGTGTAAGGACCCTTGGTGGCGCCGTCGGCTGCGAGGTGCGCCGGCAGCCAGTTGTCCATCTTCCCGTCGTTCCACGCCTGGTGCTGCACGCCCCATGCGTGGCTCGTGGACGGGATCGCCTGCGCCGCACTGATTTTCGTGTTCAGTCGGTACGGCAGCAGGTAGCCGTCCGGGTGCGTCGGGTCGGGCTGGTGGAACACCGAACGCCCGCCGGGCAGCCGCAGGGCGTGCGGGTCGTCGAACCCGCGCACGCCGGACAGCGTGCCGAAGTAGTGGTCGAAGCTGCGGTTCTCCTGCATCAGCATCACGACGTGCTTGATGTCGCGCAGGTGACCACCGGCCGGAGGCGGGGACGCCAAGGCAGTGCGGACGTTCGGCGGCAGCACTGCCGCGGCGGCGGCCAGCCCACCGGCGGCGGCGGCGCCGAACAGCCTGCGGCGGGTCAAACCGGCTCTGTCGTTCTCCGGGGTCTCGGTCATCGGAATCCTTCCGGCTTCGGGCACGGCGGGGAGCTCCGACAGGCTTTCGGCCGCGGTTGATCCCCGGGTGATCCGGCCGGTGGCGACCGATTGAACTTCGGCTGAACGCCTGCGCCGGCGGGTGATTCGTCCCTTCCCGCCGGCGCAGGCGTTCAGAAAGGACTCGGTCAGTACCCGGCCGCCCGCTTCAGGTACTCGAGCGGCCCACCGACCAGCCCAGCCGGCCACGCCGGTGTCGGTTGACTCGACGATCGCGCGGCGCGTCAGCACGCGGGTCGGTCATCGACAACGTCGTCGGACGACACCCAGGCCGCTACTCCGCCCGCGAAGCAGGCGACTGCTCCGCCGTCACCTCCAGCGGCGCGTCCGGCGCCGGATCGCGGTTGACGATCGCGATGGCGACCGCGCCGACGGCCGCGACCACGGCGAAAAGGTAGAAGCCCCACGGGTAGGCCAGCCCGGCCGTGAGCAGGAAGCCGGTGACGAGCGGGCCGGAGATCGCGCCGAAGCGCCCGATGCCGCTGGCCGCGCCCAGGGCCGTGCCGCGGGCGGCTGCCGGGTACACGCGGGCGACGTAGACGTACACGAGCACCTGCGCGCTGAAGGTGAAGATCCCCGCGAGCAGCACGCCGACGTACACAGTGAAGCCCGGCAGCTTGATGCTCAGCAACGCGAGGAAGACGGCCGCCGCGGCGAACCAGACGATGGTGGAACGGCGGTAGCCCAGGCGGTCGGCGACGCGGCCGCCGATCAGCAGGCCGATCACGGCGCCGACGTTGAGCACCAGCAACAGAGCGAGCGCCGCGCCGAGCTCGTAGCCGGCCTCGCGCATGATCTGCGGCAGCCAGGTGTTGAGGCCGTACACGAGCAGCAGCCCCATGAACGACGTGACCCAGAACGCGATCGTCGCGCGCCCGTAGCCGTGCCGGAACAGGATGCCGATCGGGTTGCGCTCGCGCGGCGGCCGGGCCGCGCGGGTGCCGCGCGCCTTGAGGAACTCGGCCGACTCCGGCAGGAACTTCACCATCAGCGGCACGAGGATCACCGCCGGAGCGGCGCCGATCACGAACATCCACTCCCAGCCATACCGCTCCACCACGAGGATCCCGAGCAACGCGGTGAGCACCGCGCCCACGTGGTAACCGGTCATGAGCACCGTGGTGGAGCTGCCGCCGCGGCCCACGCGGGCGTACTCGGTGATCAGCGCGAGCGCGGTCGGCAGCACGCCGCCGAGGCCGAGCCCGGCGAGGAAGCGCAGCAGCCCGAACAGCCAGGGGCCGTCGACCACCGCGCACAGCAACGTGAACACCGAGAAGCTCGTGACCGTGAGCAGCATCGTGCCGCGGCGGCCGAACAGGTCGCTCACGGGGCCGATGGTGAGCGCGCCCACGGCCACGCCGAGAAGGCCGACCACGGAGATCAGCGAGGCCGAGTTGGGGTCCAGGCCCCAGCTCGGGACTTTGAGCAGCGCGGGCAGCACCACACCCAGCACCACGAGGTCGAACCCTTCGAGCGCCACCGCCGTCCAGCAGAGCGGGGCGACCCAGCGCGCGTACTTGGCCCGGGGGTCGATCGGGGAGGAGACCGTCATGTCATCACCTGCGTCGTCGGAGGGGACTGGGGAACCGGTGCGTCAGAAGGGATAGCGCGGGAGGTCACCGCGCACGGTGACCCATTGGGTCTCGGTGAACGCCTCCAGGTTGGCCCGCGCACCACCGTGGCGGGAGCCCGTGCCCGACTCGCCGACCCCGCCGAACGGCGCGAGCGCCTCGTCGTTCACGGTCTGGTCGTTGATGTGCACGAGTCCGGACGGGATCCGCTCGGCGAGCGCGAGCCCCTTCGAGACGTCCTGGGTCAGGATGCCGAGTGACAGGCCGTATTCGGTACCGCCGGCCAGGCGGACCGCTTCGTCCACTGTGGAGAACGGCACGACCGGGGCCACCGGCCCGAAGATCTCCTGGGCGTACGCCGGCGCGGTCAGCGGGACATCGGTGAGCACCGTCGGGCTGTAGAAGAGGCCCTCGAACGTGCCGCCGGTAGCCAGCTTCGCGCCCGCGTCGACGCTGCTCGTCACGATCTCGTGGATGCGGTCGCGCTGCCCGGCGTCGATGATCGGGCCGACGGCGACGTCGGCCCGCGCCGGGTCGCCCACGGGCAGGCGGGCGGCGTGCTCGGCGAGCGCGGCCGCGTAATCGGCGGCGATTTTCTCCGCCACGAGATGGCGGCTGGTGGCCATGCAGATCTGCCCGGAGTGGTTGGACGAGCCGAACGCGCCGACGGACACTGCCTGCTCGACATCGACGTCGTCGAGCACCAGCAGTGCCGAGTTCCCGCCCAGTTCCAAGTGGACGCGCTTGAGCCGCTCCCCCGCCGCCGCGGCGATCTGCCGGCCCGCGCGCGTGGAGCCGGTGAACGCGATCACCCGCACCAGCGGGTCCTCCACCAAAGCCCCGCCGACGTCGGCCCCGCCCGGCAAGAGGTGGATCAGACCTTCGGGCAGGCCCGCCTCCTCGAAGACCCGGGCCAGCACCACGCCCCCGCACACAGCCGTGCGCGGATCGGGCTTCATGAGCACGGCTTTGCCCAGCGCCAGCGCGGGCGCGATCGCGCGAATCGAGAGGATGATCGGCGCGTTGAACGGCGAGATCACGGCGACGACCCCGGCCGGGACTCGCCGCGCCATCGACAGCCGCGGCTGGTTGGAGCGCAGCAGCTCGCCGTACGGGTGGGCCGCCAGCGCCGCGGCCTCGTGGCACTCCTCGGCCGCGACCGCGCCCGTCTGGAACCGCGCGAACGGCCGCGTGGCCCCGGACTCGCGCACGAGCCACTCATCGATCTCGTCGGCGTGATCTTCGAACAGCCGCGCCGCGTGGCGCAGCACCCGGGCCCGCTGGTCGTAGGGCAGCGCGGCCCACTCCTGCTGTGCGCGCCGCGCGGTTTCGGACGCCTGGGGCACGTCGGCGGCCGACGCCGCGCCGACGCGCGCGAGCACCTGACCCGTCGCCGGTTCCACGGAGTCGTACTCGCCGCCGGACCCGGGCACCCAGCCGCCGGAGAAGATCCTTCCCTGCCAACGGACCCCGCCGAGCAGCGGGCCGGGCGGGGCGCTCACCGCACCACCGCCACGTCGAGCACGAGCGGCCGGGTGGCCCGCGCCAGCGCGGGCAGTACTTCGTCCAAAACGGACTCCAGTTCCTCGTGGGTCTCGACCCGCCGGGAGGGACACCCGAGCGAGCGCGCGAGACCGCTCACGCTGATCTCGTCGAACGCGGGCCACGGCGCGGCACCGGGCGCGGCCGAGCGTTCACCGTGCCGGGCGGCCAGCTCGTCCATGATCGCGTACCGGCCGTTGGCGAGCACCACGACGAGCACGCCCACGCCGTAATGCGCGGCACTCCACAGCGCCTGAATCGCGTACAGCGACGAGCCGTCGCCGACGACCGCGACCACCGGGCGGTCCGGACGCGCCATCCGCACGCCGATCGCCGCGGGCACCGCGAAACCGAGGCCGCCCATGGCGGCGCTGAGAAAACCGAGCGGCGCGCGAGCGGGCACGAGCGCGTGCAGCAATGGCCGGCTCGACGGGGTCTCCTCCACGAGCACCGCGTCGCGCGGAATCCGCCGGGCCAGGGCGGCGAACACGTGCTCCGGTGCCAACCCGTCGACGGGTGGCTCGGGCAGGTCGATCCTGCGTCCCGGCGGTTCGGCGGACGCCGGACGCGCAGGCAGCCGTAACGCGAGCGGACCGCACACGGCGGCGGGCCGCGCGAGCACCGCGAGGTCGGCCGGGCTGCGGTGGGCCTCGTCGGGATCGTCGGTGACCACGGCGATCCGCGTGCCCGGGCCGATCAGCCGGCCGGGCTCGCGCGGGTACTGCCGGAACACCGGCGCGCCCACGGCGAGCACCGCGTCGTGGCCGGCGAGCACCTTGCGCAGCTCCGCGCGGCCCGCGGGCAGGTGCCCGGCGAACCGCGGGTGGTCCTGCGGGAACCCGGCGCGGGCGCCGAACGCCTCCTGCCACACCGGACATTGCAGCCGCTCGGCGAGCGCTTCCAGCGCGTGCCAGGTCTCCGCGTCGTCCGCGCCGGCACCGACCACGAGCACCGGTTTTTCCGCCTCCGCCAAGAACTTCTCGAGCTCGGCGACGACCTCCGGCTCGGCCGCCGTGGTCCGGACCAGCCGCGCCGGCGCCGGCAGCGGTTCGTCGTCGGCGGCCGGTGCGAGCCAGTCGTCCATCGGCACGATCACCAGCGCGGGGCCGCGGTGGTCGCGGGCCTCGTGCCACGCACGGGCCAGCGCGCCCGGCACGTCCTGCGGCCGCGGCGGTTCCCCCACCCACACGGGTGCGGGCGCGGCGACGTCGTCGAGCCGGTGGCCCGCGAGGAACGGCTCCAGCGCGAGGTGGCGGCGGTCCTGCTGCCCGACGAGCACGACCAGCGGCGCCCGATTGACGCGCGC
Organism: Amycolatopsis sp. NPDC005232; assembly: GCF_040607795.1. Classification (NCBI taxonomy): domain Bacteria; kingdom Bacillati; phylum Actinomycetota; class Actinomycetes; order Pseudonocardiales; family Pseudonocardiaceae; genus Amycolatopsis; species Amycolatopsis sp. NPDC005232. The sequence goes on along the minus strand of NZ_JBEXHL010000034.1, from coordinate 14,022 downwards.
GGTCGCCAGCGCACCCACGGCGTTGCCCAGGCCCGCCGTGGTGTGCAGGATCGCGACCGCCGGCCGGTCCGCGGCGAGCGCCCAGCCCGTGGCCATCCCGACCACCGAGCCCTCGTGCAGCGCCAGCACGAACTCGAAGTCGCTCGGCAGGTCGGTGAGCAGCGTGATCTCGGTCGAGCCGGGGTTGGCGAACAACGTCGTCGCGCCGTAGCGGCGCAGGACGTCGAACGCGGCGTCTCGGACGGTGGCGGGCAAGGAACCTCCCTGGCGTGTGTGGCTCAGGAGTGTCCGGTACGTCCGTCTGTCGCGCCCAGCCCTACTCTCACTGGACGGAAAATTCAGGCCGTCTGGATCGCGCGCGAGACGTTGAGCGCGGCCATCCGGACGACCGGGATCAGCGGCGAGAGGTTCGGCGTGCTGCTGGGCACGACCACGGAGATGGCCGCGATGACCTCGTCGGCGAGCCCGCGCACCGGCGCGGCGACCGACGACGCGCCGTCGGTCATCTCGTCGCGCGAGATGCTGACACCGGAGCGGCGGATCTCGGCGAGCACGCCACGCAGCTGCGCGGGATCGGTGATGGTGCCGCTGGCGCGCCGGTCCAGGCCGGCCGACACCACCTCGTCGACGCACTCGGCGGGCGCGTGCGCGAGCAGCACCTTGCCGGGTCCGGTCGCGTGCAGCGGCAACCGTTTCCCGACGCGCGACGTGACCACCACGTCCGGGTGCGCCTCGAGTTTTTCGAGGTAGAGCGCGCGGCCCTCGTCGAGCACCACGAGGTGCACGACCTCGTGGGTCACCTGCAGCAGGTCCTGCAGGAACGGCAGCGCGACGTCTCGCAACTCCCGCCCGCTCGGCGCCTGTGAGCCGAGCTGCCACAGCCGCAGGCCGACGCGGTAGCGGCCGCGGCCGGTGCGTTCGAGCGCGCCCCAGCCGACGAGCTCCGCGAGCAGCCGGTACACCGTGGCGGGCGCGAACCCGGTGGCTCGCGTGATCTCGCCGTGCGTCTGCTCGGGGCGGCCGTCGAGGAACGAATCCAGGATCGCGAACGCACGGCTGAGCACCGTGCGCCCGGGTTCGGCAGCGTTACCGGCGATCGCGCGCCTCCCTGACCTCGGGGATACCGAGTCGCCCATCATCCGCCCGTGGCGCGGCGGAATCAAGCGGAGGCGACCCGGTCCCCGCGTCAGGAGGCCAGGTTCCACGCCTTTCCGACCTGCGCCGCCGCGCAGACACCCACGGCGAGGAGGTACGCGCCGGCGTGCCCGCACTGGTCGGGGCCGGCGCCGGGAGCGACCGGCTGACCGTGGCCCATACCCGTGATCGAGTAGGTCTCGACCGCGGCGCGGCCCGAGCCGTCGCGGTAGACCGCGTGCGGGAAACCGCCGACAGTGTCCGTTGTGGACGGTGTGGCGGCCACGCCCGCGACGTTCGTCCACTGGTCGGTGAGCTCACGCAGGTTCACCGGCGCGACGGTGAAGTCCGCCGTGCCCTGCCACAGGCTCACCGTGGGCCGCGCGCCGGAAAACGGCGCCGCCGCACGGACTTTCGCACCCCACTGCGCGGGCGTGAGGTTCTTGCCCGGGTACATGCACGAGTACGCGTCGAGCGCCGAAGACGCGCAGCCGTACGGCAGACCGGCCACCACCGCGCCGCCGGCGAACAACTCCGGATACGCGGCGAGCAGCACCGACGTCATCGCCCCGCCCGCCGACAGACCGGTGACGTACACCCGCGACGCGTCGGCACCCGTGTCCGCGACCGCGCGCCGCACCATCTGCGCGATCGACTCGGCTTCCCCCGACCCGCGGGCGGTGTCGGAAGCCTGGAACCAGTTGAAACAGCTCGTGATGTTGTTCGCGGACTGCTGCTGCGGCAGCACCAGGGAGAAGTGCCAGCGGTCGGCCAGCTCGACCCAGCCAGTGCCCTGGCCGTAGCCCGTCGCGTTCTGCGTGCAGCCGTGCAACGCCACCACCACGGGCCGCCCGGCGGGCAGCCCGTCGGGCACGTACTCGTACATCTTCAGCGCGCCGGGGTTCGCCCCGAACCCCGTGACCTCCTTGATCGCCGCCGCCGACGCGAACCCGGGCAGGAGCACCAGCAGAGCCGACACCAGCAGCCCGGTGAGGACCTTCCGCACACCGACCACCTCCTTGTGACCTCGGTGAGCACCGTCACGCTCAGCGTAGGAACGCCGACTCCGCGTTCCCACGGTGCCGACCACCACAACTCGCGCCCGGTTTGTGTGGTCCCGCCGGATACCGCCCGCAGTGGTCCGGACCTACGGTTCCGGCATGCGTACGCGGCGGCTCCCCCTCGTCCTCGCCGGCCTGCTCGCCGGCACCGTCCTCGCGGCCCCGGCGGCGACCGCGGCCCGGTGCGCGCCGGTCCCCGTTCCCGGTGCGGCACACCAGGAACAGGCGTGCCTCGACGACCTGACCACCACCGGCACGCTCGCCACCGGCCACACCGTCCAGGCGGACTGGGCGGGCCTGACCTCGGCGGCGCTGCCCGCGCCGAGTGGCGTGCCCGGCGTTCAGGTCGACGGCTACTTCCCCGACACGTCGACGACCAACACCAACCACGGCTGGAACCACGACGCTCAGTTCGTGCTGCGCCTGCCGGACCACTGGAACGGCGGGCTCGTGGTCTCCGGCTCCCCCGGCACGCGCCGCCAGTACGCCAACGACCGCGCGATCGGCGATCAGGTGCTCGCCGCCGGCTACGCGTTCGCCGCCACGGACAAGGGGAACACCGGCGTGGACTTCTACGCCGACGGACGGCGTCCCGGCGACGCGCTCGCCGAGTGGAACGACCGCGTCACCCAACTGACCGTCGCCGCGAAGCTCGCCGCGGCCCGGCACTACGGCCGCGCACCGGCGCGGACCATCGCGGCCGGGCTGTCCAACGGCGGTTACCTCGTGCGCTGGCAGCTGGAAAACCGGCCGTGGCTCTACGACGGCGGTGTCGACTGGGAGGGCACGCTCTGGACGGCCGACGGACCGAACCTGCTGACGTTCCTGCCCCCGGCATTGCGCGAATACCCGGCCTACGCCGCCGGCGATCCCCAGGCGCACCAAGCGATCCTCGACGCGGGCTTCGCGCCGGGCTCGGAGTTCCTCTGGCCCTACCACGACCAGGTCTACTGGGACCTCACGCAACGCACCTACCGCGCCGAGGTCGATCCCGGCTTCGACGGCACCCTCGCGGCGGGGATCCCGTTCTGCACCAGCGGAACCCCGGCATGCGACGCCGACTACGACTATGCAGCGCGACCGGCCGCGGTGCACCGCGCGGTGGAGCGCGTGGCGCTGACCGGGCGCATCGGCCGTCCGCTGCTGACCCTGCACGGCACGCTCGACAGCCTCCTGCCGATCAGCCGCGACTCCGACGTCTACGACCGGATGGTCGAGCGCGCCGGCCGGGGCGCGCTGCACCGCTACTACCGCATCCAGGACGGCAACCACGTCGACGGGCTGGTCGACACGTTCCCGGACCGGCTCCGGCCGATCGCCCCGTGTTTCCGCACGGCGTTCACCGCGCTCGCGGGCTGGCTGCGCGGGGTGCAGCCGCCGGTCTCGGCGACGGTGGCCCGCCCCGCGGGTGCGACTCCCGCGGAGCTGGCCACCGCCTGCTCACTGTGACCGAGCGTCAGGAACCTCAGGACTCCTTGCGGCGCAAGCCGTACCCGGCCTTCATCAGGAGCAGCAGCACCGTGCCGAGGATCAGCGGCTGCTGCAGGATCAGCTGCACCACCTGCGGCAGCACCTTCATCGTCGCGGGCGGCACGAACAGCCCGCCGATCGCGGTGATGAAGGGGAAGCCCGCGAGCATCAGGTTGTCGCGGGACCAGTGCACCCCCGAGAGCGCGTCGATGGCGCTCGCGAACAGCACTCCGAACAGGACGGTGCCGGCCGCGGCGAGCACGGGCAGGGGCACGGCCTGCAGCAGGTGGTCGAACGGGCCGAGACCGCCCAGCACGAGCAGGATGACCCCGGTCGCCAGCGTCACGTAGCGGGAGCCGACCTTCGTCACCCGCAGCAGGCCGATGTTGTCCGGGTAGGCCAGCGTGGACATGCCGCCGAAGACCGCGCCGACGGTGCTGCCCACGACCTCGCCGAACACGCCCTGCGAGACGCGGTAGCCGGACAGCTCCTGGCCGCCCCAACCGGCGACGATGTCGTAGGTCGCGATGCTCTCCGCGATCGCCGGGAACAGCGTGATGAAAAAGATCAGCACGAGCTCGCCGTCGACCGAGAAGCCGAACGGGAAGATCCGCGGCACCGTGAAGCCCACGTTGTGCACCACGCCCGCGAAATGCGTCGGTTCGAAGATCGCATACACGACCGTCCCGACGATCACCGCGACCAGTACGGCACCGCGGCGCAGGATGGTTCCCTTGGGCAGCAACGTGAGCAGGATGACGACCAGCGCCGTGACCAACCCCGACACGAGGTTCATGCCGGGGAACCCGGGACTGCCAGGGGTGCCCAGCACGTTGGGCAACGCGGTGCTGGTGAGCTGGGTCGCGAGGATCAGCACCAGCACACCGCAGATGATCGGGTCGCGCACGAACTTCGACAGGTACGTGACCAGCCCGTACTTCTTGATCGGGATCGCGAGCACACACCAGATCAGGCCGGCCACGACCATCGAGCCGAACGCGGCGCCCAGCCCGCCCTTGCCGTGGCCCACGGCCAGCAGCGCGGCCAGCGAACCGGCGTACGGGCCCTGCACGATCGGCAGCCGCAGCAGGAACACCGACTGCAGGATCACCACGAGCCCGGACGTCATGAACGTGACGCCGTAGAGGTAGGCGGTGTCGGTGGCCGACAATTTGAACGCGGTGCCGATCAGGGCGGGGAAGATCAGCAGCCCGGCCATGCCGAGGATGTTCTGGACCCCGAGCCCGATCGAGCTCGAGACCTTGACCTTGTCGTCGATCCCGATGTCGAAGATCGGCACGGGTTCGGTTTCGGGAGTGGCAGGAGCCGTGGCGGCGGCGGTGACGGCCATGGGGGAAGCTCCAAGCGATGACGGACGGCTGCGGCGGCCATCGAGCGGGGGGACGGGGAGCGGAGCGTGGATCGGTCGGGCGGTGGCCGGGTCAGGCTTCGGTGGACTTGCGCAGGCGCGCGGCCCACCTTTCGAGGTAACCGGCGAGCACGATGCGGATCAGCACCGACGCCTTCATCGGCGGTGCTTCGTCGAACTGCGGAGCGGGACGCGGCGGGGTCGCCGTAGCGGTCGCGGCGGGCGTGGGAGCGGCCGAACCGTTGACCGCGGCGGCCGGGGCGGGAGCGGGAGCCACGGCCGGGGCTTCTTCCCCGGCTTCGATCCGCTGCCGCACCCGCGAAGCCAGCTCGCCGACCATCCGCCCGGACACGTCGGACATGATGCCCCGGCCGAACTGCGCGAGCTTGCCGGAGATGGTCAGGTCGGTCTCGAGGGAGACGTGCGCTCCCCCTTCGGCCGGCGTCACGCGCATGGTCGCCTTGGCTTTCGCCGTGCCGGCTCCGCGGGTGTCCTTGCCGTCGGCCACCAGCACGGCCACGCGGGCGGCGCCGTCCTTCTCCACGATCTTCGCGACGCCCTGGTAGGCCGCCGTGACCGGGCCGACCTTGATCTTCACCTTGCCGCGGTAGGAGTCGTCGCCCAGGTCCTCCACGAGCTCCGCGCCCGGGAAGCAGGCGGCGACGTTGTGCGCGTCCTGCAGAAAGGTGAAGACCTCGTCCGGGTCGGCGGAGACGTCGAAGGAGTTTTCGATGAGCATCCGGTGCCTTTCAGTCCTGGTCCGCGGCCGCGGCCACGATGGCGTCGACGATGCGCGCCGGGGTGATGGGTGCGCGCGTGATGCGGGCCCGCAGCGGGCGCAGCGCGTCCTCCACAGCGTTGGCGATCGTGGCCGGCGCCGGGATCGTGCCGCCCTCCCCCGCGCCCTTCACCCCGAGCGGGTTGAGCGGGCTGGGGGTCTGGATGTGGAACAGCTCGACCGGCGGCACCTCGGTGGCCGACACGAGCGCGTAGTCGAGGTAGCTCGTGGCCTGCGGCTGGCCTTCGACGTCGTAGACCGGTTCCTCGTACATCGCGTTGCCGATGCCGTGGGCGAAGCCGCCGAGCACCTGACCGTCGACGAGCAGCGGGTTGATCACGTTGCCGCAGTCGTGGCCGATCACGTACTTGACGATCTCGATCTCGCCGGTCTCCGGGTCGACCTCCACGAGCGCGGCGTGCGCGCCGCTGGCGTACGCGGCCCGCTCCGGCGAGAAGTAGCTCGACGTCTCGATACCGGCCTTGATGCCGCGCGGCATCGTGATGCCGTGCTTGCCGATGTTCGCCGTCTGCGCGAGCTGTTGCAGGGAAACGGATTTCTCCAGGTCCCCGCCGAGGCAGGCCTTGTCGCCGACGAAGTCCACTTCGGACGCGTCGCAGCCGAGCAGCACCGACGCGGTGTCGAGCAGCCGCTCGCGCATCTGCTTCGCCGCGTCCATCACGGCCGGCCCGCAGGTGGCCGTGATGCGCGAGGCGAACGTGCCCTGCCCGAACGGGATCCGGGCCGTGTCGCCGGTCTTGACCTCGATGTAGTCCATGTCGAGCCCGATGCCGTCGGCGGCGATCTGCGCGTAGACGGTCTCGTAACCCTGGCCCTGCCCGGCCGCCGCGAGCGTGACGAGGATGCGGCCCTTGTTGGTCAGCCGGATCTTCGCGCCCTCGTACGGGCCGAGACCACAGCCCTCGATGTACACCGACAGGCCGATACCGAGGTAGCGGCCCTCCTGGCGGAGCTTGGCCTGCAGCGCTCGCGCCTCGTCGTAGCCGATGCGCTCGAGAGTGCCTTCCAGCAGCGTCGGGAAGTCGCCGCTGTCGTAGGTGAGCGGGCTGCCGTCGCGGAACATGATGCCGACCTTGTACGGGAACTCGTCGGCCTGGATCAGGTTGCGGCGCCGCACTTCCGCCGGGTCGAGCCCGAGGTGCTCGGCGATCCGGTCGATCATCCGTTCCATCACGAACACCGCCTGCGGGCGGCCCGCGCCGCGCACCGACGACGTCGGCACCATGTTCGTGTAGCACGCGCGCAGCTCGATCGCGATGTTCGGCACGTGGTACGGGCCGGGCACGGTCGAAGTGGTGATCGACGGGACCTGCAGGCCCGCGCAGTACGCGCCCTGGTCGTGCTCGATCACGTCCTTGACCGCCAGCAGCCTGCCGTCGTTGTCGAAACCGACGTCGACGCGGTGGGTCTGCGAGCGCTCCATCATCGAGGTGACCATGTTCTCCTGGCGGTCCTCGACCCACTTCACCGCGCGGCCCAGCTTCATCGCGACCCACGGGATCACGACCTCTTCGCCGTAGAACTGGGCCTTCGGGCCGAACCCGCCACCGACGTCGGCCGGCGCGATCACGCGGATGTCGTCCTCGGCCATCTCGTAGATGACCGAAAGCTGCTGGCGCGCGTAGTGCGGGGCCTGCGTGGTGTCCCAGATGGTGACCTGCCCGGTCGCCGCCTCGAACCGCGCCGCGACGCCGCGGGTCTCCATCGAGTGGCCGCCGCCGCGCATCACGAAGAACTCGTCGGACAGCACGTTCGGCGCCTCGGCGAGCGCCTTGGCCGCGTCACCCGCGCTCTGGCTGAGCAGGACGGCGACGTTGGTCTCGTCGCCGGAGTGGGCCAGCGGGCCGTTCTCCTGCAACGCGACGGCGGTGGACGCGACCGCGGGCAGCACCTCGAAGTCGACCTCGATGAGCTCCATCGCGTCTTCGGCGATGTAGCGCGACTCGGCGATCACCACGGCGAGCGGCTCGCCGACGTAGTGCAGTTCGGCCGGCGGCATCGGCAGGCGCGGGTAGTCGCGCAGCTGCGGGTGCTGCACCTTCGGCGCCAGCGGCTTCTGGATCTCCATCAGGTCGGCGCCGGAGAACACGGCGATCACGCCGGGCAGCGCGAGCGCCTCGGTGGCGTCGAAGGAGAGGATCTTCGCGTGGGCGTGAGGCGAGCGCAGGAACGCGGCCGCGAGCGCGTCGGGCAGGTCGAGGTCGTCGAGGTAACCGCCGTGGCCGGTCAGCAGGCGCTCGTCCTCGCGGCGCTCCAGGCGCCGGCCGATCATCGTGCCTTCGGGGACCAGGGTGTCGCTCATGCCTGGGCGTCCTTTCCGGCAGAGGCTTCCAGTACGGACTTCACGAGGCCGGTGTAGCCGGTGCAGCGGCAGATGTTGCCGGACAGCACCTCGCGGGCCTGCTCCTCGGTCGTCACGCTCTCCTCGCGCAAGGCCGCCGTCACGCTCATCAGGAAACCGGGCGTGCAGAAACCGCACTGCAGCGCGTGATTGCGCTTGAACGCGCACTGCAGCGGCGACAGCTCGCCGTCTTCGGCCAGGCCCTCGACGGTTTCGAGCTGGGCACCGTCGGCCTGCACGGCGAGCATGAGGCACGAGCGCGTGGCGGCGCCGTCGACGATCACCGTGCACGCGCCGCACACGCCGTGCTCGCACCCGAGGTGCGTGCCGGTGAGGCGCAGCTTCTCGCGCAGGAAGTCGGCGAGCGTCATCCGCGGGTCGACGACGGCCTCGTACTCGCGGCCGTTGACCGTGCACCCCACGGTGTGCGTCTCGTCCTGGGTGCGGGTGGGGAACTCCGTCGCGTGGTCACGCACGGGTGGCCTCCAGTTTTCCTCGGATGTCGGCGAGCGCGCGCTTGACCAGCACGCCGGTGAGCCGGCTGCGGTACTCGGCGCTCGCGTGGATGTCCCCCGTCGGGTCGACCTGCGCGCGGGCGGCGGCTTCGGCCTCGGGCAACAGGTCGTCGTTCAGGGACGCGCCGGTGACCAGCGCCTCGACCTCGGTGAGCCGGTGCGGGGTGGGCGCGACGCCGGCCGCGGCGATGCGGCACGCGGTGACCACGCCGGCGGCGTCGACCTCGCACACCGCGGCCACGCCGGCGAGCGCGAAGTCCCCGCGCCGCGTCGCGAACTCGCTGAACGCCGAGAACTGGTTCGCCGGCGGACGCGGCACGCTGACCTGCAGCAGCAGCTCGTCGGGCTCGAGCGAGGTGGTGAGGTGGAAGAGGAAGAACTCCTCCGCCGGCACCTCGCGCACCCCGCGGGACGAAGCGATCGTGAACGTCGCGTCGAGCACCGAGAGCACGCTCGGCAGTTCCGCCGCCGGGTCGGCGTGGGCGAGGCTGCCGCAGATCGTGCCGCGGTTGCGGATCTGCGGGTGTGCCACCTGCTGCAACGCCTCGGTGAGCACCGGCAGCACGGCGGCGGCCTCGGCCGAGCGCTCGACGCGGCGCTGCCGCACGAGCAGCGGGATCGTGATGCGCGTGTCGCCGAACGTCGGCTCGGCGTACTCGGCGCCGACGCGGTTCACGTCGACCAGGTGCTCGAAGCGCGCCAGGCGGAAGTTGAGCATCGGCATCAGGCTCTGGCCGCCGGCCAGGATCTTGGCGTCGTCGCCGTAGACCTGCAGCGTCGCGAGCGCCTCGTCGAGGCTGCGTGGCGAGTGGTAAGTGAACCTGCCGGGTTTCATGCGGTCTCCGTGCCGGTCTTGCCGGTCTTGAGGTGCGCCCGCACGCGCTCGGCGAGCGCGGGCCGTTCGATCAGGGACATGTGCCGCAGGCCGGTCTGGACCTCCAGCGCGGCGCCGGGGATACCCTCGGCCAGTGCGGCCGCCATCTCCGGCGGCGTCGCGTAGTCGTGCTCCCCGACGAGCACGAGCGTGCTCGCGGTGACCGACGGAAGCAGCGAGCGGGAGTCCATCTCGCCCATCGCGATCGACGCCGCGGCGTGCGCCTCGCTGTTGGTGCGCAGGAAGATCTTCACGATCCGGTCGGCCTCGTTCGGGTTCGCCTCGCGGAACTCCGGGGAGAACCAGCGGTCCAGCTGGAACGCGACCTGCTTCGAGCGCGGCACGGACACGGCCTTCTCCGCGCGCTCGGCCCAGACCTGCGGCGCGCCGTCGCCGTAGTACGCCGTGGTGTCGGCGAGCACGAGCGAACGCACGCGGCCCGGGAAGCGGCCGGCGAAGTTCACGCCGACGCTGCCGCCCATCGACAGGCCCAGCAGCGACACGCTCTCGAGCCCGAGCGAGTCGAGCGCGGCGCCGAGGTCGTCGGCCAGGTCGGCGATCGAGAACGGCTTGCCGTCCCACGAGGACTCGCCGTGGCCGCGCAGGTCGAACGCGAACACCTGGAACTCGTCGGCGAGCGCTTCGGCCAGCGGCGTCCACAGCTCGCCGGAGGTGGCGAGCGGGTGCAGCAGCACCACGGGCTCGCCCGCGCCCCAGCGGCGGACCGCCAGCGGACCCGCGGTCGAGGTGGACGGGATCATGCGGGCCTCCGGAAGATCTTCTCGGCGTTGGTGCGCAGGATCGCCTCGGTGTCGCTTTCGGACAGTCCGGCGTCCAGCACGGTGTGCACGGGGCGCGGGTCGCCCAGCGCGAACGGGTAGTCGCTTCCCAGCACCACGTGGTCGGAGCCGACGAGCCCGGTGAGGAAGCGGATGGCGGGCGCGGACAACGCGACGGTGTCGTAGACGAAGTCGCGCAGGTAGTCCGACGGCTTCTCCCGCTCGAGCTCCCCCGCGAACGCCTCCTTCGTGCGGTAGCCGCCGTCGAGCCGGCTCGCCTGGTACGGCAGGAACCCGCCGCCGTGCACGAGGATCACCTTGAGGCCGGGGTGGCGGTCGAGCAGGCCGTGGAGGATCAGCTCGGTCACGGCGACGGTGTTGTCGATCAGCCGGCCGTGGACGTTGCCCATGGTGCCGAGCGTGGCGAGCTCACCCGAGGGCCCGTACGTGGGCGGGTGCAGCACCACCGGGATCTCCTCGCGCGCGGCGACCGTCCACAGTGGCTCGAAGTTCTCCTCGTGCGGCGCCGAACCGGTGAGCGGGTCGGTGCTCAGCATGACGCCGGTGAACTCGGGGCGCTTCCACGCCTCCAGCAGGTCGGCGGCGGCCTGCTCGCCGTCGTCGGTGGCCACGGACGCCAGCGCGGTCGTACCGCCGCCGAGCTCGGCCACGGACTCGGCCATCGCGTCGTTGACCGTGCGGGCCCAGTCGCGCGCGGCGGGCGGCTCCAGGAACGCCGACTGGATGTCCATCCACGGCGAGATGACCTGGGTCGCCACACCCGTCTGCGCGCGCCAGCCGGCCCGCGGGCCGGTCTCGTTCATCCGCGCGCCGATCGGGCGGGTCTCGCCCATGCCGGGCACGTCGACGACCCAGCCCTTCTCCGTGCGCCGGGCGCTGAAGCCGCACGCGGGCGCCTTCTCGAGCGCCGCGAGCAGCGACGGCGGGACGATGTGCGCGTGCGTGTCGAGAACCGGGTAGGGGACGATCTCGTCGCTGTCCGTCCGACTCACCTCTCAGTGCCGAAGACCACGTGTGGGAAAACTCGCTGGTCCTCGACGCTAGGTGCCCAGGACAGGGGCAACCAGCGCGCTTTGCTGTCGGCCCCGGTAAGCAGTTCTTACAGCGGCCCCCTCGCGCGGGCGGGGCCCGGCGTGATGCGATGACCCGAGCCCGGCACCACAACCGGGTGACAGCGAAAGGCAGGTACCCGTTGACGGAGACAGGACTTCCGCGGCGCAACGTCGTCGTGGCCATTACCGGGGCGAGCGGTGCGTGTTACGGCGTGCGCATTCTGCAACTGCTCCGCGAGCGTCCGGACTTCTCGACGCACCTCATCCTGTCGAAGGCCGGGATCGTGACGCTGCGCCACGAGTGCGACCTGTCCGCCGAGGACGTGCGCGAGCTGGCCGACGTCACGCACCGGCCCGGCGAGATCGGCGCGACCATCGCGTCGGGCTCGTTCCCCGTGGAGGCCATGGTGGTGGCCCCGTGCTCCATCAAGACGCTCTCGGCCATCGCCACCGGTTACACCGACGACCTCGTCGCCCGCGCCGCCGACGTGTGCCTCAAGGAGGGCCGGCCGCTGCTGCTCATGGTGCGCGAGACGCCGCTGCACCTCGGGCACCTCAAGTCGATGACCGCGGCGGCCGAAGCGGGCGCCATCATCGCGCCCCCGGTCCCGGCCTTCTATTCTCGACCCGAGACGATCGACGACCTGGTGGACTTCACCGCTCGCCGCGCGCTCTCCCGGGTGGGCCTGTGGGAGCTCGCTCCCCCGGCGTGGGACGGTGACGTGACCAGACGCAAAGACGCTCTCACCCACGGTGGCTGACGGCGGGACCGCGCGAGCGGTCGGGAAAGGACTCGGGTGCTCGAAGCTCGGCGACTGCAGATCTTCTCGGCGGTGGCCGAACGCGGCTCGTTCACCGCGGCGGCCGAAGCCCTGTTCATGACCCATTCCGCCGTGTCGCAGCAGATGGCGCTGCTGGAGCGGCAGCTGGGCGTGCCGCTCATGATCCGCGGCCCCCGCGGCATCGAGCTCACCGACTCCGGGCGCATCCTCGCCGAGCGCAGCACGGGCCTGCTCGGCACGATCGCGAACATCGAGCAGGAGATGCAGGACCTCAAGGCGCAGCAGTCGTACGTGCGCCTCGGCGCGTTCCCCACCGCCGGCGCGGACCTCATCCCGCGCGTGGTGCGGACGTACCAGGAGCGCTACCCGGACACGAAGATCGTGCTGCGCTCGGCCCACGCCTCCGACATGCCCGCGAACCTGCGCGACGGCTCGATCCACCTGGGCCTGGCCTGGGACTACGACTTCGACCCGCGCTCGGTGCCCGCCGACATCGAGTGGATCCACCTGGCCGACGACCCGCTGTGCGTGCTCGTGCCGGTGGACCACCCCGTGGCCGGTGAGTCCGAAGTGGAGCTGCGCGAGCTCGCGGGCGAGAGCTGGGTGGTGCGCAGCCACCGGCCGCCGTACGACGAGGCGTTCACGACGCTGTGCCGGCTCGCCGGGTTCGAACCGGACATCGGCTTCGCCACCGAGGACTACCTGTCGGCGCAGGGCCTGGTGGCGGCGGGCGTCGGCATCAGCGCGGCGCCGCGGCTCGCGCTGGTGGCGCTGCGGCCCGACGTCGTCGCCGTGGACATCGCCGGTCCCGCGCCGCGCCGGCGCATCGCGGCCGTCCGGCTGCTCAACGCGAGCCACCCCCCGGCCGCACAGCAGATGCTCGACGTCCTGCGCGCGGCCACGACCCCCGAGGAGACCCCGTGACCGTGCCGGACGAAACCGGCGAACGGCCCGGCACCGACGTCCTGCGCCGCATCCTGCGGGACGGGCGCACCGAGATCTCGCTCGTGGACCGCATCGTCGAGGACCTCGCGGTGCAGATCATCGACGGCCGCCTGCCGCCGGGCGCCGACGTGAACTCCGTCGAGCTCGCCCGCCGCTACACCAGCAGCCGCACGCCCGTGCGCGAAGCGCTGCTGACTCTGCAGCGCGAAGGCCTCGTGGACATCCCGGCCCGCCGGCGCCCGCGCGTGGCTCCGGTGACGCTGAGCCAGGCGCGCGAGATGTACGAGATCCGCGCGAGCCTGCACGGCCTGGTCAGCGAGCTGATCGTGCGCAACGCCCCCGACAGCGCGCTCGACGTGCTGGAAAACTGGCAGGCCCACCTGCGCGAGGACGCCGAACACGGCGACGTGGACTCCTACTTCTGGCACAACGTCACCTTCCGCCAGGCCGAGGCGGAGGTCGCGGGCAACCACCAGCTCACCCGCCTGCTCGGCTCACTGGGCCTGCGCACGCTCCAGCTGCGCCACGTGAGCCTGTCACTGCCCGGCCGCCTCACGCGCTCCGTGGACGACCACGAGCGGCTCCTGGAGGCCTACCGCGACCGCGACGCCCCGCTGGCCGTGGCGCTGACGAAGTCCATCATCGCGGCCGGGCTGCAGGCGATAGAGGAGTCCGGCTGGTCGGGCCTGCAGGTCGAGCGCTCCCCCGGCCCGCCCGACGCCTGACTCGACCTGCCTCACAGCGTCCCCGGCCAGCGAAACAACCCCAATGTGGCGTGGGGGGGGGGGGAGCGACCCCAACGCCCCAAGGGGGGGGTGTTACGACGCCCATCCCCCAGTGGGGGGGTGGACCCGGGCCCCCGGCCCCAGGTTGGGGTCCC
>NZ_JBEXHL010000033.1:0-105634 GCF_040607795.1 Amycolatopsis sp. NPDC005232 | reverse complement strand
GACGGCATCGCGATGGGCCACTCGGGCATGCTCTACTCGCTGCCCTCCCGCGAGATCATCGCGGACTCCGTGGAGTACATGGTCAACGCGCACCAGGCCGACGCCCTCGTCTGCATCTCCAACTGCGACAAGATCACCCCGGGCATGCTCAACGCCGCCATGCGCCTCAACATCCCCACCGTGTTCGTCTCCGGCGGGCCGATGGAGGCCGGCAAGGCCGTGGTCGTCGGCGGCGTCGCGCAGGCACCCACCGACCTGATCACCGCGATCGCCGCGTCGGCGAGCAGCGAGGTCGACGAGGACGGGCTGTCGATCGTCGAGCGTTCGGCGTGCCCGACCTGCGGTTCGTGCTCCGGCATGTTCACCGCGAACTCCATGAACTGCCTCACCGAGGCGCTGGGCCTGTCGCTGCCGGGCAACGGCTCCACACTGGCCACGCACGCCGCGCGCCGCGAGCTGTTCTCCGGCGCCGGGCGCACGGTCATCGACCTGTGCAAGCGCTGGTACGGCGAGGACGACGCGTCGGCGCTGCCCCGCTCGATCGCCACCCGCGCCGCGTTCGAGAACGCGATGGCCCTGGACATGGCCATGGGCGGCTCGACCAACACCGTGCTGCACATCCTCGCCGCCGCACAGGAAGGCGAGGTCGACTTCACCATCAGCGACATCGACGACATCGGCCGCCGCGTGCCATGCCTGTCGAAAGTGGCACCGAACTCCGACTACCACATGGAAGACGTCCACCGCGCCGGCGGCATCCCCGCCATCCTGGGCGAGCTCTACCGCGGTGGCCTGCTGAACACCGGCGTCCACTCGGTCCACTCCCCCGACCTCGCCTCGTGGCTGAACGAGTGGGACATCCGCGCCGAGTCGCCGTCGGAGAAGGCGCTGGAGCTGTTCCACGCCGCGCCGGGTGGGGTGCGCACCACCAAGGCGTTCTCGACGGAGAACCGCTGGTCGTCGCTCGACACCGACGCCGCCGGCGGCTGCATCCACGACGTCGAGCACGCGTACACGAAGGACGGCGGCCTCGCGATCCTGCGCGGCAACCTGGCCGAGAACGGCGCCGTGATCAAGGCCGCCGGCATCGACGAGGACCTGTGGCACTTCGAGGGCCCGGCGCGGGTGCTCGAGAGCCAGGAGGAGGCCGTGTCGGCGATCCTGAAGAAGGAGATCCAGCCGGGCGAGGTGCTGGTGATCCGTTACGAGGGTCCGGCGGGCGGGCCGGGCATGCAGGAGATGCTGCACCCCACCGCGTTCCTCAAGGGCTCGGGCCTGGGCAAGAAGTGCGCGCTGATCACGGACGGGCGCTTCTCGGGCGGCTCGTCGGGCATCTCCGTCGGCCACATCTCGCCGGAGGCGGCGGCGGGCGGCCTGATCGGCCTGGTCGAGAACGGTGACCGCATCCTGCTGGACGTCCACGAACGCCGGCTCGAGCTGCTGGTCGACGCCGAGATCCTGGCGGAGCGCCGGTCGAAGATGGAGACGGCGGAGCGGCCGTGGCAGCCGAAGGAGCGCCAGCGCCCGATCACGGCGGCGCTGCGCGCGTACGCGCGGATGGCCACCTCCGCGGACACCGGCGCGGTGCGGGACCCGAACAAGTGAGCTTGACGGTTGAATGAGACGGGCCGTCCATCCCCGAGGGGGTGGACGGCCCTTTTCGTTCGTTGCCGCTGAATGGCGACGGCGGTCTTCGTACTGGTCAGCGGCCCGGCGAGAGCTTCGGATCACTCCGTCCACCGGACGGCGGAACTACTTTCGCCGCCCCGTGGCAAACCCCAGGTCAGCGTGTCAAAACGATGACCACCACCGAAGCCGCCGCGGCCAACAGCAGCGAGACGACACCCAGGGGCAACGGCCGCTTGCGCCACGGCGTGTTCCGCTCCAGCGAGATCCGGCCGGCGCCGGTGAAAATCAGGGCGAGGGCCACCACGCCGATGAGGAGTTCGAACTCCCAGCCGCGGCCGTCGCCCTCGAAGAAGCCGCCGTGGAACTTCGCGAAGACGGCGCTGGCGGCGACGCCCAGGATCCCGGCGGCCGCGAGCGGCGTGAAGAGGCCCACGAGCAGCAGCGCGCTGCCGCCGACCTCGACGATGCCGGTGACCCACGAGAGCAGCATGGTCTGCTTGTGGAAGCCGAATGTCTCGAGCAGGTGCGCGAACCCCGTGATGCCGGGTCCCCCGAACGCACCGAACAGGTGTTGCAGGCCGTGCGCCCCCACGATCGCGGCGAGCCCCAGGCGCAGGATCAGCAGGCCGAGGCCCAGGCCGCCCTGGCGTACCTCGTCGTCGTTGTCGTTGGTCGTGTCCCCGACCCCGGACAGCAGGCCGCTCTGGTAGTCGTCCCCTTGACTGGTCACGCGCGAAGGGTAGGGGATCCCGACCCCGGCCGCGAGCGAGCGCGCCGAGGTCAGGGGCCCTTCGCGTCAGTATTCGCCGTGCACGATGTTGTCGGGCAGCTCGCCGCCCGCGTAACGCGCGATCTCGGCCGCGGCGACGGCGTACGAGCGTCGCCGCACACCGGCGACGGCGCCGCCGACGTGCGGCGTGAGCAGCAGACCCGGCGCGTGCCACAGCGGGTGGTCGGCCGGCAGCGGCTCGGGGTCCGTCACGTCGAGCGCGGCGCGGAGGCGGCCGGCGGTGAGCTCGGCGAGGAGCGCGTCGGTGCGCACGACCGGTCCCCTCGCGGCGTTGACGAGGACGGCGCCGTCGGGCATCGCGGCGAGGAACTCGGCGTCGACCATCCCCCGCGTGCGCGACGTGAGGGGGACCATCAGCACCACGATGTCGTGGTGCGGCAACAGCTCGGGCAGCTCGGCGACGCCGTGGACCCCGTCGCGCGCCGACATGCCGACCATCGTGCAGCGGACGTCGAACGGTTCGAGCCGGCGCCGCAGCTGCCGCCCGAGGTCTCCGGCGCCGACGATGAGTGCGTGCTGGCCCTGGAGCGTTTCGGCGGAGCGGCGTTCCCAGAGGCGTTCGCGGTGGGCGTCGGCGAAGACGTCTAGCTGCCGGTACATCGACAGCAAGACGGCGACGACCCATTCGGCCGTGCTGCCGCCGTGGGCGCCGCGGCAGGTGGAGAGCAGGACGCCGTCGGGGAGCTTGCCGACCCAGTCCTCGGCGCCGGCGGAGAGCAGCTGCACGAGCTTGAGGTTCGGCAGCTCGCGCCACAGCTCGTCGCCCGCCGGGTGACGGCCGGGGATGAGGACCTCGGCCTTCGCGGCTTCCGGCGGCACGGGGTCGCCCCACTGGTAGCGCACGGCCTGCACCATCGGGAGCTCCGAGAGCGCCTCGACGCCCTCGTCGTCGGGGACCAGCACAGTCAGCGTCATGATCGCCACGTTAGCCACTTACTCCGCGCTCACGTGGGGGCACCTAGGCTGGAGCATCATGCGTACCCGGTACCGGTGGTCGGCGCCGCTGGCCCTCCTCGCCTCTGGCGGACTCCTGCTGTCGGGCTGCGCGCGGTTCGACGACACCGCGGCCGGCCAGACGTTCAGCGCCGCCCCGGTGCCCAGCCCCGAGTCGCCGCCGCAGGTGCAGGACCCGAACGACCCGTCCGGCGACGGCCAAGGCGGCGTGGGCCAGGGCGGTCAGCAGCAGTCGCCCACGCCGATCCCGCCGCCGCAGGGGTGCAAGGACTTCGACAAGGCCGTGATCGCCACGTGCCTGGACACGGTCGCGGCCGTCGCCGGCCTCCCGGGCGACGGCTCGACGCCCGCGGCTCTCGCCGGTGAACGGAAATCGGGCCGCGTGGTTCTCGCCACAGCCGGCCGCGACGCGACGCCGTTCGAGCAGCTCGACGTCGTCGCCACTGGGGACGGCGGCCTGACCTCGCTGGTGCTGTCGCCGAGCTACGTCGAGGACCAGCTGGTGTTCGCGTACATCACCACGGCGACCGACAACCGCGTCGTGCGCTTCGCGAAGGGCCAGCCGCCGAAGCCGGTGCTCACGGGCATCCCGAAGGGCGCGACCGGCAACCGCGGCGCCCTCATCGGCGACGGCCGCGGCGCCCTGCTCGTCGCGACGGGCGACGCGGGCAACCCCGCATCTGCGGCGGACCCGAAGTCGCTGGCGGGCAAGGTGCTGCGCATCGACACGTCGGGCAGCCCGGCCGCCGGCAACCCGACCGCGGGCTCCGCCGTGTACGCCTCGGGCCTCCACGCCCCCGGCGGCCTCTGCACCTCCCCCGACGGCAAACGCGTGTGGGTCACCGACCAGACCGCCGGCCCCGACGCGCTGTACCGCGTCCAGGCGGGCCAGACCCTGTCGACGCCCGCGTGGACCTGGCCGGACAAGCCAGGCGTCCGGGGCTGCGCCGACTTCTCCGACTTGGACGGCACCCTGAGCATCGCGTCGTCCGCCGGCCTGCAGAACCTGCCGGTCAACCCGGACGGCGCGGTGACCGGCAAACCCAGCGTCAGCCTCGACGGCAAGGGCAAGCCCCCCACGACCTACGGCCGCCTCGCAGCCATGAGCATGATCAGCCCCCAGCTGGCGGTCGCCGGCACCACCAACAAGGACGGCGGTAAACCCGTCTCCAGCGACGACCGCGTCGTCCTCATCACGATCGTCCAAACCGAGGGCGGTCCGGGGAAGGACTGAGGTCCGGCTCCGGTCTGACCTGGGGGTTTGTGGTTGTCGCCGTTGAGCGGCGACGGGTTGGTTCCGGGCTGGCCTTTGCCCCGGCTCGTTGCCTCAGCCTGCTCGCCCGATCGCGTCGCCATCCACCGACGAACGCCCGGACTCCAGCCACCTCTCGATAGCACGAAGCCTTTCGCCGTTCGGCGGCGATTGGTCGCCGCACCTCGGCGCCGCAGCGGTCGCCACTCAGCGGCGAATCGCGGTCGCCGTTCCGAGACGAGCCGGCAGTCGCCGTTGAGTGGCGAAACCCGTTGCAGCCCCCACGCGAAGCGGCAGTCGCCACTCAGTGGCCAATCCGGCTGGCTTTCCCCGGCGGCGCGGCAGTCGCCAATCCCGGTTGCCGTTCCCAGGCGAGCCGACAATCGCCGTTCAGAGGCGAACGCGTTGCCCGCCCACAGGCGAGATAGCCGTCGCCGTTGAGAGGCAACGGCGGTTTCGCCCCTCAGCGGCGAGCCCGTGGGGCGCGGCTTTCGGCCCGCGCCGCCCGGATGTCCAGGATCGACGCGGCGATCGACGCCAGCACGGCGAGCAGCGCGACGTACCGGCCGACCCCCGGGTTGATCATCACGCCGGCGGTTTCGAGGAACGCCCGCTGGTCGCTGTCGAAGACCCAGTCCAGTGTCGTCCAGCCGATGACCATGAGCAGCAGCGCGGCGAGGCCCGCGACGAGCCACAGGTGCGGCAGGCCACTGACCCGGACCTTCCTGACCTGCCCGAAGAACACCACCACGAGGCCTACCAGCACCAGCACCAGCGGCGGGAACCACGAGAAAAAGTCCGAGTGCCAGGCCGAGCGCACGACGTCGTCGTGGGGCAGGGAGTTGAAAGCGTCACGGACATCGGCCGTGGCCGTGTCGGCGCTGAGGACCGTCCAGGGAAGAAACACCGCCACGAGCGCAAGCAGCCCGGCCCCCAGACCGAGCCACTCGCGCCACGTGACGCGTTTGACAGAGAACGCCACTCAGGAACCGACGCGCTCGATGATGAGCTCACGCACGCGCTTGGCGTCGGCCTGGCCCTTGGTGGCCTTCATGACCGCGCCGACGATCGCGCCCGCCGCGGCCACCTTGCCGCCGCGGATCTTCTCCGCGACGTCCGGCTGCGCGGCCAGGGCCTCGTCTACGGCGGCGATCAGCGCGGAGTCATCGGAAACAACCTTCAGCCCGCGCTTGTCCACCACCTCGCGCGGCGAACCCTCGCCGGCGAGCACGCCCTGCACGACCTCCTTGGCGAGCTTGTTCGTCAGCTCACCGGAGGACACGAGCGCGATCACCTCGGCCACCTGCACCGGCGTGATCGCCAGCTCGGCGAGCTCGACCTCGCGCGTGTTGGCCTCCTGCGCCAGCGTGTTGACCCACCAGCCGCGGGCTTCGTCCGGCTTCGCGCCGGCCTCGACCGTGGCCGCGACGAGGTCGACCGCGCCGACGTTCAGCAGGTCGCGCAACGCTTCATCCGACAGGTTCCACTCGGTCTGGATCCGCTTGCGCCGCTCGGCCGGCATCTCCGGCAGCGTCTTGCGCAGCTCCTCGACCCAGTCGCGCGCCGGCGCGATCGGGACCAGGTCGGGCTCCGGGAAGTACCGGTAGTCCTCCGCGGTCTCCTTGGTGCGCCCGCCGGACGTGGTGCCGTCGGCCTCCTGGAAGTGCCGCGTCTCCTGCTTGATCGAGCCGCCGTCCGCGAGAATCGCCGCCTGGCGGGTCATCTCGTACCGCACGGCGCGCTCGACGCTGCGCAGCGAGTTGACGTTCTTGGTCTCCGTGCGCGTGCCGAACTCGGTGGCGTCCTTGTCCATCAGCGACACGTTCGCGTCGCAGCGAAGGGACCCCTGGTCCATACGGACGTCGGACACGTCGAGCGCCCGCAGCAGGTCGCGCAGCGCGGAAACGTACGCGCGCGCCACCTCCGGCGCCCTCTCGCCGGTGCCCTCGATCGGCTTGGTGACGATCTCGATCAGCGGCACGCCGGCGCGGTTGTAGTCCAGCAGCGAATAGTCCGCGCCGTGGATCCGGCCGGTCGCGCCGCCCATGTGCAGCGACTTGCCGGTGTCCTCCTCCATGTGCGCGCGCTCGATCTCCACGCGCACGACCTCGCCGTCGTCGAGCGTGACGTCGAGGTAGCCGTTGAAGGCGATCGGCTCGTCGTACTGCGAGGTCTGGAAGTTCTTCGGCTGGTCCGGGTAGAAGTAGTTCTTCCGCGCGAAGCGGCACCACTCGGCGATCTCGCAGTTGAGCGCCAGCCCGATGCGGATCGCGCCCTCCACGGCCTTGCCGTTCACCACGGGCAGCGCGCCGGGCAGGCCGAGGCACGTGGGGCACGTCTTCGTGTTCGGCTCGCCGCCGAACTCGTTGGCGCAGCCGCAGAACATCTTCGTCTTCGTGTTGAGCTCGACGTGGACCTCGAGCCCGAGCACCGGGTCGAAGCGCTCGATGACCTCGGCGTAGTCCATCAACTCGGCCACGGCAGTCACTTCGTTCCTCCCAGCTCCGGGACCTGGTGCACGAGCGACCCGCCGGCGGCGGTGTCGCGTGCGGCCTCGTAGGCGGCGCCGACGCGGTAGAGCCGGTCGTCGGCGAGCGCCGGGGCCATGATCTGCAGGCCGACCGGCAGGCCGTCCTCGTCGGACAGTCCACTCGGGACGCTCATGGCGGCGTTGCCCGCGAGGTTCGACGGGATGGTGCAGAGGTCGGCGAGGTACATCGCCATCGGGTCGTCCACGCGTTCGCCGATCTTGAACGCCGTGGTCGGCGTGGTCGGCGACACGAGCACGTCCACCTGCTCGAACGCGGAGGTGAAGTCCTGCGTGATGAGCGTGCGCACCTTCTGGGCCGAGCCGTAGTAGGCGTCGTAGTAGCCCGACGAAAGCGCGTACGTGCCCAGCATGATGCGGCGCTTCACCTCGGCACCGAAGCCCTTTTCGCGCGTGAGCGACATGACTTCTTCGGCGCTGTGCGTGCCGTCGTCGGCCACGCGCAGGCCGTAACGCATCGCGTCGAACCGCGCGAGGTTCGACGACGCCTCGCTCGGCGCGATCAGGTAGTACGCCGGCAGCGCGTAGACGAAGTGCGGGCACGAGACCTCAACCACTTCGGCGCCCAGCGCGCGCAGTTGCTCGACGGCGGCGTGGAACGACCGCAGCACACCGGCCTGGTAGCCGTCGCCGGCGAACTCCTTCACCACGCCGACGCGCACGCCCTTGAGGTCGCCGCTGGCCCCCTCGCGCGCCGCGGCGACGACCGGCGGGACCGGTGCGTCGATCGACGTCGAGTCCATCGGGTCGTAACCGGCGATGACCTCGTGCAGCAGCGCAGCGTCAAGCACCGTCCGCGCGCACGGGCCAGCCTGGTCGAGCGACGACGAGAAGGCGACGAGGCCGTAGCGCGAAACCCCGCCGTACGTCGGCTTCACGCCGACCGTGCCCGTGACGGAGCCCGGCTGGCGGATCGAGCCGCCGGTGTCCGTGCCGATGGCCAGCGCCGCCTCGAACGCCGCGATCGACGCCGACGAGCCACCGCCCGAACCGCCCGGGATGCGGGCGTGGTCCCACGGGTTGTGCGTGGGGCCGAAGGCGGAGTTCTCCGTGGACGAACCCATGGCGAACTCGTCCATGTTCGTCTTGCCGAGGATGACGACGCCGGCTTCGCGCAGCCTGCGCGTAACCGTCGCGTCGTACGGCGGGATCCACCCCTCCAGCGTGCGCGAGCCGCACGTGGTGGGGATGCCCTCGGTGGTCAGCACGTCCTTCAGCGCCAGCGGGACGCCCGCCAGCGACGACGCGGGTTGCTCCCCCGCGGCCAGCTTCTCGTCGACGGACTTGGCCGCGCCGAGCGCGCCTTCGGTGTCGACGTGCAGGAACGCGTGGACGTGGTCGTCGACCTCGGCGATCCGGTCCAGGTGCGCCTGGGTGACCTCGACCGCGGAGACCTCACGCGCGTGGATCTTCGCCGCCAGCTCGGCGGCGGTCAGCTTGACGAGTTCGCTCACTGTTCTTCTCCCAGAATCCGCGGCACCCGGAACCGGCCCTCCTCGGCGGCCGGCGCGCCGGCCAATGCCTGCTGCTGCGTCAAGCAGGGGCGGATCTCGTCCTCGCGGAAGACGTTCGTGAGCGGCACGGAGTGCGAGGTCGGCGGGACGTCTGCCGCGGCGACCTGACTCACCTTCGCCACCGAGTCCAGGATCTGGTCGAGCTGGCCCGCGAAGACGTCCAGCTCGTCATCGGTGACGGCCAGCCTGGCCAGCTTGGCGAGGTGCGCGACCTCGTCTCGGGAAATGTTGGGCACGCGGGTGACTCCCGGGGTGTGCTGTGCGGGTGCGGTCGGAAGCTGCAAGTCTATGGTGGCGGCGCCGGACGGCTCGACCGGGTTATGGCCGGACCTGCTGCGACCCGGGGTGTCCCGTTCGCCGGACAGCGGTCCCCAAGAAGTACCCGGTCTGTCACAATCGGCGCCCGGTTACCGCGTTCCGCGACAAGACGGAACGCCTGAGGCGAGAGGGGCGTGTGGTGTCGTTCCTGCTGCGGGTCCAGCTTCCGGACTCCCCCGGCACCCTCGGCGCCGTCGCGACGGCGCTCGGCACCGTCGGCGCCGACATCCTCAGCGTCGATGTCGTGGAGCGCGGCGGCGGGGTCGCCATCGACGACCTCGTGGTCGAGCTCCCGTCCGGCCGCCTGCCGGACGCCCTCATCACCGCGGCCGAGAGCATCGAAGGCGTCGAGGTCGACGCCGTCCGGCCTTACGCCGGGATTCTGGACACCCACCGCGAGCTGGAGCTGGTCGAGGAGATCGCGGCCCAGCCGAAGACCGGGCTCGACCTGCTTGCCGAAGGTGTGCCGAAGATCATCCGCGCCGGTTGGGCTGTCGTCGTGGAACACCGGGAATCGGGCACGCGCCGGCTGGCTTCGTCGAGCGCGGCGCCGGAGAACCCGTTCACGGACCTGCCCTGGCTGCCGTTGGAGCGCGCCACCGTCCTCGACGGCGAAGAGGACTGGATCCCTGAGACGTGGAAGGAGCTGGGCACGGAGCTGGCGGCGACACCGCTGGGCAAGCCGGGCAAGGCTCTTCTCGTGGCCCGGCCCGGCGGTCCCAACTTCCGTGCCGCGGAGGTCGCCCGCCTGGCGCACTTCGCCGGCATCGTCGCCGTCGTCCTGGACGGCTGACGGGTCCCGTATTCAGGCGCTGAGCTGGGATTCGCCGCAGAACGGCGACGCCTTCCTTCGGCGCGCGACGGTCCCCTCCGGGGCGCTTTCTGACCGTTCGGCGGGGTCATCGCTGAGAGGCAATGACGTCTCAGCCGAGAAGCGCCGACCAATCCACGCGCGAGCACGGCGGCAACACTCCAAGTCGGCGAACGACGGCCTCCCGGCGCTCGGGCCGCTCGCCCGACCGTCGCCGACACGGGTTGGCTGTCGAGCACCTCAGACCCCGCGGCTACACGAGATCAGCCGCCACAATCAGGCCTGCAATCGAACCCTGCCCGCGTCCCTCCGGACACCCGGTCCCAGCCCGGCCCGAACCGTCGCCTCTCAGCGGCAAAAGACCCTGACCAGCCAAAACAGCCTACAAATCGTACTCATACGCGATCAAGCTGATGTTCGGAAACGGCTTCCAATCCCGCTCCGGCAATCGCCGAAACCCGATGCGCTCGTACAGCCGATGAGCCGTCCGCATCCGATCGAGACTGCTCAACACGACTTTCCCCAACCCCAGCTCCCGTGCTCGCTCCAGCACCGCCCGCGTGAGCGCCTCGCCGATCCCACGCCCACGCGCCGAACCGGCGACGGCCAGCATCCGGAACTCCAGCTCACCCTCACGCGAGATCTCCGCGTACGACGTGCCCGGTCGCACCACCGCGACCGTCCCGAGGACCGCGTCGCCATCAACAGCCACCAGCAGCTCGGCGTGCTCCGCCCGGTGCGCGACGTCGCGCAGCTCGTTCTCGTACCCGACCTCGTCGGAGAGCAGGCCGTCCAGGCGGTACGCCTCGACCGTCAGCTCCCCCACCGATGCGAGCTCCTCGGCCCGCGGCACCCTGATCTCGACGTCACCCATCGGAGGGCTCTTCGTCCGGCTCGGCGGTGCCGGTATCCAGCGCCACCTCGGCGGCCGCGTCCGGACCCCGCTCCAGCAGCACGCGGAAGCCGCCCTCGTCGAGCACCGGCACCTTCAACTGCACGGCCTTCTCGTACTTCGACCCCGGCGCCTCGCCCGCCACGACGAACGCCGTCTTCTTCGACACCGACCCCGCCGCCTTGCCGCCGCGGGCCATGATGGCGTCCTTGGCCTCGTCGCGGGAGAACCCGTCGAGCGAGCCCGTGACCACGATCGACAGCCCCTCGAGGTGACGCGGGATCGAGTCGTCGCGTTCCTCTTCCATCCGTACGCCGGCGTGTCGCCATTTTTCGACGATCTCCCGGTGCCAGTCGACTTCGAACCACTCCTGCACGGCGTGCGCGATGGTCGGCCCGACGCCGTCGACGTCGGCGAGCTCTTCCTCACTCGCCTCCTCGACGCGCTCGATCGAGCCGAACTCGCGCGCCAGCGCCTGCGCCGCCGTCGGCCCGACGTGGCGGATCGACAGCGCGACGATCACCTTCCACAAGGGACGGTCCTTCGCCACGTCGAGGTTCGTCAGGAGTTTCCGCGCGTTGGCCGAGAGGTCGCCCGCCTTGGTGCGGAACAGTTCCACCTCGGACAGCGCGTCCTCGCTGAGGTCGAACACGTCGCCCTCGTCGGCGACCACGCGCGCGTCGAGCAGCGCGACAGCCGCCTCGTACCCGAGCACCTCGATGTCGAACGCGCCGCGCCCGGCCAGGTGGAACAGCCGCTCCCGCAGCTGCGCGGGGCAGAAACGGGTATTCGGGCAGCGGATATCCTTGTCGCCTTCCTTCTGGTAGGCGAGTTCCGTGCCGCATTCCGGGCAGTGCGTGGGCATGACGAATTCGCGCTCGTCGCCCGTGCGCGCGTCGACGACCGGTCCCATCACCTCGGGGATGACGTCGCCCGCCTTGCGGATCACGATGCGGTCGCCGATCAGCACGCCCTTGCGCTTGACCTCTTCCGCGTTGTGCAGCGTCGCGCGCGCCACCGTCGAACCCGCGACCTTCACCGGCTCCGTGACGGCGAACGGCGTGACGCGGCCCGTGCGCCCGACGCCCACCTGGATGTCGAGCAACGTCGTGATCGCCTCTTCCGGCGCGTACTTGTAGGCGATCGCCCAGCGCGGCGCGCGCGAAGTGGTGCCCAGCCGGCGTTGCAGCGCGACCTGGTCGACCTTGATCACGACGCCGTCGATCTCGTGCTCGGCGTCGTGCCGGTGCTCGCCCCAGTACGCGATGTGGTCGGTGAGCTCCTTCGCCGTGTGCAGCACACGCGTGTGCGGCGAAACCGGCAGCCCCCACGCCACGAGCGCGTCGTACGCGTGCGACTGCGTGACCGGTTCGAAGCCCTCGCGCTTGCCCAGGCCGTGGCAGATCAGCCGCAGCCGGCGTTCCTTGGTGATGCGCGGGTCCTTCTGCCGCAACGACCCCGCAGCCGTGTTGCGCGGGTTCGCGTACGGCGGCTTGCCCGCTTCGACCATCTTCGCGTTGAGCTCCACGAAGTCCTCGACGCGGAAGAAGACCTCGCCGCGCACCTCGATGAGCTTCGGCACGGGGAACTCGTCGGTGCCGGTCAGCTCGTCGGGGACCTGCTCCAGCGTGCGGATGTTGAGCGTGACGTCCTCGCCCGTGCGGCCGTCGCCGCGGGTCAGGCCGCGCGTGAGCTTGCCGTCCTCGTAGAGGAGGTTGATGGCCAGGCCGTCGATCTTCAGCTCGGCGAGGTACTCCGTGGAGCCGATCTCCTTCTCGACGCGCTCCACCCAGGTGAGGAACTCGTCGGTGTCGAAGACGTTGTCCAGGCTCAGCATGCGTTCGAGGTGGTCGTACGCGGTGAACCCGGTGGAGAACGTGCCGCCGACGTTCTGCGTCGGCGAATCCGGCGTGACCAGCGCCGGGTACTCGTCCTCGATCGCCTGCAACTCGCCGAGGAGCGCGTCGAACTGCCCGTCGGAGACGATGGGCGAGTCCAGCACGTAGTAGCGGAACTGGTGCCCGCGGACGTCCTCGGCGAGGGCGCCGTGGCGTTCGCGCACGTCGGCCGGGACGTCGGTGACGTCCTGGGCCACCACTGCCGGTTCGGCGGGGGCGGCCAACTGGTCGTGGGGAAGGTCGCTGCTCACGGGTGGTAACCCTAGCCGGAGGTGCCGACAGTTTCGCCTTCTTGCCCGTTCAGACCCCGGACCAGGTCACGGAGCTCCAGGAGGCTGATCGTGCCCTCCGGTTCGGTCTCGGCTGTCTCGACGCGGCGTAGCCGTTCGGCGGCGACACGCTCACCGAGTGTGGCGTCCAGAGGGAGGAAGGTCATGGTGGTGCGCGCCGCCGGCTCGAGGTCGGCCAGCGCGGGGTGGTAGACGGCCACGTCGACCACGTCCTCGTCCACCTGCGCGACGACACGCACATCGGCCAGCGAGATGCGGTGGTCGCCGAGGTTCACCGTGACCTCGGTCGGGTCCGGGACCGGCGGCACGGAGTCGTGGTGCTCCCAGATGGCGTCGTCCGGCGGGGCGGCGGCCTTCCAGGCGTCCGTGAACGGCCGCAGTTCCGGGTCCTCCTGGCCGGTGACCACGAGGGCGTAGATCGCCTGGCGGCCGCGTTCGAGCGAGAAATGCAGCTGCGGGTGCAGGGTCTCGACCAGCACGCAGAGATCGTGCTCGACGCGGTGCGGTTCGCGGTCACCCAAGGCCGCGTTGACCACGGGGAGGAGCTCGAACCAGCCTTCCCAGAACCTCGCCGCGGCCGCCTCGACGTCGGACGGCACGAGCTGGGCCGGCCACGGCGTGCGCGGGTCGGGCGGCGCGGCTTTGGCGTCGGTACCGGCGCGGGCAGCGCGGCGGCGGAACAGGCCCATGGAACATCCCCCGTTGTCGATCGTTGCCCGACACGCTACCGCGCGCTCACCACGTCTCGGGCGGCTCCACGAAGGCCTTGCCGAGGTCGCGGGTGAGGGCGAGCGCGCGGCGCATCCACTCGTTCGTGGCGCCGGCCATGCCGCAGGTCGGCGTCGGGACGGCGCGTTCGGCCAGGATCGACCGGTTGAAGCCGAGGCGGTCCACGAGCCTGAACGCGGGGCCGGCGACGTCCTTCAGCGTCGGGCGCGACCCGGGGTCCGTCGCCGGGACGAGGCCGAGGAACAGCGACGTGCCGCTGTCCCACGTTTCGCCGATCGCGTCCAGCGTCTCGGCCGACGCCTTGCCGAGCAGCGTGACGTCGAACGCGATGGCGTCCGCGCCGGCCGCCCTGAGCAGCGCGAGCGGCGGCTTCGGCGCGCAGCAGTGCACGACGACGGGCTGGTCCGTGATCGCCCGCACGCCCTCGATCATGGTCGACAGGAGCTCCCGCGCTTCCGGCTCGGGGACGGCCGCCACGTTGCCGTAGCCCGACGGCGTCGACAGGCTCCCCGCAAGCACCGCAGGCAACGACGGCTCGTCGATCTGCACGACGATCGGCGCCCCGATGCGCGCCTTCAGCTCGGCGACGTGCTGGGCGAGGCCGTCCAGCAGCGAGGACGTGAAGTCCCGCAACGCGCCACGATCGGTGAGTACCCGATGCCCGCGCTGCAGCTCGATGCCGGCACCGAGCGTCCACGGCCCGGCCACCTGCGTCTTGAACACCGGCGGCACGACGCCGGCCTTTTCACGCGCTTCCTGCACGGCGTCGAGGTCCCACTGCAGGAGGTCGCGCCCCCGCCGGTGATCGTGCCCGGGCCTCCCCGCGACGCGGTACCCGCTCGGCACCACCTCGACGGCCAGGTCCACGAGCAGCGCCGCGGTGCGGCCGAGGATGTCGGCCCCCACCCCACGCCCCGGCAACTCCGGCAAGTGCGGGAAGTCGGGCAGCTCGCCGAACACGACGGCAGCCGCCTCGGCCGGATCCGCCCCGGGCATCGAGCCGATCGCGGTGGCCGCGCCGTCGGGCCAAGCTCGTTCAGTCACGGGCGAATTCTCGCCGAACCCACCCGCATGCCTCCCACCGCCCTCGCCGGGGTCACCCGGGTGAGCCGGACATTCGCCGCATATCCCTTTGCCAGCACCGAATTCGCGGAGACAGCGATACTCTGGATGGCCATGACGAGCTCCTCGCCACCACCGCCGGGCCGGCACCCCGACGAGGTGAGTCCCACCCGGCTGCGCCGGTGGGACGACGAGCCGCGCATCCCTGAACGCCGCTACCCGGGCCGCTTCTTCGGCGGGACCCTCTTCACCGAAGCTGTCCTCATCGTCAGCCGACGCGCCGAGGTCGTCGAGACCACCGAGGAATACAGCGTCTTCGACCGCGACGGCACCCGCGTCGGCGGCGTGGCCGACGTCAGCCAAGGCTTCCTGCACAAGGCCGCACGCCTGTTGCCGAAGTACGACCAGTACGTCACCCACAAGTTCGAAGTCCGCGACGCCAACCACAGCACCGTGCTGAAAGTAGCCAGACCGGCCAAGGACCTGCGCACGCGCTTCGTCGTCACCCGCGCTGACGAAACCCCGATCGGCGAAATCGTCCCCACCCGCACCCCGGGCGAGACCCGCTTCACTTTCGTCGTCGAAGGCCGCACGGTGGGCCGCGTCGCCGCCTCCGGCCGGCAGGCGTGGGACGTAACCATCAAGAACCACGCCGACACCGAGGTCGCCCGCGTCAGCCGCCCGCCGTCCGGACCCTCGCCGATCGCCGGCGACACCTACCTCGTCGAAATCCCGCACCAGCTGCCCGAACCCCTGGCCAGCATGGTCGTCGCCACAACACTCACGATCGACACCGCCCTCACCCGCCAGACCTCCTGAACACGTGACCGTTGTCTCAGGCCGCCCAGGTGGACACCGCGCCGGTGACAGCCCAATGTGAGGCGAAAGGCCGGGACGCCGGAGTCCTGCCTGGACGGAGGTCGCCGTGGAGCCGTTGCCCGAAGACAGCAACCGGAACTGGACAGAACCCGGGGTCTACGAAGTGGCCGCCGGCGTCTACCGGATCCCGTTGCCGTTGCCGAACGACGCCCTCCGCGCAGTGAACGTCTACGCCGTCACCGACGGCACCACCCTCGCCCTCGTCGACTCCGGCTGGGCCCTCACCGAAGCACGCCAACTCCTGGCCGAGGCGCTCAAGGGCATCGGCGCCGAACTCGGTGACGTGCGTGAGTTCCTCGTCACTCACGTGCACCGCGACCACTACACCCAGGCCGTCGCCCTTCGGCGCGAATTCGGAAACAAGATCTCCTTGGGCCAGTTGGAGGAACCTTCGCTGAAGGTCACCGCCGACCCGGACCAGCTCCCGATGCACGCCCAGATCGAGCTCCTCCGCCACTCCGGCGCCGACGAAGTCATCGCCGCTCTGGGGCGAATATTCGCCGACGTCCCCCGCCGCACCGACCTCGACCTGTGGGAGGACCCGGACGAGTGGCTCACTCCTGGCCGCCGCCAGGTCCTGCCGAACCGCGAGCTCGAAGTGGTCCACACTCCTGGCCACACCACCGGCCACGTCGTCTTCCTCGACGACGCCGCAGGCCTGTTGTTCTCGGGCGACCACGTGCTCCCCCACATCACGCCGTCGATCGGCTTCCAGCCGGTGCCGGCCGAGTTGCCGCTCAACGACTACCTCGACTCACTGCGCCTGGTCCGCGCCCTGCCCGACCAGCGCATGCTGCCGGCGCACGGCCCGGTGGCGGACAGCGTGCACAAACGCATCGACGAACTGCTCGAACACCACCGCCAGCGCCTCGAGAAGATGGCCGCCCAGGTCGACGCCGGAGCCAGCACCGCGTTCGAGACCGCCAGCCGGCTGGGCTGGACCCGCCGTGGCCGCAAACTGTCCGAAATGGACGCGTTCAACCAGATGCTCGCCGTCCTCGAAACGGGCGCCCACCTCGACCTCCTGGTGTCGCAGAACAAGCTGACGGTCCAGCAGATCGACGGAGTTCGCCACTACCTGACGAACTGATCGGCCACCAGCGGCGACGCCTCCAACCACAACGGCCACGCTGGAATACTGATCACCATGCCCGGTATCACCGTGAGGAAAGCGCGCCGCGACGACGTCGAAGCCATCGTGCGCATGCTCGTCGACGACCAACTCGGCGCGACGAGAGACTCAGCCGACGACCTCGAGCCCTACCTTCGCGCGTTCGAAGCCATCGACGCCGACCCGCAACAGCTTCTGGTCGTGGCAACGTCGAACGACGAACCCGTGGCGACCCTGCAACTGACGATCATTCCCGGCCTCGCGCGTCAGGGCGCCTTGCGCGGGCAGATAGAAGCGGTGCGGGTCCAGGGCGACCATCGAGGCGCCGGGCTCGGCGGAGACCTCATCCAATGGGCGATCGACGAGTCCCGCCGGCGCGGATGCGCCCTGGTGCAACTCACCTCCGACGCCTCCCGGACCGCAGTACATCGGTTCTACGAACGACTCGGTTTCGTGGCCAGCCACACTGGTTTCAAGCTGCACCTCTGACCTTTCCTCCGACTGTCCATTCAGCACAGGTCGCCCTGGCCGCCGCAGCTCCCGACGACTCCACACGTTGCCACGAATCCCCGTTGGCGCCAAGAAAAGTGCGCGAACGGCCCGTTCGTGCCGTTTTGATGACCACGCACCAACTGATGCGTATCGTCGCCGCCATGACCAAATCGAAGTCGGCGAACGCAGCCGCCGACGATTCCAACAACACCCCCGAAACCGCCGATCTCGACTTCCTTCTCCGTGCCATGCAAGCGAATCTCGAGATTTTCGAACGCTTGCAGACAGGGCAGCTCATGCAGGTGGCCAAGGACGCGGGTCACCAGATCGCCCGACTTCAAGCGCTTCAACTCCACTGCCTCGCCGGGTTGCGCAGACGAAGATCGGACGCCCGAGAACTGGCCTCTGAAGTGGCGTTGACCTTGCACCTCACAGACAACCGGGCCGGCGCCATGATTTCCGCGGCCGAGGCCCTGGCGAACCGACTCCCTCGGACCTTTCGCCTGATGGACAGCGGGTTTGTCGACCTGTATCGCGCCATGAAGGTCACCGAGGGCACTGTGTGGCTGTCCGATCACCACGCCCGAATCGTCGACACCCTGCTCGAAGACCGCCTGTCCGACAAGAACCCGACGCAGATCCGCAAAGCCACCGCGTACGCCGCGATGAAGACCGACCCCGAAGGAGCGGCGAACCGCGTCACGCAACGGCGCGCTGAGCGTCGGACCGTGCTGCACCACCAGTCCGAGGGCATCTCGCAGCTCTCCATCGACAACGCGCCCACGGAGAAGGCCACTGCCGCTTATCTCCGTATCGACAAAATCGCCCGGGCTCTCAAGACAAGCGACGAGAAGCGGACGCTCGACCAGCTGCGCGCGGACGTCGCGCTCGACCTCCTGCTGACGGACAAGGGTGGTATCGCCGAGCAGGCCGAGGTCTACCTGTACGTCGACCTCCAGACCTACCTGGGGCTTAACGACGACCCAGCTGAGCTGGCCGGACACGGGCACGTTCCGGCCGAGGTCGCCCGGCACATCGCGACCGGTCCCGACACGACCCTGCGGCGGATCATCACCGACCCGCTCACCGGGCAGGTGATCGAAGTCGGCAAGTTCCGTTACCGGCCGAGCATCGACGTCGAGGAGTTCGTGCGGGTCCGGGACCGTGAGTGCCGTCAGCCCGGTTGCCCGCGGCCTGCGCACAACTGCCTGACCGAACCGACGCCGACGAAGGCCGGGTCGGCAACCGACCCTGACGGAACGCTGAGCTACTGCATCCGCCACAGGCGCCTCAAGAATCGCGCCGATTGGAAGTATCAGGTCCTCGACGACGGAAAGCTCGTCATCACGACGCCGACCGGCCAAAAGGTCGAGAGCATCCCGCCGCCGCTGCATGAACCCGACCGGCAAGTCGAGCACCCTGTGGAGACGCGAAAGGGAGCCTGAGCGACGAGGTCAGCGCGTACTGGAAATCTTCGCGCTGCCGAGGACGAGATCGCCGGCACCGGCGTCCGGTCGGTACAAGACCACGACCTGCCCCGGAGCAACGCCCCGGAGCGGCTCGCGCAACTGGACGCTGACGTGCTCGCCGTCGGTCTCGGCCACCGCTTCGGCGATGCCACCGTGCGCACGAACCTGCACGACGCATTCGGTCGGACCGTCGAGCGCGCGACCACTGGGCCAGATCGCCCGGTCAGCCTCGATCACGTCAACGCCAAGGCCGGTCGACGACCCGACCTTCACCGTGCCCGAAACAGGCTCGAGCGAAAGCACGTACCGGGGTCGCCCGTCAGTGGCCGGCGCGTCGATGCCGAGGCCTTTGCGCTGGCCGACGGTGAAGCCGTGCACGCCCGTGTGCTGCCCGAGAACGGCTCCGGTCTCCGCATCGACCAGCTGACCCGGTCGCTGCCCCAGTCGATTCTCGAGGAACTGCTTGGTGTCACCGTCGGGGATGAAGCAGATGTCGTGGCTGTCCGGCTTGTGAGCCACCGAAAGGCCACGCTGCTCCGCCTCGGCGCGGACGTCGGACTTCCACGAGTCGCCCAGCGGGAACATCGCGTGACCGAGCTGTTCGGGCGTAAGGGAAGCCAGAACGTATGACTGGTCCTTGCCCTCGTCGGCGCTCCGGCGAAGCTCGAGCTCACCATCAACCGTCGCGAGGCGCGCGTAGTGGCCGGTGGCCACGGCATCGAAGCCGAGTGCCATCGCCTTCTCCAGCAACGCCTCGAACTTGATCTTCTCGTTGCAAGTCACGCACGGGTTGGGAGTTCGGCCGGCCGCGTACTCGCCGACGAAGGTCTCGACGACCTCTTCGGTGAAGCGCTCGGCGAAATCCCAGATGTAGAAGGGAATCCCGAGGATGTCGGCTGCGCGACGGGCGTCGTGCGAGTCTTCGATAGTGCAGCAGCCGCGTGAGCCCGTCCGCAGCGTGCCTGGTTTCGCGGATAGCGCCAGGTGCACGCCGACGACATCGTGGCCGGCGTCAACCGCCCGAGCCGCAGCGACGGCCGAGTCGACTCCTCCACTCATTGCAGCCAGTACCCGCATCGCTTACACCTCTTGCTTCTGGGTCTGCTTGCGCATGCCGGCAAGTCCCGCCTGCCGCGCCCGGGCGACGACCCCGCCGATCTCCCGCGCGAGCGCGGTCACGTCATCCAGTGTCGACGTGTGGCCCAGCGAAAAGCGCAGCGAGCCGCGGGCGGCCGCGGCGTCAGCGCCCATCGCCAGCAACACGTGGCTCGGCTGGGCGACACCCGCGGTGCAGGCCGAGCCGGTGGAGCATTCGATTCCCTTGGCGTCCAGCAGCATCAGCAGGCTGTCGCCGGCACAGCCGGGGAAGGTGAAGTGGGCGTGGCCCGGCAGGCGCTCGCCGCGTCCGCCGTTGAGGATCGCGTCGGGGATCTCGCGCTGGACGGCCTCGATGAGTTCGTCGCGGAGCTTCTCGACGCGCGCGGCGTATTCGGCGCGGCTCTCCGCCGCCACGCGGACGGCGGTGGCGAAGCTGACGATGGCCGGGACGTCGAGGGTCCCGGAGCGCACGCTGCGTTCCTGGCCGCCACCGTGGAGAACCGGGGTGCATTCGGTGTCGCGGCCGAGGAGGAGAGCGCCGACGCCGTACGGGCCGCCGAGTTTGTGGCCCGTCAAAGTGAGGGCGGAGGCGCCGCTGGTGGCGAAGTCGACCGGGACGGCGCCGACGGCCTGGACGGCATCGGTGTGCAGCGGGATGTCGTGCTCGGCGCAGATGGCGGCGAGCTCGGCGATCGGGTTGATGCTGCCGACCTCGTTGTTGGCCCACATGACCGTTGCGAGGGCGACGGTCTCGGGCGAGGCGTCGATCGCGGCGCGCAAGGTGGCCGGCGAGACGCGGCCCTGGTCGTCGACCTCGAGCCAGGTGATTTCGGCGCCGCACTGGGACTCGAGCCATTCGACGGTGTCGAGGACGGCGTGGTGCTCCACGACGCTGCACAGGATGCGGCGGCGGCCCGGGTCAGCGCTCTGGCGAGCCCAGTAGATGCCCTTGACCGCGAGGTTGTCACTCTCCGTGCCACCGCCGGTGAAGATCACCTCGGAAGGCCGGGCGCCCAGGGCTTCGGCGATGATCTCGCGGGATTCCTCCACAACGCGGCGTGCACGACGTCCCGAAGAGTGCAGCGCGGAAGCGTTGCCCACGGTGGACAAAGCCTCAGTCATCGCCGCTACGGCTTCGGGCAGCATCGGGGTGGTCGCCGCATGGTCGAGATAGGTCATCGCCACATCAGGGTAGTCCGCTCCAGCCCGTGACGAAGTCCACCCTGGGCGCGAAAGTGGCCTGTCACACCTTCTGCGGCCATCGGCTGGTCACACGAACCCCCAGCAAAGCGAGCAGAACGAGGGCGGCGACCAGGATCGCCATCGCCGGCGACGGGTGGACGGCCGAGGCGACGACGGCCAGCAGGACGCCGCCGAGGCCGATGAGCAGGGCCGAGCCGACCCAGTCCGCCAGCTGCATGGCGGAGGTGTTGAAGCCGCGTTCGCCTTCCGGGGAGTAGCGGAGCAGGAGGACGGAGATCGCGGGCATGGCGATGCCCATGCCCGCGCCGCCGATGGCGCAGATCACGAAGGCCGGCCACGCCGGGCACCAGGGCTGCGCGACGAAGCCGAAGCCCACCAAAGCCACGGCGACCAGGGCGAAGCCGATGCGGAGCGTCGCCTCGCGGGACCAGTCGAGGAACCTTCCCTGCAGTCCGGAGGCAGCCGACCAGCCGAGGGCGGTGATCGTCAACGGCAGGCCGGCCAGGGCGGGGCCGTAGCCGTGGACAGCGCTCATCGTGAGGGGCAGGTAGGCCTCCATCCCGGCGTAGGCGCCGGAAAGCAGGGCGCGGGAGGCGACGACGGTGGGCAGGCCGGGGCGGAAAGTCAGGGTGCCCGTCGGGAGCAGCTTCCGAAGTGCCAAACCGAGGGCCACGAGGCCGGCGGCGCCGTAGCCGAGGGCGAGAGGCGACGGGTGCTGACCCGCCCACGTCAAGGCCGCGACCCCGAGCGCGGCGACGACCGCCGGGACGACGCCGGCGCGGCGGGCCTCCATGGCCGGGACGTGGTCGGGCAAGCCGCGGACGACGACGACCAGCAGCGCGACACCGATGGCCACCAGCGGCACCAGGCCGAGGAACACCCAGCGCCACCCGATGCTGACGGTGATCAGGCCGGCGACCGAAGGGCCGATCACCGCGGGCAGAACCCACGCGGCGGCGTTCACTGCGTAGATGACGGGGCGTTCGCGGTCGGTGAACGTCAGGGCGATGAGCAGGGACACCGCGACCAGCAGGAATCCCGACCCGAGACCCTGGAGGGCGCGGCCGGCCAGGAGCACCGGCATGGACTTCGCGTTGCCGGCCACCACCAGTCCCGCGGCGAACAGCGCCGGCCCGGCCAGGAGCGCGGGCGCCGGGCCGCGGCGGTCGCCCATGCGGCCGGACAGCACGGTCGCGACGACGCTGGCGATCAGAAACGTCGTGAACGGCCACGAGTACAGGGCGAGGCCGTTCAGCTCGGCGACGAGCGTGGGCATCGCCGTAGCGACGCCCATGCTTTCGAAGGCCACCAACGTGACGACTAGCAACAAGCCGATCGTCGTGAGCCGGTGCTCGCGGCTCCACAGCACGCTTCTTCGGGGCTGGGGCTGGGCGTCGAGGATCCGGCTCATGATCGCCAGCCTGCAACCTCCAGCGCTATGGAGGTCAAGTCGATTTCACGCGGTCCGATGCACCGCGACCGGATCAAGCCTCAGATCGCGGGCGAGCGCGGCGGCCTCGCCGCGAGAGCTGACCTCAAGCTTCTCGAGGAGGTTGCGCACGTGGAACTTCACCGTGTGCTCGCTGAGCTGCAGCTGCGCGGCGATCTGACGGTTGCGCAGCCCCTGCGAAATGCCCGACAGGACTTCGACCTCCCGCGCGTTGAGCCTGTCGAGCGGGCGCAGCTCGGGCGTTTCGACGGTGTCCAGCGGGAGTGCGGCGGTGATCGTCGCGCCCCAGCCGGGGACGGCGTCGACCTCCCAGCTGCCGCCGAGGGGCGTGATGCGTTCGGTCAGGCCGGGGTCGAGGACGACGTCGGGGATG
Source organism: Amycolatopsis sp. NPDC005232 (assembly GCF_040607795.1). Classification (NCBI taxonomy): domain Bacteria; kingdom Bacillati; phylum Actinomycetota; class Actinomycetes; order Pseudonocardiales; family Pseudonocardiaceae; genus Amycolatopsis; species Amycolatopsis sp. NPDC005232. The sequence goes on along the minus strand of NZ_JBEXHL010000033.1, from coordinate 82,872 downwards.
TCGGGGGCGTCGTCGCGGACGGTGATGCGGAGGGCTGCGCCGTCGAGGCGCCAGGAGGCGCGGATGCGAGTCGTGCCTGGGCGGTCGAGGGCGGCGATGACGAGCCCGCGCGTGACGGTGCGCGCCGTGTGGGCGATGTCCTGCCGCAGCTGGCGGTCGTCGGTGGGGGCGACGAGGTCGACGGCGACGTCGGCGTGGCCGACCACCGGCGAAAGCTGGTCGGCGAGCACGCCGAACGCGGCGCGAGCGGACTCCGCGGACAGCGCCTGGTCACGGTCTGCCACCGCACGTAGGTCGAGGAGCGCGCGTGCGGCCAGGTCGGTCGCCGTTTGGCGCGCGGCGGCGTCGCCGAGCCGGCCCGAGCGCAGGACGGCCAGGAGTGCGACGAGCGTGGCCGCGTGCGTCTGGCCGAGGTCGGTGACGGTCTGGGCGCGCGCGGCCGCGGCGGCGAGGTTGCTGGCGAGAACGTCGGGACCGGGGTCGACGGCGCGTTGACCGGCGTCGGTGCTGGTCAGGTGCCAAAGGCGGGCGGCGAGTCCCAATGCCTCAACGGACGGCTCGGCGTCGGAAGGCACAAGGGCGATCATCGCGCCGTTGCCGATGGCGGGGCGAGCGGTGAGCAGGATCAGGCGACGTTCGGTGCCGGCGAGCACGCCGTCGAGGACCACGGCCTCGCCCGGGATGGCCCGTTCGGCGAGGTGGTCCAGCTCCGCGCTGGTTACTGCGCCGGTGATGGACGTGTCGCCGGTGACCTTGAACGGGCTGCGCGGGCAGTCGCCCGTCTGCATCGCGGCCGCACGGTGCGGCAGCACGGCGGCGAGCTCCTGCGAGAAGCGCGGCAGCATCTCGGGCCGCGGCGCGGAGATGACGCGCACGGCGACGTCGAGCACGTGGGCCGGGTTCGTCCAGGAGGCGTCCATGTGTCCACGGTAGGTGTGTACGAAGGGACCGGTCCTGCTCTTCCGGATAGTGAACGCTGCTCGTCCGAGCGGTTCGGATCGCGACGCGGGACAGTTGACTCGAAGCAGGACGAACGACCGTCCCGAATCGAACGAGAGTACGAGGAACCATGCGAGCCATCACCTTCGCCGCGTACGGCGGCCCGGACGTCCTGCAGCTCAGCGACGTCCCGCTGCCCGAACCCGGCCCCGGACAGGTCCGTGTCGCCGTGCGGCGTGCGGGTGTGAACCCCATCGACTGGAAGGTCCGCAGCGGCGCCATGGCCCAGGGCTCCGCGCCGAAGAGTCCGCAGGTCCCGGGCGCTGAGTTCTCGGGCGTCGTGGACGCGGTGGGCGACGGCGCGACAGTGGCCGTCGGCGACGAGGTCTTCGGGTGGTCGGCCACCGGCTCTTACGCGGAGTACGCGCTGGCCAAGGCCGTCGCCCGCAAGCCGGCGAGCCTGTCGTGGGAGGACGCCGCGGCGTTGCCCGTGGCCGGCGAAACGGCGCTACGCGTCCTGCGGCTGTTGGAGGTCAAGGCCGGCGACCTGCTGCTGATCCACGGAGCGAGCGGCACTGTCGGGCGCTTCGCCACGCAGGCGGCCGTCGCGCTCGGGGCGACTGTCATCGGCACGGCGGGGCAGCGCAGCCTCGACGACGTGAAGTCGCTCGGCGCCATCCCCGTCCTCTACGGCGACGGCTGGCCGGAGCGCGTCCGCGAGGCGGCGGACCGGCCGGTGGACGCGGTGTTCGACGCGTCAGGCCACGGCGTGCTGCCGGATTCCGTGGAGCTGCGCGGGTCGAAGGAGCGGGTGGTGACCATCGCGGACGGGGCGGCGTTCGAGCTCGGGCTGCCGTTCTCGGCCGGTGGCGCGGACGACCAGAAGCCCGAGGTGCTGGAGGAGATCCTCGAGTACGCGGGGCGCGGGCTGCAGATCGCACAGGGGACGAGCTACCCGTTGGAGGAGGCCGCGGCCGCGCAGGAGGAGAGCCAGGCGGGGCATCCGGGAGGGAAGATCACGATCGTCGTTTCCTGACGATCTGTGGGGTCGGCCGTCTCAGCCGGACAGCGATTCGGTTGAGACGCGCTCCACCTGATCGTGTGGAGGTCGCCGATCATCAAGCCGATTTCTTGGCATAATTTCCTGGTCAGAGAGTTTTGCCACTGAACGGCAATGGTGTCGGGTCTGTTGGCTGAGGTCTTCTCCGGAGGTTGGCTGGGGGGCGCTCGCCGCCGTTTCCGCTGAGTGGCGACGCGCAGGAAGGCCGGTTTCCGGCTTGGGAAATCACCTCTCTTGGTGAGTTGGGAGCCCGCGTACGCGATTTGCCGCTGAGTGGCGACGACTCAGCGAGGCGCCGCCCAGCGGCGACTAGAGCGAGTTCGGCGTGTGGCGGCCAGTACGGATCCGAAGTCGGTCAAGGGTCGATGCAGGGTTTCGCCAGTCAGTGACGCCCGTGGCCGAGGCATACGAGGGTCACATCGGAGCAAAACGCAGTTCGCGGGTGTCGCCGTTCAGTGGCGACACCTGCGAACCTGCAGGTCAAACGACAAAGCCAGCTCAGTGAACCGGGTGCGCCTCGGCCGTCTCGACGGCAGCCTTGGCAGGAGAAGCCGGAGACACCCGCCGGCGACCCTGGGCCGGAATCCGGACCGTCCCGAGAGCCGAGTGCACCGAGGCCTCCGCAAGGGCGGCCAGCGAGCGACGGTCCTCCGCACGACCGGGGGCGATCTCCGGGCAGACGTGCGCCTCGAGGACCAGGCCACGCAGGGAGGCCACTCGCCGAAGGGAGGCGATGAGGGACTCCGGTCCGATGAACGCCGGCATGCTGGTCTCGCGGCCGTCGGCGAGTCGGTAGCGCAGGGCGATGGGGCGGACGGGCACACCACCGTCGATGGCGGCCTGGAAGGTTGCCGTTGTGAAGCGGCCGGAGGCGAGGCCGCACCACGTGGTGCCTTCGGGGGTGACGTTGACGAGCGAGCCGGAGCGGAGGGAGTCGGCGAGCTCGGTCATGGTGTCGGGCAGGGTGCGGAGGCGTTCGCGGTCCAAGAAGATGCTGCCGCCGCCGCGGACGAGGGTGCCGAGGACCGGCCAGGAGCCGATCTCGACCTTCGCGAGGGCGCGCATGGGGCGCAGGGCGTTGATGGCGACGATGTCCAGCCATGAGATGTGGTTGTTCACCACCAGCGCACCTCGGCCGGCGGGGGCGGCGAGGAAGTCGGCGCCGCCCCGGACGACCAGCTTCACGCCGAACGCGCGCAGCACCGAGCGGAAAATGGTCCGGACCAGGCGTTCCCGGCCCCGGCCGTGCAGCACGAGCAGCAGCGGCGCCGTCAGCAGGGCCGCCAGGACCACGCCGATCGCCGAGGCGAAGCGCAGCACGCGACGCGGGAACGAGACCGTGGCGGCACCTTCGGTGAGGCAGCCGTCGCCGCAGGGGGACGTCGGCATCCAGGCGTGGCTCATACCTGCACTCCGAGGAAGAACTTGAGGTAGCGCTCGTCGATCTTGTGCAAGTCGAGCAGGACGAAGAAGTCGGCGACACCGAAGTCCTCGTCGAGCGCCGGCGGGCCGCAGACCTCGGCGCCGAGCCGCACGTAGCCCTTGATCAGCGGCGGAAGGACGGCGCGATCGGGGCGGGCGACGGAGCCTGAATTCCACGGGTGCAGCGGCGAAACGCGGCGCGACTCGTCGGCGTAGTGCTTGGCGCGCAACACATCCCAGACGCCCGCGGCGTAGCTGCCGCCGTCGCTCAGTGGCACGGACGCGCAGCCGGCGAGGTAGCGGTGGCCGGAAAGCAGCATGTACCGCGCGATCCCCGCCCAGACCAGGCTCACGACGGCGCCGCTGCGGTGGTCCGGGTGCACGCAGGAGCGGCCGGTCTCCACGAGCGTCGAGCGCAGGCTGGAAAGGGCCGTCAGGTCGAATTCGCTGTCGGAGTACAGGCTGCCGGCCTGCGAGGCGCGCTCTGGCGGCAGCATGCGGTAGCAGCCGACGATGTCGCCGGTTTTGTCGTCGCGCACCACGAGGTGGTCGCAGAACTCGTCGAAGTAGTCGACATCGAGACCGGGCTTCAGGGAATTGAGGTGGGCCCCCATCTCCTCGGCGAAAACCTGGTGCCGCAGCTTCTGCGCGGCGAGCACTTCTTCGTTCGCGTGGGCCACGAGCAGGGAGTACCTCGGCGCATCGGCCGGGAGCTCGACACCCGCCTGATCAGTGCTGACGAGGAGCTGAGACGACGTCATGAACACTGTGTACCTGCGACCTGGAAACCGCGGAGAGTGCCAATCGATGACCGATTAGTGCACGTTGAGTTAATTGCAGGTTCTCAGGCTTTTCTCAGGGTCCGACAAACGCCGAAGACCGCTGAGCGGCACATCGCCCAGCGGCCTTCGAAGCGGGAAAACCTCAGCCCTTGCGCTTGTCGACGGCCTCCGTCAGCTGCGGCGCGACGTTGAACAGGTCGCCCACGATGCCGAAATCGGCGATCTCGAAGATGGGAGCCTCGGCGTCCTTGTTGACGGCGATGATCGTCTTCGACGTCTGCATGCCGGCGCGGTGCTGGATCGCGCCGGAGATGCCGAGCGCGATGTACAGCTGCGGCGACACCGTCTTGCCGGTCTGGCCCACCTGGAACTGCGCCGGGTAGTAGCCGGAGTCGACGGCCGCACGCGAAGCCCCGACAGCGGCGCCGAGCGAGTCGGCCAGCTTCTCGACGACGTCGAACTTCTCCGCCGAACCGACACCACGGCCACCCGAGACGACGATCGACGCCTCGGTGAGCTCCGGACGGTCGCCACCGACGATCGGCTCGATTCCGGTCACCTTCGCGGACTTCGCCGCGTCCTGCGCCGGGATCTCGACGGTCTCCTCGGCGGCAGCACCGTCGGCGGCCTCGGCCTCGACGGCACCCGGACGCACCGAGATCACCGGCGTGCCCTTGGCAGCCTTGGATTTCACGGAGAACGCGCCACCGAAGATGGACTGGTCCACCGAACCGTCGGCGTTCACGCCCACCGCGTCGTAGAGCAGACCGGAGCCCAGCCGCACGGCGACGCGCGCGGCCACCTCCTTGCCCTCGGCGCTGGCGGCGACGAGCACGGCGGCCGGCGAGGCCTGCTCCGCGAGCTTCGTCAGCACGTCGACCTTCGGGGTCACCAGGTAGCTCGTGGCGTCGTCGCCCTCGGCGACGTAGACCTTCGCGGCACCGTGGCCGGCGAGCGCTTCCTTGGCCTTGGCCGCGGTGCCCGTGGGGCCCACGACGACGGCCGAGGGCTCACCCAGCGCGCGGGCGGCGGTCAGCAGCTCGAGCGTGACCTTCTTGACATCACCGTCGACGTGGTCGACGAGGACGAGTACTTCAGCCATTTTTCGTGATCCTCCTCGAAACCGTGTCTCAGATGAGCTTCTGCGCGACCAGGTACTCGGCGACCTTGGTGCCGCCGTCGCCCTCGTCCTCAACCTTCTCGCCGGCAGTGCGCGGCGGCTTCGGGGACGACTCGAGCACGGTGGACCACGCATTGGCGAGACCGACCTCGCCGGCGTCGATGCCGAGGTCGGCGACGGTGAACGTCTCGACCGGCTTCTTCTTCGCGGCCATGATGCCCTTGAACGACGGGTAGCGCGGCTCGTTGATCTTCTCGCCGACGCTCACGAGCGCGGGCAGATTCGCCTCGAGGTGGGTGATGCCGTCCTCGGTCTCCCGGTCGGCCTTCACGCTGGAGCCCTCGACGGTCAGCTGGCGCACGTAGGTCAGCTGCGGCAGGCCGAGCAGCTCGGCGACGATCGCCGGCACGGCGGCGCCGCGGCCGTCGGACGCCTCGTTGCCGGCGATGATCAGGTCGTAACCCTCGACCTTGCCGATCGCGGCGGCCAGCACCTTGGCGGTGGCGATGGCGTCGGAGCCGTGCAGCGCCTCGTCGGAGACGTGGATGGCCTTGTCGGCGCCCATGGACAGCGCCTTGCGGATGGCGTCGGTGGCGCGGGCGGGGCCGACGGAGATCACGGTGACCTCGCCCTCGCCCGCCTCCTTGATCTTCAGCGCCTCTTCGACGGCCTTCTCGTTGATCTCGTCGAGCACGGCGTCTGCGGATTCGCGGTCAAGCGTGTTGTCGGCACCGGAGAGCTTCCGCTCCGAGTAGGTGTCCGGTACCTGCTTGACCAGGACAACGATATTCGTCATGGGTCTTCTTCGACCTCCCGGTTGGGGCCGGCTCTCGGCCGCGGGACAGTGCTCTACTGGCCGGTAGATTAGGGCCATTCAGGCGAGGAGACCCGCCGAGGTGACGGCATTCACCTGGATGAGCAATCTTTTGGGACCATCGTCCCGATAGTCCGCCGGTTAACCCGTCCAGCACACCGCTCGCCCGATCGGACCAACGGTGGGCTACTGGCAGTAGGCCGACAGGGGTTAACCTCCCGCACCATGCCCGCGCACATCGCCGTAGTCACGGACTCGACCTCGTGCCTGCCCGACAAACTCGCCGCCCGTTGGGGCATCGGCGTGGTGCAGGTCCAGCTGCACGTCGGAGATCAGACGGACGACGAACACCGGTTCGACCGCAACGAGCTCATCGCCGCCATGAAGTCCGGCCACAACGTCACCACCTCACCCCCCGACCCGGGTGCGTTCTTCTGGACGTACCAGGACGCCGCCGCCCGCGGCGCGTCCGCCATCGTCAGCCTGCACATCTCCGGTCGCCTTTCGGAGACTGTGCAGGCGGCGCGCGAGGCGGCGCAGCAGGTCCGGATCCCCGTGCACATCATCGACAGCGGAACGGCCAGCATGAGCCTCGGTTACGCAGCGGTGTCGGCCGCGCGCGTAGCCGGCGCCGGGGGTCAGCTCGCGCGCGTGCTCGAAGCCGCCGAGCGCCGCGTGCGCGCCGCCACCGAGCTGATCTACGTGGACACGCTCGAGTTCCTCCGGCGCACGGGACGCGTCGGAGCCGCCCAGTCGCTGGTGGGTACGGCGTTCTCGATCAAGCCATTGCTCACTGTCCGTAACGGCGAGGTCTCGCCGCTGGCTCGCGTTCCCGGCACGAAGCGCGCGATGAACCGGCTCGTCGACCTCGCGGTGAAGGCCGCGGGCGACCAGTGCGTGGACGTCGCCGTGACTCGCTTCGGCTCCGACGAGACCGAGGTCGTGCGACGCCTGAGGGACCGGATTCCCGGGATCACGGACGTCGTGGTCGGCGACGCGAGCACGGTGATCGGCGCGCACGTCGGCCCGGGCGCGCTGAGCATCACGGTGTCGCCGACCTGACCTGGTTCCGTTCCGGCACGAACAGCACCACGAGCGGGATCACCACGCCCAGCGCGAGCGTTGACAGGATCATCACTTGGTCGACGGTCGCGAAGTGGCCGACGTGCCCGAGGTGGTAGACGAAGTGCGGCACGGCGAACAACAGCGCCGCCAAGGCCGCCAGCCGCGCGACGGCTGTGGTGCCGATCACGGCGGCGCCGATCAGCGTCGCCGCCAGCGCCAGGTTGAGGGCGCCGAAGTCGCGGATGAGGTGTTCGTCGAACGCTCCGTCCATGCTGACCCAGCCGTGACGGAAGCCGGGAAAGTCCTGGTAGAAGCCCAGGGGCGACAGGAGTGGGCCACAGCCCCGTCGCCGCCGTGACGACGCCGAGCAGCACCAGCAGTACGCGCGTGAGGGTCCGTTGCATAGGGCAGGAACGAGACGGCGGTCAGGAACGTGACACGCGCTAGGGTCGCGCAGGTGACCAACGCAGCCACCCGGGCCGAGGCACTGCACCTCACCGGCGAACGGACCGTCCCCGGCATCCCCGAGGAGAACTACTGGTTCCGTCGCCACGAAGCCGCCTACGTGGCCCTGCTCCCCTATTGCGCCGGCGCGACGGTGCTGGAGGCGGGCTGCGGCGAGGGTTACGGCGCGGGGCTGATCGCGAAGACGGCGCGGCGCGTGCTGGCGCTGGACTACGACGTGCCGACCACGGAGCACGTCGCCCGCCGATACCCCGACGTTGCGGTGGCGCGCGCGAACCTCGCGTATTTGCCGTTGGGTGGCGAATCCGTGGACGTGGTCGCGAACTTCCAGGTGATCGAGCACCTGTGGGACCAAGACGGGTTCCTCGCCGAGTGTTTCCGCGTGCTGCGGCCGGGCGGGAAGCTGCTGGTCACGACCCCGAACCGGCTCACATTCACGCCGGATTCCGACACGCCGCTGAACCCGTACCACACGCGGGAGCTCGCACCGTCCGAATTGGACGGTCTGCTGCGTGCGGCGGGGTTCGTCGTCCAATCGCTACACGGGTTGCATCACGGGGCACGCCTGCGGGAGCTGGAACGCACGTACCGCGGCTCGATCATCGACGCGCAGCTCGAGGTCGTGATTGGCTCGCTGCCCGGGCAGGTCGTGTGGCCGACGGGGTTGCTCGCCGACGTCGCGGCGATCGCGGCGGACGACTTCTCCGTCCGCGGTGACGACTTGGACGCGAGCCTCGATCTGGTCGCGGTGGCGGTGCGCCCGTGACTCCGCCCGCCTCGGAAGGCACTTTTTGCCTCGTCCTGCACAGCCACCTCCCCTGGTTGCCGCACCATGGCAGCTGGCCGGTCGGCGAGGAGTGGCTCTACCAAGCGTGGGCGCATTCGTACCTGCCAGTCGTCGACCTGCTGCAGCGTTTCGCCGCTGAGGGGCGACGCGAGGTCCTGACGCTCGGCATGACGCCCGTACTCGCGGCACAGCTCGACGACCCGTACGCAATCCGCGCCTGCCACGACTGGCTCGGCCACTGGCAGCTGCGCGCGCAGCACGCGTCGACGCTGTGGGGCGGCGACCCGCTCCTGCGCGACCTGGCCGCGGCCGAGCACCAGACGGCCGTGCGCGCGACGGAGGAGCTGGAGACGCGCTGGCGCCACGGGTTCTCGCCGATCCTGCGGTCGCTTGTGGACAGTGACACGATCGAGCTGCTGGGGGGACCGCTCGCGCACCCGTTCCAGCCGTTGCTGGACGAGGACGTTCGCGCGTTCGCCCTGCGCGAAGGCCTGGCTGACACTCAGCTGCGCGTTGGGCGGCGGCCGGAGGGCATCTGGGCGCCGGAATGCGGCTACGAGCCCGGGATGGAGCGGGGTTACGCGGCCGCGGGCGTGCAGCGGTTCCTGGTCGACGGGCCGTCGCTGCACGGCGACACGTCGGCGGCGCGCACGGTCGGCTCGTCCGACGTGGTGTGTTTCGGGCGTGATCTCGAGGTGACGTACCGCGTCTGGTCGCCGAAAGCCGGCTACCCCGGCCACGCCACGTACCGCGATTTCCACACGTGGGCGCACGAAGTGGGGTTGAAGGCGTCGCGCGTCACCGGCAAGCAGGTGCCGCCGCACGAGAAGGCGCCGTACGATCCGGCGCTCGCGGCCGACGTGCTCGGAACGCATGTGAAGGACTTCGTCGACACGGTCGTCGCGCGGCTGCGTTCGCTGCGGGCGCAGCATGGGCGTGAGTCGCTTGTGGTCGCGGCGTATGACACGGAACTGTTCGGGCACTGGTGGCACGAGGGTCCCGCGTGGCTCGAGGGGGTTCTGCGCGCGTTGCCCGAGGTGGGCGTGCGCGTGACGACGCTGAAGGGCGCGCTGGAGGCCGGCCACGTGGGGGCGCCGATCGACCTGCCGGCATCGTCGTGGGGTTCGGGCAAGGACTGGCGCGTGTGGGACGGCGAGCAGGTGGCCGACATGGTGCAGGACAACACGGCGTTGCAGAAACGCTTGCTGGACCTCGTTTCCGGGCACTTCGGGGAGCGCGGGGGGACCGCTCGCGACACCGTGGCCGACCAGGCCGTCGCGGAGGCGATGCTGGCGTTGTCGAGTGACTGGGCGTTCATGGTCACCAAGGACTCCGCCGCGGACTACGCGCGCCGGCGCGCCCGCGTGCACACCTCGCGTTTCGACGAGCTCGCGGAGCTGCTGCGCTCCGGCGACCGCGCTCGCGCTCGCGCGCACGAGCTCGCGGCGGAGTATCGCCGCGCCGATGGACCGTTCGGACAGCTGGACGCACGACAGCTGCTGCCACACAAGTGAAAGGGACACCGAAGGAATGAGCATTCGCGACATCCCGCTGAAGACGCTCTCGGGTGAGGACACCACCCTGGGCGCGCTCGGCGGCAAGGCCCTGCTGGTGGTCAACGTTGCCTCGAAGTGCGGCCTGACCCCGCAGTACACCGGCCTGGAGCGGCTGCAGGAACGCTACGGCGACAAGGGTTTCTCCGTCGTCGGGTTCCCGTGCAACCAGTTCGCCGGCCAGGAGCCCGGGACGGCCGACGAGATCCAGACGTTCTGCTCCACCACTTACGGGGTCACTTTCCCGCTGTTCGAGAAGGTCGAGGTGAACGGCGAAGACCGTCACCCGCTGTACTCCACGCTCACCCAGACCGCCGACGCCGAGGGTGACTCCGGCGACGTGCAGTGGAACTTCGAGAAGTTCCTGATCAACTCCGACGGCGAGGTCGTGGGCCGGTTCCGTCCGCGGACCGAGCCCGAGGACGACACCGTGGTGAAGGCGATCGAGGCCGTGGTGCCTGCCTGATTTTCACGGCCGGCGAAGGGCGGGGACTCCGTTGGGCTCCCGCCCTTTCGCGTCGCCGTTCAGCGGCAAAACGTCTCTAGCTGGGGTTTTGTGGCTCCTGAGCGGCTTCAACGGCCGGGACCGAGCCCCGAGCGATGACCGCGCGGTTGCGGGCCGCCGCGACGTCCGCGTCGAGTTTGGTCACGCGGCGGTCGTAGGTGAGGAGGCCGTTGACCTCGTTTTCGACGTCCGTGGTCTGGGTGTAGATCGCCCCTGAGAGGCCCAGTTCGCCGACCAGGGACTCCAGTCGGGTGCCGAGCTCCGCGTAACGGCGCGTGAGGTGATCGGCGTCAGCGGTCATCTCGTACGCGTTGGGCGGGCCGGGCCAGCGGTGGTCGTCGAGGACGAGCCCGAGGCCGCCGTACTCGCCGTCGACGAGCGCCCGGTGGCCCTGCACGCGCGGCTCGCCGGGGCCGACGTACGTGTGGTCGTCGTAGACGTCGCCTGCGCCGGTGTCCGTGCGGGAGAAGCAACAGTTGACGCCGCTGTTGGCCACGACGAGGCGAGTCGGGTCGAGCTCCTTCACGAGCTCGGCGATCCCCGCCGTGTCGAACTCGCCCCAGCCCTCGTTGAACGGCACCCACGCGACGATCGACGGCACGTTCCGCAGCTGCCGCACCATTTCCCGCAGCTCCGCCTCGAAGCGTCCCTTGCCCTCGGGCACCGGGTCCGGCGCCGGCCCGGGCGGCCCGTCGAACGACGCCACGAGCGACGGCATGTCCTGCCAGACGAGCAGCCCCAACCGGTCGGTCCAGTGGTACCAGCGCGCGGGCTCGACCTTCACGTGCTTGCGGACGAAGTTGAAGCCGAGCTCTTTCGTCTTCTCGAGGTCGAAACGCAGGGCGTCGTCGGTGGGCGCGGTGTAGCCGCCGTCGGGCCAATAACCCTGGTCGAGCGGGCCGTGGAGGAAGGTGATCCGGCCGTTGAGGGCGATGCGGGGCCGGCCGGCGGAGTCCGGGACGAGCTCCACGGTGCGCAGTCCGCCGTAACTGGTGACCTCGTCGAGCACCTCGCCGTGGTGGTCGAGCAGGCGCACGGTGAGGTCGTAGAGATACGGATCATCGGGAGTCCACCAGTGGGGCTCCGGGACGTCCGCCCGCAACCTCGTGCCGGCGGCCCCACGAACGCTGACGATCTCGTCGCCGCTGGGTGGCGAAACGCTCAGCTCGACTTGAGCACCACCGTTGACCTGGGGAGATACGGTGAAGCCCGCGAGGTCCGGAGTGATCTCCAGGTCCTCAATGCGCTCGAACGGCACAGTTTCGAGCCACACCGTCTGCCAGATCCCGGACATCGGCGTGTAGCAGATGCCGCCCGGTGCGTTGCGCTGCTTGCCGAGCGGGAACGGCGAGATGTCGGTGCGATCCTCGGCGCGAACGGTCAGCTCCTGCGGCCCGGACGCACGCAGCGCATCGGTGACGTCCGCCTCGAACGCCGCGTAGCCACCCTCGTGGGTGACCACGAGCTGGTTGTTCACCCAGACCTTCGCCGTCTGGTCGACCGCGCCGAAGTGCAGCAGCACGCGTTCACCACGCCAGTCGTCGGGAATCTCGAACAGCCGCCGGTACCAGAGGACCTCGTCGCGCCGGTTGATTCCCGAGAGTGCCGATTCCGGCGCGAAGGGGACCAAGATGCGCTCGCCGTAGCCGACGGGGCGCGGTTCCTCGGGCGACGACGGCCACCCCGCGTAGTCCCAGACGCCGTTGAGGTTCAGCCACCGCGGCCGCTTCAGCTGCGGTCTGGGGTACTCGGGGAGCACGTCGGAGGGGCTGACGAGGTCGGTCCACGGCGTCGTCAGGGGCGGGTCCGCGCGCTGCCACTCAGGCTGGCTGGGAGTCATCACCTCCGATGGTGACAGAGATCGAAGGCGGCGCCAGCCGGGCCGCCCGGCGGAAGCAACTGGCGAGTAACCTCTGCCCATGCGCGTGCTGATGCTGTCGTGGGAGTACCCGCCCGTGGTCATCGGCGGGCTCGCCCGGCACGTGCACGCGCTGGCCCGGCACCTTGCCCAGCAGGGCCACGACGTGGTGGTTCTCTGCCGCCACCAGGCCGGCACCGACGCCTCCACGCACCCGCGCAGCGACCGCGACGTCGAGGGCGTGCGGCTGATTCGCGTGGCCGAGGACCCGATGCACCTGACGTTCGAGCGCGACCTCGTCGCCTGGACGCTCGCCATGGGCCACGCCATGATCCGCGCCGCGCAGGACCTGCTGCGCACGTGGCAGCCCGACGTCGTCCACGCGCACGACTGGCTCGTGACGCACCCGGCGATCGCCATCGCTGAGGCCGCGCGCGTGCCGCTCGTCGGCACCGTCCACGCGACCGAAGCCGGCCGGCACTCGGGCTGGCTTTCGCACCCACTCAACCAGCAGGTGCATTCCGTCGAGTGGTGGCTGGCCAACCGCGCCGACGCCGTGATCACCTGCTCGCAGGCGATGCGCAAGGAAGTGGCGCACCTGTTCGAGATCGAGGCCGCCGACGTCACCGTGATCCACAACGGCATCGAAGAACGCAGCTGGCGCGTCTCGGCCGCCGAGGTGGCGAAGATGCGTGACCGGCACAGCCCCGACGGCGCGCCGTTCCTACTGTTCTTCGGTCGGCTGGAGTGGGAGAAGGGCGTGCAGGATCTGCTGGCCGCGCTCCCCCGCATCCGTCGCCAGTTCCCGGGCACGCGCGTGGTCGTCGCCGGTAAGGGGCGACACCACGACGAGCTGGTCACGCAGGCGCGCAAGCTGCGGATTCGCCGCGCGGTGGACTTCGTCGGCCACCTGCCCGACCGTGACCTGCGCGCGCTGCTGGCCGCTGCCGACGCCGTGGTGCTGCCGAGCCGGTACGAACCGTTCGGGATCGTCGCCCTGGAGGCCGCGGCCGCGAAGGCACCGCTCGTCGCGTCGACGGCGGGCGGCCTCGGCGAGGTGGTGGTCGACGGGGAGACGGGCTTGGCCTTCGAACCGGGCGACGTCGCGGGACTGGCCACGGCGGTCACCACCGTCCTGAGCGACGCCGCCGCCGCGACCCGGCGCGCACGAACGGCCCAGTCGCGCCTCGCGGCGGACTTCGACTGGGGACGCATCGCCGAGGCGACCGCGGAGGTCTACCGGCGCGCGCGTATGGGTGAGCCAATCGAGCTGGGACGCCCGAAGATCGCGACGGGCAACGCGTTCGAACTTTGAGTGGGCCCGCCGTCAGAAGTGGCAGGGCCGAACGCAGGCGGCGTGCGCCTGCGCGGGCGCCGAAACCGCCGGCGCTGCGGTGAGAGCAAGGGCGAAAACTGCGAGCAAAGCAGCGACGGCGGCTCTGGGTCTGCTGGTCATGACGGCTCCCTGGATATTCGGTGGGGTGTTCGAAGCATCCGTCCGTCGCCGCGCGCGAAACAATAGGGGAAGCAGTAGGTAGGCCTACCTGAACGCGGCGAGTGACTGGTTCGTCCGGCCTCGTCGCGGGAATCTGGAACGCATGATGTTGCCGTTCGTCGACCACGCGGCCGGGCTCGTTCCGGCTGTCGTCGGGATGCGCTGCGCGGCAGGCTCTCGCCGTTTTTCAGCCAATGGATTGTTTAACAATCCGCGCGCCGTGAGCATCGTGTCTTGGTTGGTGGCGCGACTGTGGTGAGGACGTTGTTCTTCGATCGAATCGACGCCGGGCGGCAACTCGGGCGGATCCTGGCCAGGCAGCCGTGGGTCGAGCCCGTCGTGCTCGGGTTGCCTCGCGGGGGCGTGCCGGTGGCGGCCGAGGTCGCCCGGGCGCTCGGGGCTCCGTTGGACGTCGTGGTCGCTCGGAAGATCGGGGCCCCTGGGCGGCGCGAGTTCGGCGTCGGCGCGGTGACGGCGGAGGGGCCGCCTTACTACTCGATGCCGGCGTTGCGCGCGTTCGGGCTCACGCCGAAAGCGATGGAGCCGGCGTGTGCGCGCGAGCGGGCCGAGGCGCGTCGCCGTTTGGTGGCCTATCGCGACGGGCGCCCGGAGGTCTCGGTGGCCGGCCACGACGTGCTCGTGATCGACGACGGACTGGCGACCGGCGTGACCGCGATGGCCGCCGTCCGCGACCTCCGCGACGCGCGGCGCGTGGTGCTGGCCGTGCCGGTGTGCGCGCCGGACGCCATCGCCGAGTTCGAGGGCGAGGTGGACCAGTTCATCGCTGTCGCCGCACCGAGGCGATTCAGCGCCGTGGGCCGCTGGTACGCCGACTTCACCCAGGTGCCGGACGCAACCGTGATGCGGCTCCTCGGTACGGGATGAAGGGGACCTTCATCCCACTATCCACAACGGACAGTGACGAGCGCCGCCGAATGGCGAAAATCCCTGGCGCAAAGGGAGGTTCAGGGCGCAAGGTATGCCTGCGTCGCCACCCCGGCGATGGGCCGACGTCGACAACGAGGAGAAGCCCGATCATGGACGTCTGGTTCACCGGCGACACCCACTTCGACCACCAGCTCGTGGCCGGCCTTCGCGGGTTCGAGACGCCGCCCGAGCACGACGCGTTCGTCGTCGAGCAGTGGAACGCCACTGTCCGGCCGGGCGACCAGGTGTGGCACCTGGGTGACGTCGGCATGGGCCGGCTGGCACGATTCGCCGACACGCTCCGGCAGCTGAACGGCGAGATTCACCTCATCACCGGCAACCACGACGAGCCGTGGCCCGGGCTGCGCCAGGCGCACCGGCACCAACGCGCGTGGCTGGAGCACTTCGCCACGGTGCAAGCGTTTGCGCGGCGCCGGATCGCGGGGAAGAACGTGTTGCTCAGCCATTTCCCGTACGAAGGCGACCACGTCGGCGCGGACCGCGGGTCGCAGTACCGCCTGCCCGACGAGGGACTGTGGCTGTTGCACGGTCACGTCCACAGCGCGTGGCGCAAGCGGGGCCGGCAGCTGAACGTCGGGATGGACGTCAACGACCTTCGCCCTCTCCACCTCGACGCCGTCACCACCGAGGTGACCGAGCTCGGAAGTCCGGCCGAAACCAGCCTCTGAACAGCCAAACCCTGCCGCCGACCTCGTGTTGCCGCTCAGTGGCGACAAGACTCAGGGCACGCGACCGGTCAGGATCGTCACGCGAACCGGTTCGCGGAACGGCGCGTGGGGCTCGATCGCCGAACGGATGCGGTTCTCGAAGGCCGGCCGTTCGCCGCTGGGTGGCAACTCGTCCTCGCCCATGGCCGAGTAGACGCCGCCGATGATCTCGTCCGCGGTGAGGTCGCCGGTGTAGTCGATGGTGCGGACGCCGACGTCGTAGCCGGCGCCGACCAGTGCGGCGCGGTAGCGGTCCTGGCTGACGTCGTCCGTTCCGCAGGCCGCGGTGAGGGGCTGGCCGAACCAGTCGGACAGCACGGCGAGCAGCGCTCGAGACCAGTCGCTGCCCTGGAGCCACAGCGGTGAACCGTTGGTGACCACCGCGATGCCGCCACCCGGCCGGAGCATCGGCTTCACAGTGGCGAACAGCGTCGCGTGGTCCATCCAGTGCAACGCCTGCCCAATGGTGACGGCGCCGAGCCCGTCGAGCAGGGAATTCAGCGCGATGACGTCGGTGTCGCCGCCCAGGAGCCACGACGCGTTGGTCACGCCGGCGTCGGCTGCGGCGCGGCGGGCGCGCGAAAGCATGTCGGGCGAGGGGTCCATGCCCGCGACCGCGCGGACCCGCGCGGCCATCGGAACGGCGAGCTGTCCCGTGCCACACCCGAGGTCGAGGACCACGTCGTCCCCGGCCAGGGCGAACTCGGCGGCGATCGCATCGAACACCGCTGTCGGGTAACCGCGGCGGTAGCGGTGGTAGAACTCCGTGACTTCTCCGCTGAATCCCAGGCTCATGACTGGATCCTGGCTGTACATCAGGGAGAAATCACGCGCGTTCGCTCACGGCCGAGGGATCAGAAGATGGGGAACTCCTTGCCGTGCTCGGCTTCCGGGCGCTTGCCGAAAATCCAGCGTTCGCTTTCCGCGATCGGGCGGTCGTTGATGCTCGCCTCGCGGCGGCGCATGAGGCCTTCGTCGCTGAACTCCCAGAGCTCGTTGCCGTAGCTGCGGAACCACTGGCCCTCGGCGTTGTGCGACTCGTACTGGAACCGCACGCCGATGCGGTTGCCGCGGAAGCCCCACAGTTCCTTGCGCAGCGCGTAGTCGAGTTCGCGCTCCCACTTCTGTGTCAGGAACTTGACGATCTCCGCGCGGCCGACGACGTACTGGTCGCGGTTTCGCCACACGGAGTCCTCGGTGTAGGCGAGGGAGACCTTCTCGGGGTCGCGCGTGTTCCAGGCGTCCTCGGCGGCCTGGACTTTCTGGCGGGCGGTGTTCTCGTCGAACGGCGGGAACGGCGGGCGCGGTGTCATGGCGTTCTCCTGCGCGGATTGCGGGAGAACGTCCGTTCTCCCTGGTGTCGGCTAGCATAGAGAACGTTGATTCTCCACACCAGAGGGACACGACGTGAACACCGCGGAAGCCACCGAACGGCTACTCGAGGCAGCCGAAGACCTGTTCTATGCCCAGGGCGTGCAGTCCGTGGGGATGGACGCCGTGCGCAGCCGCTCCGGCGTCTCACTCAAGCGGCTCTACCAGGTGTTTCCTTCGAAGGACGACCTCGTGGCCGCCTACTTGAACACGCGCGACGAACGCTGGCGCCGGTCGCTTCGCGAGTTCGTCGCCGCGCGGGGCGACGACCCGTTGGCCGTTTTCGACTGGCTGCACGACTGGTTCAGCGAGCCCGACTTCCGGGGCTGCGCGTTCGTGAACTCGTTCGGCGAGTTCGGGACGCTCGCGCCCGGCGTGGCCGCGGCCATCCACAACCACAAGGACGAAGTGCGGGCGTACCTGCGCCGGCTCGTCGCCGACGACGACCTCGCCGACCATCTTTTCTCCCTCATGGAGGGGGCCACGGTGCTCGCCGCGATCAAGGGTGACCCCGGCGAGGCCGGCACGGCCCGCGCAGCCGCGGCGACGCTGTTGGCCGCGCGCCGCCGATCCGGCGGCCCTGTTGGCCGCGAGACGCTGATCCGGCAGCCTTGAATTCGCCGATGAGGGGCCGGCTGGGCCGTCTCCGCTGAACGGCGATCGGCGCGGTCGTCGACAAATCGCCAGTCAACGGCGAGCCGTAGCTGTACCGAGCAGCCGATGGATGACCCCCGGCAATCTGCGCCGGCACGTCGAAATGGCAGCTCCGGATCCTGTCGCCGATCAGCGGCAACAGAGCCATCGCCGCCGACGGCCGACAGACCAAAAAGCGCCGCCGACCAGCGCCTAGCCACTGGACGGCAACAGACGAAAACCCGGGTCCGGTGGCGGGGAGCCTCCGCCACCGGACCCGTCTCGCCGCACCGTCCCAAAGCGGTGCGGGAAACCGGCCGCCCCCGGTCAGGTCAGGGGCGGCCGGAGCGTGGTCATCGCGCGTCGCACAGGTGGCGGGCGTAGGCGCTCGTCGTGAGGAAGCCCGGGAGCTTCTCGCCCAAGGCGGTCTCGGTGAAGATGGCGCGGGCATCGTCGAGGCGGTGGCCGGCGGGCAGGTCGGTGCGGACCGACTCGAACTCGTCGTCCAGGAACTCCACGGCCAGCTCGCGCGTCAACGCCGTGCCGTCCGCGAACTTCGTGCCGTTGCGGATCCACTGCCACACCTGGCACCGCGCGATCTCGGCCGTCGCGGCGTCTTCCATGAGGTTGTGGATCGCGGCGGCGCCCGTGCCGCGCAGCCAGGAGTCGATGTAGCGCAGGGCAACGTTGATGTTGGCGCGAACGCCGGCCTCGGTCACCTCGCCGCCGGCGGAGGCGACGTCGAGCAAGTCCGCCGCGGTGACGTCGACGTCCTCACGCAGCCGACCCAGCTGGTTGGGCCAGCCGCCCAGCACGCTGTCGAAGACCTCGCGACAGACGGAGACCAGGCCGGGGTGCGCAACCCACGAGCCGTCGAATCCGTCGCCCGCCTCGCGTTCCTTGTCCTGGCGGACCTTCTCGAACGCGGTCGCGTTGGCGTCAGGATCCTTACTCGGGATGAACGCTGCCATCCCGCCGATCGCGTGCGCGCCGCGGCGGTGGCAGGTGCGGACCAGCAGTTCGGTGTAGGCACGCATGAAGGGGACCGTCATCGTGACCTGCGCACGGTCCGGCAGCACGAAGTCGGCGCCGTGCTCGGAGAAGTTCTTGATGACGCTGAAGATGTAGTCCCAGCGCCCCGCGTTCAGGCCGGCGGCGTGCTCGCGCAGCTCGAAGAGGATCTCGTCCATTTCGAAGGCCGCGGTGATCGTTTCGATCAGCACGGTCGCGCGGACGGTGCCCCGCGGGATCCCGAGCTCCTGCTGCGCGAACAGGAAAACGTCGTTCCACAGGCGCGCCTCGAGGTGGTTCTCGAGCTTCGGCAGGTAGAAGTACGGGCCGCTGCCGCGCGCGATCAGCTGGCGCGCGTTGTGGAAGAAGTACAGCCCGAAGTCGACGAGGCTCGCCGACAGGGGGCGACCGTCGATGCGGATGTGCTTCTCCACCAGGTGCCAGCCGCGCGGGCGGGCGACGATCGTCGCCGGGTCGTCGCCGATCGTGTAGTGCTTGCCCGACTCAGTGGTGAAGTCGATGTTGCGGCGGATGGCGTCGAACAGGTTCAGCTGGCCGTCGACGATGTTGTGCCACGTCGGCGAAGTCGCGTCCTCGAAGTCGGCGAGCCAGACCTTCGCGCCGGAGTTCAGGGCGTTGACGGTCATCTTGCGATCCGTCGGGCCGGTGATCTCCACGCGGCGGTCCTCGAGACCGGGCGCCGGCGGCGCGATGCGCCAGCTGTCGTCGGCGCGGATGAGGCGCGTCTCGGGCAGGAAGTCCAGCTGCTCCTCCCCCGTCTTCACGCGCTCGCGACGGCGACGGCGCTCGTCGAGCAGCTCGCGGCGGCGGCCGGCGAAGGCGTTGTCGAGCTTGGCCACGAACTCCAGCGCGGCCGGGGTGAGGATCTCGGCGAACCGGTCACCGGCGGGACCGGTGATTTCGATGCGGTAGTTCAGCTTGTCGGCCATCTCGTACCTCCGCGAGGGAAAGAAGGGGTGCGGGCCGGCGACCGGGTCGCCGGCCCGCGGAAAACGTCAGTGGAACTGGTCTTCTTCGGTCGAACCCTTGAGCGCGGTGGTCGAGCTCTCCGGGTTCAGGGCCGTGGACACCAGGTCGAAGAATCCGGTGCCGACCTCGCGCTGGTGCTTGGTCGCGGTGTAGCCGCGCTCCTCGGAGGCGAACTCGCGCTCCTGCAGGCCGACGTAGGCGGTCATGCCTTCACGGGCGTAGCCGTGGGCCAGGTCGAACATCGAGTAGTTCAGTGCGTGGAAGCCGGCGAGGGTAATGAACTGGAACTTGTAGCCCATCGCGCCGAGCTCGCGCTGGAACCGCGCGATGGTGTCGTCGTCGAGGTGCTTCTTCCAGTTGAACGACGGCGAGCAGTTGTAGGCCAGCATCTGGTCCGGGTGCTCGGCCTTGATCGCCTCGGCGTACTTGCGGGCGATCTCGAGGTCCGGAGTGGACGTCTCCATCCACAGCAGGTCGGCGTACTGCGCGTAGGCCAGGCCGCGGTCGATGCAGGGCTCGATGCCGTTGTTGACCTCGTAGAAGCCCTCTGCCGTGCGACCGCCGGTCAGGTACTTCTGGTCACGCTCGTCGACGTCGCTGGTCAGCAGCGTCGCGGCCTGCGCGTCGGTGCGGGCGACGACGAGGGTCGGCACGTTCAGCACGTCCGCGGCGAGACGGGCGGCGTTGAGCGTGCGCTCGTGCTGCTTGGTCGGGATCAGCACCTTGCCGCCGAGGTGGCCGCACTTCTTCTCGGACGCGAGCTGGTCCTCCCAGTGCACACCCGCGGCGCCGGCGGCGACCATGCCCTTCATCAGCTCGAACGCGTTCAGGGGGCCACCGAAGCCCGCCTCGGCGTCGGCGACGATCGGCGCGAACCAGTCGATGTCGGTGTTGCCCTCGGCCCAGTTGATCTGGTCGGCGCGGCCCAGCGCGTTGTTGATGCGGCGGACGACGGCCGGGACCGAGTTGGCCGGGTAGAGGCTCTGGTCCGGGTAGGTTTGGCCGGCCAGGTTGGCGTCGGCTGCGACCTGCCAACCGGACAGGTAGATCGCCTTGAGGCCCGCGCGAACCTGCTGCACGGCCTGGTTGCCGGTGAGAGCGCCCAGCGAGTGGACGTAGTCCTCGGTGTGCAGGAGCTCCCACAGCCGCTCCGCACCGCGACGGGCAAGCGTGTGCTCTTCGACGACGGAGCCGCGCAGCTTCACCACATCGGCGGCGGAGTAGGTCCGCTGGACGCCCGCCCAGCGGGGGTCGGTCTTCCACTGTTCGGCCAGCTCGGCCGCCGCCTGGTCGAGCTGCTTGGCCTGCTCGGTCATCGGACTCTCCCGTGTTGCGAAGTTTGCGATTGCTCGCCTTGCCTGGTTACGACCCTGACACGAGCACGAAAAGGCAGTCCATAGCTCCAATTTGCCAATTTATGTGAAGGATGCGTAGCATCTTGCAAAGCTTGCAAATCACTGGTTGGCAAGCCGGGTGAAAATCCACGGCCTTGATCGTTCACGTAATCGTTCAGGGCCGGAAACCTTCCGGCCGATCGGAGGAGCGATGGACAAAACTTTCGCCGGGGCGCGGCTACGGCATCTGCGTGAGAGCCGTTCGATGAGCCAGGCCGACCTCGCTCGTGTGCTCGAGATCTCACCCAGCTACCTGAATCAGATCGAGCACAACTCACGGCCGCTGACCGTGCCGGTGCTGCTCCGAATCACGCAGGCGTTCGGCGTCGACACGGAGTTCTTCGCCAACAACGACACGTCTCGTCTGGTCGCGGACGTGAAGGAGGCGCTGCTCGACGAGGTCGTCGGCGTCGAGGTGACCACGAGCGAGCTCAACGAGCTGGCCTCCAACCTGCCCTCTATCGCCCAGGCGCTGGTGAAGCTGCACCGCAGCTACCGCAACGCCGTGGAGAGCACGGTCGCGCTGACCACGGAAAACGGCCTCGGCCTGCACGGCAGCGCCGCGGCACCGTTGCCGCACGAAGAGGTGCGCGACTTCTTCTACGAACGGGAGAACTACGTCGCGGAGCTCGACGAGCGCGCCGAACGCATGGCCGCGGAGATCCCGTTGCGCCGAGGCTCGGCGCTGACGTCGCTGAAGGATCGCCTCTGGCAGCGCTACGGCGTGGAGGTGACGAGCGAAGGACTGAACGAAGCCGCAGGTCAACAGCACCGCTACGAGCCGGCGACGCGCGTGCTGCGGCTCGCGCCGAGCTTGCGCGTGGGGCAACAGGCGTTCCGGATGGCTTCGCAGATCGCGTTGCTGGAGTACGACGACCTGATCACCGAGCTGGCCGACTCGTGGGCGTTCTCGGGGCCGACCGCGCGGACACTCGCGCGCGTGGGCCTGGCGAACTACTTCGCCGGCGCGCTGATCTTGCCGTATGGCCCTTTTCTGACCACGGCGGAGAAGTTCCGCTACGACATCGAGCGGCTGTGCGACCACTTCGGCGTCGGCTTCGAGACGGTGTGCCACCGGCTGTCGACGCTTCAGCGGCCGAAGCAGCGCGGCATCCCGTTCTCGTTCGTGCGAGTGGACCGGGCGGGGAACATGTCGAAACGCCAGTCGGCCGCGGGGTTCCACTTCTCGCGCGTGGGCGGCGCGTGTCCGTTGTGGAACATCTACGAGGCGTTCGCCTCGCCTGGCAAGATCCTGACACAGATCGCGGCCCTGCCCGACGGCAAACGCTACTTCTGGGTCGCACGCACGGTCTCGCGCAACATCGGCGGCTTCGGCAGCCCGGGCAAGACGTTCACCGTCGGGCTCGGCTGCGAACTCCGTCACGCGGGACGGCTCGTCTACTCCACCGGCCTCGACCTGGACGAGCCCGCCGCGGCGACGCCGATCGGGATGGGCTGCAAAGTCTGTGAACGCCCGGCTTGCTCGCAGCGCGCGTTCCCGGCGATCGGCAAGCCGCTGACGGTCGACGAGAACACCAGCACGTTCGTCCCGTACCCGGCGGTGCCGAAGAGTTCATGAGCTGCGGAGGCGGATGTAGTTGTTGGACGCCGGCCAGTAGGTGAGCACGAGGCCGATCAGTGACAACACGCTGAGCATGAGCTACCACCGAATACACCAACACCAGGCACCAAGGGGGCGGCGAGCAATCCGACGCCACCGAACGCCGGCGGCCGTGCGCCCATTTCCGGCAACACCACGGTCTGGCCGGTGAAGGCGACAGCGAGCGCGACCGAGACCGGCCGGTCAGGCTCGTCCGAAACGTTCATGACTGCGCAAATTAGGCCGTTCCCACAACACGTGGTGACGGCTGACCGCAAGCTGCCGCCCGCACCGCCTCGGACGTCGCGATGAGCGGGAAGTAGATTCAACGATCGTGCAACGGATCGATACCGTCAGTGCCCAGATGGTGGAACAGGCCGCCGAGCGGCTCACGGGTGTGGTCACCCGGACGCCGCTCGAGCCGAACGCCCGGCTGTCGTCCCGCGTCGACGCGCGGGTGTGGCTCAAGCGGGAGGACCAGCAGACGGTCCGCTCGTACAAGATTCGCGGCGCCTACAACTTCATCGTCCAGCTCGACGAGGCTACGCGCTCGCGCGGCGTCGTGTGTGCGAGCGCCGGCAACCACGCGCAGGGTGTGGCGTACGCGTGTCGCCGTTTGGGGGCGAACGGCCGGGTGTATGTGCCGGGCACCACGCCGCGGCAGAAGCGCGAGCGCATCGCGACGCTGGGCGGTGCACACATCGAGGTGATCGTCGTCGGCGAGACGTACGAAGACGCGTTCGCCGCCGCCAACGACGACGCCCAGCGCACGGGCGCGACGCTGGTGCCAGCGTTCGACGACCCTCGCACCGTCGCCGGCCAGGGCACGGTGGCGCTGGAGGTCGTCGAGCAGCTCGGCTTCGTGCCGGACGTGCTCGTGGTGCCAGTCGGTGGCGGTGGCCTGCTGGCCGGCATCGCGACCTGGGTGCGCGAGCGGCACCCGGAGATCCGCGTCGTGGGCGTCGAGCCGGCCGGCGCGATGTGCATGGCCGCGGCGCTGGAAGCCGGCAAGCCGGTGCGCATCGACGCGGTGGACTCGTTCGTGGACGGCGCCGCGGTCCGTGAGGCCGGCGGCGTGACCTACCCACTCGTGCGCGACAGCGGCGCCGAGCTCACCTCCGTGCCCGAGGGCGCCGTGTGCACGGAGATGCTGGCCATGTACCAGGCCGACGGCGTGATCGCCGAGCCCGCGGGCGCGCTGGCGTCGGCCGCACTCGGGACCACGGTCCTGGTCGAACCCGAGCAAACGGTGGTGTGCATCGTCTCGGGCGGCAACAACGACGTCAGCCGCTACAGCGAAATCCTCGAGCGCTCGCTGATGCACGAAGGGCTGAAGCACTACTTCCTCGTCAGCTTCCCCCAGGAGCCGGGCGCGCTGCGGCGCTTCCTCGACGAGATTCTCGGACCGGAGGACGACGTCGCGCGCTTCGAGTACGTGAAGCGCAACAATCGCGAGCTCGGGCCGGCGCTGATCGGCATCGAGATCCCGCGGCCGGCCGAGCTGCCCGGCCTGCTCAAGCGGCTGGAGGCGAGCCCGCTGCAGGTCGAGCAGGTGGAGCCGGGGAGCCCGCTGTTCCACTTCTTACTGTGACGTTTCCGCTGGTCAGAAGCATTCGCCACTGAACGGCAACGGGTTCAGTCGCGTTCTGCGCTGCCCTCGCGATAGATCTTGGCGGAAGCGATGCGGCCGTTTCGAAGGCGGTAGAAGCCGGCGATCGGGAACGTGTGCTCCTCTCCACCGTGGGTGAGTCGCTCGGTCAGCTGGGCGGCCATGCGGTCGCCGTCGATCAGGATCTCGTCGATGGTGAGGGTCGGCAGGAGCTGGGTCATGGCGCTCTCGAAAAGGTCGGCCAGCTCGGCGCGGCCGCGGGCAACCGTCGTGCCCGTGATCCAGACGGCATCGTCGGTGAAACCCGCGAGCAGAGTGGTGAGGTCGCGGTCGTTGAACGCGGCCACGTGACGCCGCAGGATCTCGCTCACGAGGTGAGGGTATCCGCGGCGTCACGTGGGTTTCGTCGTTCAGCGGCTACGCCTTCGGAGCTGGGATCGGCTCGCCGGGGCAGGACTGCGTGGTCGTCTGGCCGGTGTCGAAGAACGTCACGGCCGCGGCGGCGCAGGGCAGGCTCGAGAGTGAGCCGTGGGCGTCGTCTTCGACGGTCATGAGGGAGCCGCCGATTTGCCGTTGCATGGCGAGGGCCCAGCCGATGGGCGTGACCGGCTCGAAGGCGTGGCCGACGAGCTGCAGAGGGCTCTTGCCGGCGCTGAACTGCCACTGCGTCGCGGGCGCTGGCCAGCCGACGCACATCTGCTCGTAAATGCCGAACGAGCCGGCGACCGGGTTGGCCTTGATGCGGTCGAGGCGGTGCTGCCAGACCGTGTCGAAGTCGCGGGGGCTGGGTGATTCGTTGCAGAGCAGGGCGTTCTGCTGGAAGAAGTTGCCACCGGTCCGTTCGGTGTCCCAGCCGAAGCCGGTTTTCGGCGAGGCCGCGGCGTCGGGCTGTGCTGCCGGAGCGCCGCCGTCGCGGATGGCGGAGAGCTGGCCGGCGGCTTCCACCCACTGGCGGCGCGGGTAGGCGAAGAACTGGTTGACGGTTTCGCCGTTGAGCGGCGAACCATCGGGGCCGGTGCGCGGGTGCGCGGCGAGTTCGGCGCGCAGGTCGAGCAAAGCCTTCTCGACCTGGGGTTCGATGCCGCCGAAGTGGTAGACGGAGTCGTAGCGCGCGACCCACGCGGCGAACTCGCGGAACGTGTTCTCCCCCGCGGCGGCCTGGTCGTCGTCCATGGTCGTGACGCTCAGCTCGGGCGGCATGACGGAGTCGAGCAGCATCTTGTCGACGTGGCTGTCGAAGAGCGTCCGGTACTCGGCGCCGAGGGCCGTGCCCCAGGAGACGCCGTAGTAACCGATCTTCTGTTCGCCCAGCGCTTCGCGGATGCGGTCGACGTCGCGGGCGATGTTGGGCGTGGTGAACGACTTCACGAGCGCAGGGTCCTTCGCGAAGCACGCCGCGTTGGCCGCGGCTTTGTGCTCGGCGAGGAACCGCGCCTGGTCCTTTTCGGACAACGACGGGTCGGGCTGGGCGTCGTCCTCGTCACACTGGAGGCTCGCGCTGTAGTCGACACCGCGCGGGTCGAAGCCGATGAGGTCGTGGTGCTCCAGCAGGCCGGACGCCTTGCTCTCCGACATCGTGAGCGGCATCTTCATGCCCGACTGGCCGGGGCCGCCGGGGTTGAACACGATCGCGCCCGTGCGCGTGCCCGTCGCGCGGATTCGGCTGACGGCGATGTCGATCGTGCGGCCGCCGGGGTCGGAGTAGTCGAGCGGCACGGGCACCAGCGCGCACTCGGTGCGCTGGTCGTCCGCATCCCAGCCCTTCGCGATGGACACGCAGGGTTTCCAGTCGAGCCCTTGCGCGGACGCGAGCGCCGGCACGAGGGGGACCATCGCGACGGCCGCGACAACCGGGACGAGTAAACGGAACTTCGGCATGGTGATGATCATCGGACACGCGCGCGATGACCCGGATCAGCCGATCGGCTGATGTGTGTCACCGATGAGCCGAGATCAGTCCGTAGTGGACTGTCGTGCGTCAGGAACCGGACACGTTCGGCAGGCCGACGAACATCGTCCGGTGCAGATCACCGACGTGGGCGCGAGTCATGATCGCCGCTTCGTCGGGATTGCGCGTGGCGATCGCGCGGACGAGCACCTCGTGCTCCCGGTTGGACGCCCGCAGCGCCGACATCCGGTACGGCAGGTAGAAGCGGTACAGCTCGCGCAGCACGAGTTCGTACTGCCTCACCGCCGCCGCCGGCGCGCCCGAGGCGGCCACGGCGAGGTGGAACTCGGCGTCGAGCTCGTGGAACTCGGCCCACCCGGCGGCGTCGTCCATGCGGCGGACGAGGTCGCGCAGCCGTTCGACGTCCTCGTCGGTTCGCCGCGTGGCGACGAGCTGGACGAGCCCCGCCTCGATCACGAGCCGATGGTCGATCAGGTCGTGGACCTCGTCCGCCGACTCGCGGTACGCGTTCACCGCCCCGACCCGGCCCGCCGGCGCGTCGGGGGCCACGCTCGTGCCGCCGTTGCGGCCGCGGCGGCGCACCAGCACGCCGTCTTCGCACAAGGACACCAGCGCCCGGCGCACGGTGATGTCACCGACGCCCAGCGCACGCGCGATTTCGCCGTTGGGCGGCAACCGCTCCCCCGGGCCCAGCAGGCCCAGCTCGATCGCGAGGGCGATGCGGGCCCGCACGGTCTCGAGCGCGGACAGGCGCCGGATGCCCGTCAGCGCCGGTGAACCCAGGTCGGCAGCCATGCGGAGACCATACCCAACAAAACATCTCAAAGTGAACACTATTGTTTAAGTGAGCAAGATGGACTATTTTTCGGCGCATGCCCCGCCCCCTGCCGATCGCGCTGGCGCAGTTGCCACCGCGGCCGTACACCGAGTCCGTCGCGGCGTTCGCGGACCAGGTCGGGACCGTGCTGGCCGCGCACCCCGGAACCCGCCTCGTCGCCTTTCCCGAGCTCCACCTCTGCGGGGTCGAAGGGACCGCTGACGAACGCACCGAGCAGCTCAACGCCGCCGCGCAGCCCCTCGACGGCCCGCGAACCCGCGACCTGGCCCAGCTGGCCGGCGACCTCGGCGTGTGGCTATCGCCGGGCAGCGTCTGCGAACGCGGCGAGCACGGCGAGCTGTTCAACACCGCCCTCGTCTTCTCCCCCGAAGGCGAGCTGGCCGGCAGCTACCGAAAGGTGTTCCCGTGGCGGCCGTATGAGCCTTATGACCCGGGTGACCGTTTCGTGGTCGCCGATCTCGCCGATGAGGGGCGAATCGGCTTCTCGATCTGCTATGACGCCTGGTTCCCCGAGGTCACGCGTCACCTCGCGTGGCTCGGCGCGGAGCTCGTGCTCAACCCGGTGCAGACCACCACTCCCGACCGGGCGCAGGAGCTCGTGCTCGCGCGCGCCAACGCGATCACCAACCAGGTTTTCGTGGCGAGCGTGAATACGGCCGGGCCCGTCGGGGTAGGAGACAGCATCCTGGTCGACCCCGAGGGCACCGTGCTCGGCGAGCTGCCGGGCGCCGCATCCGGCGTGCTCGCGAGCACGGTCGACCTGGACGAGGTCGCCCGCGTCCGTCGCGAAGGGACCGCCGGCGTCAACCGGATGTGGGACCAGTTCACGCCGGGTGACAAACCGCTGGAACTCCCCCTGTACGGGGGCCGCATCGAGCCGGACCGGTGGCGTCCGCGAGGAGAAGGAGTCCGATGAGCACCACGAAGGTGACCCCCGGAGCCAAGCTCGAACGACGGCTCGGGCTGCCCGGCGTCGTCCTTTTCGGACTCGCGTACATGGCGCCGCTGATCGTGCTGGGCACGTTCGGCGTCGTGGCGACGACGACCGCGGGCACGGTGCCATCGGCGTACGTCGTGGCGCTGGTCGCGATGCTGTTCACGGCCGCGAGCTACGGCAAGATGGCCGCGACGCACCCCGTCGCCGGCTCCGCTTACACGTACGTGCGCAAGGCCATCGACTCCCGGCTCGGCTTCCTCGTCGGCTGGGCGGTGCTGCTCGACTACTTCTTCCTGCCGATGGTGATCTGGCTGATCGGCGGCGCCTACCTGTCGGCTCAGTTCCCGGACGTGCCGAGCTGGCTGTGGCTGATCGCGTTCATCGTGCTGACGTCGCTGCTCAACGTGCTGGGCATCAAGATCGCCGAGAAGGCCAACTTCGTCCTCATGGCCTTCCAGGTACTGGTGATCGTGTTCTTCGTGGTGCTTTCGCTCAAGCAGGTGCTCGCCGATGGCCACTCAGTGGCGAGCGGTGACCCGTTCTTCCACCCGGGCAGCACGTTCGGCACGATCTCGGGCGGCGCCGCGGTAGCGGCGTACTCGTTCCTGGGCTTCGACGCCGTGACGACGTTGACCGAGGAAGCCGTGGAGCCGAAGCGGACGATCCCGCGCGCGATCCTGCTGACGGCCCTCATCGGCGGCGGCGTGTTCATCGTGCTCGCGTACGTCACCCAGCTCGTGCACCCGGGTTTCTTGTTCGACGACGAGTCGTCGGCCGCGTTCGAGATCGCGCGCCACATCGGCGGCTCGCTGTTCGGGGCGTTGTTCCTGGCGGGGCTGGTCGTGGCGCAGTTCGCGTCGGGCATCGCCGCGCAGGCCAGCGCGTCGCGGCTGATGTTCGCGATGGGCCGCGACGGGGTGCTGCCGCGGATCTTCGGCCGGTTGCAGCCGAAGCTGAACACGCCGGCGTTCGCGATCGGGCTGACGGGCATCGTCGGGCTGATCGCGCTGGCGCTGGACGTGACCACGTCGACGTCGTTCATCAACTTCGGCGCGTTCACGGCCTTCACGATGGTCAACGTGAGCGTGATCGCGACCTGGATCCGCACGCGGCACACGATTTCGCGCAACGTGCTGACGTGGCTGGTCGCTCCCGCGATCGGCGCAGTGGTGGACCTGTGGCTGCTGGTGAACCTCGACGGGCTCGCCCTGACCTTCGGCCTGGTGTGGCTGGGGATCGGGATCGTCTACCTGGTCGTGCTGACGCGTGGGTTCCGCCGGCCGCCGCCGGAGATGTCGTTCGAGGAGTGACGGGTTGTCGCCGCTGGATGGCCAAGTTGCCGTTCAGCGGCGACAACCAGGTCGTCGCCGCTGAGTGGCGAACCGTCAGCCCTCGCCGAGTGTCTTCTGCAGGGCCTTGTTCGCCTTGCGCGCCATGTCGGCGACGGCTTCGCGGCGGGCGGCGTCGGCGGCGTAGTCGTCTTGACGGTTGCGCACCACGCGCGCGGGCGAGCCCACCGCGATGGAGTAGTCCGGGATGTCGCCGCGGACCACGGCGTGTGCGCCGAGCACGCAGCCGCGGCCGACACGCGTTCCCTTGAGGACACTGACCTTCGTGCCGAGCCACGTGTCCGGACCGATGCGCACCGGCGACTTCACGATGCCCTGGTCCTTGATGGGCACGTGGATGTCGGCCGTCACGTGGTCGAAGTCGCAGATGTACACCCAGTCTGCGACGAGGGTGGCGGCGCCGAGCTCGATGTCGAGGTAGCAGTTGATCACGTTCTGCCGCCCGAACACGGACTTGTCGCCGATGCGAAGGGACCCCTCGTGGCAGCGGATCGCGTTTCCGTCACCGATGTGGACCCAGCGGCCGATCTCGAGCCGGCCGTAGCCGGGACGGCAGTGGATCTCCACGTTCTTCCCGAGGAACACCATGCCGCGCAGGATGATGTGCGGGTTGGCGAGCCGGAACTTGAGCAGGCGGAAGTACCGCACGAGATACCACGGCGTGTACGCCCGATTGCGCAAGACCCAGCGCAGCGAGTCACGCGTCAGGAACTTCGCCTGGTGCGGGTCGCGCCGGGCCCGCCGCCAGGCACGCACGCGGGACAACGCGGGCGCACCCCACATCGACGTCATGCCGATGACCGTAACCTGTACAGGGACGCCCGCCACAGGCAAGGGGAGCACGGATGGGGAGCAAGCTGATCATCGACACCGACCCCGGTGTCGACGACGCTTTCGCGATCGCGCTGGCGGCGGTTTCCGCCGACGTCGAGCTGCTGGGGGTGACCACGGTCTTCGGCAACGTGCCGCTGACCAGCACCACCGCCAATGCGCGGCGCCTGCTCCAGCTGTGCGACCGCCCCGACGTGCCGGTCGCCGCCGGGGCTTCACGGCCGTTGGTGCACCTGAACAAACGCGGTTCGAGCCACGTCCACGGCAACGACGGGCTCTCGGGCCACGCCGCGACGCTGCCCGAGGCGAAGCGGCCGTTGGAGTCGCTGGACGCCGTGGGACTGATGGTCTCGCTGCTGGAAGCGTCCGACGAGCCGGTGACGATCGCGCCGATCGGACCGCTCACCAACATCGCCGCGCTGCTCGCCGCGCACCCCGGCGTCAAGTCGAAGATCTCGCGAATCGTGCTGATGGGCGGCGGCGTCGCGCGCGGCAACAGCACGGCCGTCGCCGAGTTCAACATCTGGGCCGACCCCGAAGCCGCGCGCCGCGTGATCGCCGAGGACGACGTGCCGTGCGTGATGGTCCCCCTCGACCTCACGCACCGCTGCGCCGTGGACAGCGCGTGGCTGGCGAAGCTCGCCGCCTCGGGGCCGCTGGGCCAGACGCTGCACGGGCTGACGCCCGACTACCTCGCCCACTACCGGCAGGTCCTGGGCTTCGACGGCATCGTGATGCACGACGCGGTGGCCGTCGCGGAGGCGATCAGCCCCGGGATTCTCCAGACGGAGACCTACCCGGTCGACATCGACGTGACCGCGGGGCCGGCGCGTGGCATGACGCTCGTCGATCGCCGCGCGGTGCCGATCGATCCGACGGGACGGCCGATCGAGGTCGCTGTCGACACCGACCTCGACGGGCTGCGGGAGTTCGTGCTTTCGAGACTTGCCGGGGGCCGGTGATGGCGGGGCCGCCGGGCGGTTCGCAGCCGTCGCCGCTGGGTGGCGACGGCGCGAACGCGGTGTCGCCGATCAGTGGCGACGGCCAGGTCAGCGGGCCTTCGCCGATTGAAGGCGACAACTCGGCCGGCGCCGAGTCGCCGGTCAATGGCGACCAGATCACTGAGCCGTCGCCACTCAGAGGCGACGGCACGGCGAGCACCGAGGTGTCGCCGCTCGATGACCACACCGCGCTTTCGCCACTCGATGGCGACGCCCGGGCTGATTTGCCGTTGGATGGCGACGACCAGACCATCGCGGCGGCGCCGATGAAGGGCAACAGAGGGGAATCCGCCAGACCGTCGCCTCTGGATGGCTACGAGAGCACTGGCGCGTCGCCGCTCGAGGGCGACAAGGCCGGCTTGGAAACGTCGCCAGTCAGCGGCGACAGCCAGGTCGGGCGCGAGTTTTCGGCTCCGGTCGAGCCGCTGCCGCCGTTCTCCTCGGCGATGACCGAGCACCTGTCGCCGCTGAGTGGCGACGGCGAGAAGCCCCAGGTCGGGAAGCGGAAGTCGCGGCGGGGGCGGGCGGCGGTGGTGGTCGCGGCGGTCGTCGTGGCTGTCGCGGCGCTGGTGGTGGCCGTGCAGTTCGCGCCGGGGTCGGAGCAGGTCGCGACCACGGCCGCCGAGCCGTCGTCGTCAGCGCAGGCGTCGGTGCCGTCGGTGGCCACGTCGAGTGCGGCGGTGCCGACGACGCAGCCGAACGTGCCGCAGCCCAGTGAGTTCGACGCGTGGGCGTCGAAGACGAGCCAGTGGCTCGACATCCCGCTTCGGGCGATGACGGGGTACGCGCAGGCGACCGTCACGCTCACCAAGGAACAACCCGCGTGCCACCTGTCGTGGGTGACGCTCGCGGCCATCGGCAAGGTCGCGAGCGACCACGGGCGGGCGCAGGGCGATCACGTCGGCGCCGACGGCGTGCTGACCAAGCCGCTGGGCACCGTCCAGGTCCGCGACTTCTACGGCCGCGTCGTGTCGACGGCCAACGCGTCCGGGCCGATGCAGCTGGCGCCGGCGGTGTGGTCGAAGTGGCAGCGCAGCGCGTCGGGCGGCAAGCCCGATCCGCAGAACATCGACGACGCCGCCCTCACCGCGGGTCGCGCGCTGTGCGCCGGTGGCCGCGATTTGGCGACGGACTGGTGGAACGCCGTTTCGTCGCTGCAGGGCGCGCCCGTTTCGCTGCACCGGATCCTGGCGACGGTGAACGTGTACGGCACCGTCGGGCAGAGCAGTCAGGCGCCGAACCCCGCCGTGCTGAGCGCAGTTGACTTCGCGATCGACCAGATCGGTCTCCCCTATGTGTGGGGCGGCAACGGCAGCGGCGACCCGGATCCGGGCTTCGACTGCTCCGGCCTGACGACGGCCGCGTACGGCAGCGCGGGCGTGAAGCTCATGCGCACGGCGGACACGCAGTTCCACAGCGTCGCCCACGTGAGCGAACCCCAGCTGGGCGACCTGATCTTCTACGGTGAACCCACCACGAAGATCCACCACGTCGGCCTCTACATCGGCAACCAGCAGATGATCGACGCCCCGCAGACGGGCCAGGCCGTGCAGGTGCACCCGTACCGCAAGCCCGGCGACGACTACGCCGGCGCGGGGCGGCCGACGGCCTGACGGTCACGGCGCGTCGGACCCCGCGATCCAACCCCAGGTCAGCGCAGACGCGATGGTGATGCCGCCGGCGATGGTGCCCGGCCCGAAAACGGCCGCGGCGGCGTTGCCTGCCGCGTACAGCCCGGGGATGGGCTGACCGGTCCAGTCGAGCACGCGGGCGCGGTGGTCGGTCCGGGCGCCGCCCTTGGTGCCGACGGCGCTCGCGTGCACTGGGAGCGCGAAGAACGGCGGC
The DNA here is from genome assembly GCF_040607795.1 of Amycolatopsis sp. NPDC005232. Lineage (NCBI taxonomy): Bacteria > Bacillati > Actinomycetota > Actinomycetes > Pseudonocardiales > Pseudonocardiaceae > Amycolatopsis > Amycolatopsis sp. NPDC005232. The sequence goes on along the minus strand of NZ_JBEXHL010000033.1, from coordinate 50,034 downwards.
TCGGAAACCGTGCCGAGGTTGCGGTGTGGCGCGGTGGCGTCACCGAAGGCACGTTCGTAGGCCGTTTCGCCGCGGCGGAAGTCGTCGTCGCGGCCGGCGTCGACGGCGGCATTGAAGCGGGCGACGGTGTGCTGCAACGCAGCGGCGTCGATGCCGATCAGGGCGGCGAGCTTGTCGAGGCTGTCGGCGCTGGGAAGCCAATCCGGCAACGGCTGGTGGGGCGGCACGCCGCCGACGGAGTAGCGGGCGCGGAACTGCGCGTCGCCGATCGCCCAGGCGGGGAGGTTGCGTGGGCGGTGGGTGTTGGCGTCGAGCTCGGCGAAGGAGACGGCGCAGTTGTGGCTGGCCTCGTTGACAAACCGACGGCCGGCGGCGTTCACCCAGATCACGTGCGGCAGGTAGCGCTCGGCCATCACGAGTTGGGCCTGCGGGGTGCCGGCGTCGTCGGGCCAGCGCCGGTCGGGTGCCTGGAACGCGGGCCAGGACCAGTATTCGCCGGTGCGGGACAACTGCGCGCCGACGTCGGCGGCCAGGCGAAGGCCGTCGCCGTGCTGGACGGGCGGGGTGGCGAGGTGGCTGAGCGGGCCGGCGAGCAGCTGCGACCGCAGGTCGGGGTCGTGCTCGAACCCGCCGGTCGCGAGTACAACGCGGCGCGCCGGCAGCCGCCACGGGGTGCCGTCCCGTTCGGCTTCGACGCCGGTGATCCGCCCGTCGGTCCGGATCAGCCGTCGTACGCGGCAGCCGCGGACCAGCTCAACGCCGGCGGCCCGGCAGCCGCGCAGCAGGCCGACGACGAGGCCCGCGCCGAGCGCGACCTCTCCCGCGGCGAGCCGCCGCTGCATCAGCTCGAAGGGCGGCGCGCCGCCGGCGAACATGCGGTGCTCGAAGAACTCGTCGTTGGTGAGCACAGCCGCGCCGTACGGCGGGGGCCACAGGAGCTCGTCGGGCGCGCCCAGGCCGTCGGTGGTCAGCGGCTGAGCCTCGAGGTGGCGGGCGGGTTTGCCGCCGGGGAGCTCGGCGAACGTGTCGGGGTAGCCGTGGACCACGGTGAAGCGGATCGGGCTGTTTTCCTCGACGAAGCGGATCGCCGCCGGCACGGACCGCACGAAGGTCTCGACCAGCTCCGGGTCACGGCCGGGCGCGGCGGCGCGGCAGTAGGCCAGGGCCTCGTCCTCGCTGTCGGCGAAGCCGGTTTCGGCCTGCAGGTGGTTGTTCGGCGCCCAGACTTGACCGCCGGACACCGCCGTCGAACCGCCCCAGCGTCGCGACGCCTCCAGCACGACCACGTCCTCGCCGCGGCCGGCGGCAGCCAGCGCCGCGGCCAGCCCCGCGGCGCCCGAGCCGACGACCACCAAGTCCGTCGTGTCGTTCATGGACCACACCTCCCAGGTTTGCGTACTAGTACACAAACCTGGGAGGTGGATGTCAAGCGCGTGGGAGGAGGCCGTCCAGCAGCGCATCGAGGCCGTCGGCGTAGTTGTCCCAGGCGTGCGGCCATTCGCCGGCCAGGGACGAGATCAACGGAAGCTCCGCAGGGTCGGCGTCGAGGAGCATGGTGCGTTGCACCTGCGGCACGTCCTGGTCGCGCTCGGCCGCGTGCGTCGTCGTCGCGTGGCGAATGGTCAGCACGCCCACCGTGTACTGCCAGACGATCCGATACGCCGCGGCGGCCTGCCGGGGGGCGAGACCGGCGGCGACGAACCCGGCCAGAATCTCCTCCACCAGCCACAGCACGGACGGGCCGGCCAGGTCCCCCTGCGCCAGCACTCCGACCACCCACGGGTGCTCTGCCAGGGCATCGTGCAGCTGTCGCCACAAAACGACCACGCGCAGGCGGGGGTCTTCCGGCAACGTCGGCCGGGGCAGTGTGGCGGCGACGTGGTCGAGCAGGAGCAACAGGAGCTCGTCCTTGTCGCGGACGTGCCGGTAGAGGGCCATCGGTGAGCAGCCGAGCTCACGGGCGACCCGGCGCATGGTCAGCGCGTCGACGCCCTCGGTCGTGACGATCCGGCGGGCCGCCTCGACGATGTCGTCACGCGACCAGCGCGCGGGACGGCCCGGCCGGCCTGGTGCTGTCTCAGCCATGTTCGCAGTCTCGCACCGTTCGATCATCCACCCCGGCTACACAAGCGTATAGTCGGCTGTACGTTTGTGTAGTGAGGAGGATGCCGTGGCCGAACCCGAGGACCTGACGGCGCGCGCCCGGATCCGCGACGCGGCGATGCAGCTCTTCGGCGAGCGAGGGTTCGAGGGCGCGACGATCCGTGGCATCGCGGAGGCGGCGGGAGTGTCGTCGGGCCTGGTGCGGCACCACTTCGGGTCCAAGCAAGCGTTGCGCGATGCGTGCGACGCGCACCTGGTGAAGCTGATCCACCGCCTCAACGACCAGGCGCTCGCGGGCGCGGGCGGCAACCACGTGGCGGCCGCGCGGATCGCCGTCGGGCCGTACCAGGCGTACCTCTCGCGGGCGTTGGTGGACGGCGGCGCCGCGCCGTTGTTCGACGAGATGGTGCGGCTGGGGGCGCAGTGGCTCGCCGACGTCGATCGGACGCGGCCGGACGCGCCGGACGTCGCGCCCGAAGTGCGGGCGGCGGTGAGCACCGCGATGGCGCTGTCGATCACGGTGCTGCACGAGCACGTGTCGCGCGCGATGGGCGTCGACGTGTTCAGCCCCGAGGGCGACGTCCTGCTCGCACGCACCCTGATCGACCTCTATTCGCACCCGATGCTCAGCGCCGAGGACGCGCGAAAGGCGCTCGACGGGATCGAGCGGCATCGTTGACTTTGGAAGGAACCTGTCATGCCTCATACGACCCATCCCCGGATCGCGCCGCTTCCGTTGGAGGAAATGGCGCCGGAGGAGCAGAAGCTCGCGAAACTCGGTGCCGACGAGGTGATCCGGGTGCTCGCACGGAACCCGTCGTTGATGAAGGCTTCGTCGAGTCTCGGCGAACACCTGCTGTCTCAAGGCAAGCTGCACCCGCGTGTCCGGGAGTTGGCGATCTTGCGGGTCGCGCTGCGGTGTGAAGCGCCGTACGAGTGGGCCAACCACGTGCCCGCCGCGCTCGGCGCCGGTGCGACGGCGGACGAGATCAACGCGTTGTCGGACCCGACCGCGTCGTGGTCGCCGGAAGACGACGCGGTGCTGCGGGCGGCCGACGAGTTGTGCGCCGCGGCATTCTTCTCGGACGAAACATGGGCGGCGCTCGCGTCGACGCTCGATGAGGCGACGATCCTCGAGGTGCTGTTCCTCGTCGGCTACTACCGGATGATGGCGGGGTTCCTGAACTCCGCGGGGGTCGAGGTGAAGCCGGGGCAGCCGGTGCTGGGCGAGCGTGTGGCGCCGGCGGTCGTCGCGGAGGCGGTCGTGGTCGGCGCGTTGCCGTTCAGTGGCGAAACCGGCGTCGACGGGACCTGGCACATCACCTTCACACACCCCGCGGGGAGCAAGGAGCTGGTGCTGAACCTCGAAACCGTCGCCGACGGCGTGGCTGGGTCCATCGTGGACACTCAGCTGGGCGTGACGGTCCCCATCGTGTCGGGCAGTGTCGCCGGTGATCGGCTGGAGTTCACCGCCGTGGTGACCGATCCGGCGCGGTTCGACATCGGCGTGGTGGGCAAGGTCGACGGCGACGTGTTCACCGGATCGGTGACGATTTCGGGCGGCGGAACGTTCCCGTTTTCAGGTGTGCGCGCGAGGTGACGTCGCGAAAATGGCGCGCTTGAGGCGGTGCTCGGCTGCTAGCGTCGGGATCGTTCGTTCCGACTCCCGGATGGAATTCGCACTATGCGCGCCAGCCTTCGTGCCGGCCTGACGACGGCACTCAAGAACCGCGACCGCGTCGCCACCACCGCCCTGCGCTCGGCACTGGCGGCGATCGACAACGCCGAGGCCGTGCCGGTCGATCAGCTGACCACGGCGACCGGGACGGAACACGTCGTGGGTGCGGCGCTGGGTGTCGGCGCCGCCGAGGCCCAGCGCCGTGATCTGACGGAAGCCGATGTGCGCACGATCGTCGAGAACGAGGTGCTGGAGCGCACGACTGCCGCGGACGAGTACGAGCGGCTCGGCCGGACCGAAGCCGCGGAGCGGCTGCGCTCGGAAGCCGACGTGCTGAGGCAGCACCTGGAGCCGGCCTCCTGAGGTTGGATCCGGCGACGACGGCGGGCCGGAAATCGGCGCTGACCTCGGTGTCGCCGATTTCCGGCAACGACCTCGGCGAGGTGCCAGCCGCTTGCCGGTGACGTCGGATTCCCTTTCGCCGTTGCGGAGTTTCGCCAGATCCAAAGCCCGTTCTGCCTGCGGTGATACCGCGTGGACAGCACCGTCGGGAAGCCGGAGCGCCCGGTACCGTGGTGACGTGAGCGGCAACGAGCTGGGAGAATTCCTGCGCGCGCAGCGGGCCCGGCTGGCGCCCGAGGACGCGGGCGTGACCAGTCATCGCCCGAGGAGGGTGAGCGGGCTGCGGCGCGAGGAGGTCGCGGTGCTGGCGGGCGTCAGCGCGGACTACTACGCGCGCCTCGAGCAGGGGCGCGAGCGCAACCCGTCCGGGCCGGTGCTGGACGCGATCGGGCGGGCGCTGCGGCTGAACGCCGATGGCCTCTGGCACGCCTACCGCCTCGCCGGGCTCGTGCCGCGGGTGCCGGAGCACCGGCGCGACGACGTCTCGCCCGAGCTGCTGCGGCTCATGGACACCTTCCCCAACGCGGTCGCGTACGTCACCAACCGGCGCCTCGACCTGCTGGCGACCAACGCGCTCGCCGACGCACTCCTGTCCCCCGTCGGCAAGCCGGCGAACATGGTGCGCACGCTGTTCGACGACCCGGCAGCGCGCGAGCTGTTCGTGGAGTGGGACGACATCGTGGCCAGCGCCGTCGACGCGTTGCGGCTCGCGAGCGGCTACGACCGCGAGGAGGTCGGCGAGCTCGTGGACGAGCTGCTGGCCACGAGCGAGGAATTCGCCGTTCTGTGGCGAAACCACGGTGTGAAGGGGCTCGCGGGTACGCGCAAGACGTTCCACCACCCCGCCGTCGGGCGGATCGTGCTGGACTACCAGACGTTCGACGTGCGCGACGCGTCCGGCCAGTACCTGCTGGTGGGCATCGCGGAGCCGAACAGCGCGAGTGCCGACGCGCTGGCGTTGCTGGGGTCGTTGCACGCGGTGGCCGACCAGCCGCGCTGAGCCCGGCCAGGGTGTGCCACTCCTAGGCAACGGCGTCCTTCCGGAGGCGTTTCGCCGCGGGCAGCCTCGAGGTTACGACGGTCCCCACGACCGCGCAGACCTCACGAGGAGTACGCATGAACGGCAAGATCGCGCTGATCACGGGCGCGAGCAGCGGCATCGGGGAGGCCACCGCGCTGCGTCTGGCCGCCGACGGTCACCACGTCGTCCTGGGCGCGCGCCGCACCGACCGGCTCGCGGCGCTCACGGAGAAGATCCGCGCGAACGGCGGTGATGCCGACTTCCGGCAACTGGACGTGACCAGCCTGGAGAGCGTGCGCGCGTTCGTGACGGCCGCGCACGAGACCCACGGCCGAGTGGACGTGCTGGTGAACAACGCCGGCGTGATGCCGCTGTCCACTCTGGACAAGCTCCGCGTCGACGACTGGAACCGCATGATCGACGTGAACCTGCGCGGCACGCTGCACGGGATCGCCGCCGTGTTGCCGCTGATGGGCGAAACCGGGGGGCACATCGTGAACGTCGCGTCGACGTCCGGCCTGCGCGTGGACCCGACGGCGGCCGTGTACTGCGCGACGAAGTTCGGGGTGCGGGCGCTTTCCGAAGGTCTGCGCCAGGAGAACACGAACATCCGCGTCACCATCGTCAGCCCGGGCTTCACACACTCCGAGCTCGCCGACCAGGGCGGCGACCCCGAGACGCAGGCGGCGGCGCGTGCGGCGAGCGAGCAGCTGGGCATCCCGGCTTCGGCTGTCGCGGACGCCATCGCTTACGCCGTGAGCCAGCCGGAGGCGGTGGACGTGAACGAGATCGTGGTTCGGCCGACGGCCCAGACCTGAGCCGTCGCGCGCCCGCTCGGCGCGGCGGGACCCGTCGTGCCGATCCGGCGTGGCGGGACCCATCGTGTCCGCTTTCGACCCGACAGGTCCCTTCGCGACACCGGACTCGGCGCCGGGCAGAATCCGGTGCCGCAGAACAGATCCGCGAGTCAGGCCAGCGAAGCGGCCAGCTCCTCCAGCAGGTCCATCTGCTCCTGCATGCCACCCTCCATACCGGACTCGATGATGGCGTCGCGGACTTCGCGGTTGCCCGTCTCCATGAGGATCGACAGGCTGGTGCGGTCGCCCGAGCCGGCGAAGATCGTGGTGGTGAGGGCGGCGTCCTCGTCGGACGCGCCGGGGGTTTCGTAGACCTCGCTGCTGACGATGCGTTCGTTCGGGACGATCTCGCGGTACTCGCCGTGGAACGCGACCTCGAAGCCGCCGTTGGCGTCGAGGACGTAGCGCCACCGGCCACCGACGCGCAGGTCGATCTCGACGGACCGCATGGTGCCGCGGTGGCCCGCCCAGAAGCGTTTGACCAGCTCGGGCGTGGTCCACGCGCGGTAGACGACGTGCCGCGGGGCGGCGAACTCGCGGGTGATCAGGATCTGGTCATCGGCCGGCAGGGTCACCTTCGCCGTGCCCGTTGTCGTCTCGGTCATGGTCGCTCTCCTCGCCCGTGGATCGGTCGTCGGTGCGTTCGAGTTCCTCCAGCACGGAATCCAGCAGCTCGAACCGCTCCTCCCAGGAGCGCTCGAACTGCCGCACCCAGTCGTGGATCGGCTTCAAGGCACGGCCGTTGAGCCGGTACAAGCGCTGACGTCCTTCGTCCCTGACGTCGACCGCGCCCACTTCGCGCAGCACGCGCAGGTGTTTCGACACCTGCGGCTGCCCCATGCCGAGCAGCCGGACGAGGTCGTTCACGGGGTACTCGCCACCGGCGAGCACATCGAGAATCTCCCGTCGCCGCGGTTCGGCCACGGCGTTGAACACGTCGGTCGTCGTCGCTGCTCGTGCCACGCCCACCATCGTATTCCCATATGGGTATGTGTCAAGAAGACGCCGGCCGGGCGCGGACGTGGAACCGCTCGCCCTGTGGCCCGAAAAGGGCGAGAACCTCGCACGGCACGTCGCCGGGGTTGCCGAACCAATGCGGAACGTGCGTGTCGAACTCCACGACTTCACCCGGTTTGAGGATCACGTCGTGCTCACCGAGGATGAGCCGCAACTGTCCGGAAAGGACATAGGCCCATTCGTACCCCTCGTGCACGCGCGGATCGGGGTCCGTGTCGGGCCAGTGCGGCGGGAAGATCTGCTTGTACGCGCGCAGCCCGCCGGGCCGGCGTGTGAGCGGGAAGAACGTGATGCCGTGGCGCACGAAGGAGTTCTCGTGCAGCCGCGGGTCGCTGGTCGGCGCGGTGCCGACGAGCTCGTCGAGCGGCACCTGGTGGGCGCGTGCGAGGGCGAGCAGGAGTTCGAGCGTCGGCTTGCGCCGGCCGGATTCGAGGCGCGAGAGCGTGCTCACCGAGATGCCGGTGGTCTCCGACAGCTGGGCGAGCGTGGCGTTGTTCTGCTGGCGGAGCGCGCGCAGCCGCGGTCCCACCGATTCTAGGACGCCGTCGACGTCCGCGAGTTCACCGTCCATGTCTCCATTTGCTACTTCGGCAAACGTATTTGTCAAGTCGGCGAGATCTGCGGATAGTCCGAGTGGAGGGACGAACTACAGGAGGACCAGGTGAACGAGAACTACGACGTCGTAGTGGTCGGCGGCGGCGCCGCGGGCCTCAGCGGCGCGGTGGCGCTTGCGCGCTCACGGCGTTCCGTGCTGGTGGTGGACGCCGGCGAGCCGCGCAACGCGCCGGCCGGCCACGTGCACAACTACCTCGCCCGCGAAAGCACGCCACCCGGCGAGCTGCTGGCGGCCGGGCGCGAAGAGGTCATCGGGTACGGGGGCGAGATCGTGGCCGGCGCGGTGGCCTCGGCCGCCGGGCTGGACGGCGGCGGATTCGCCGTGACTCTCGCCGACGGGAGGACCACGCGGGCGCGTCGCCTCCTGGTGGCGACGGGGCTCGTCGACGAGCTGCCGGACGTCCCGGGCGTCGCCGAGCGGTGGGGCCGCGACGTGCTGCACTGCCCGTACTGCCACGGCTGGGAGGCGCGTGACCAGGCGATCGGCGTGCTGGCGACGAACCCGATGGCCGTCCATCAGGCGCTGATGTGGCGGCAGCTGTCGGACGACGTCGTCGTTTTCCGGCACACGGCCGCATTCGACGAGGAACAGCTCGCGCAGCTGACCGCGCGCGGGATCCGCGTCGTCGACGGCGAGGTAGCAGCGCTTCGTGTGGAAGACGACGCGCTCACCGGAGTCGTGCTGCTCTCGGGCGAGGTGGTGGCGCGAGAGGCCGTGGTGGTCGCGCCGCGGTTCACGGCGCGGGCCGATGTGCTCGTGTCGCTGGGGCTGGAGCCGGTGGAGCTCGAGGTCGACGGGCACGTGATCGGCAGCTCGGTGCCGGCCGATGCGAACGGCGCCACCTCAGTGCCCGGGGTGTGGGTGGCCGGGAACGTGACCGACATGAAGTCGCAGGTCGTCGTTTCCGCGGCGGCCGGGCTGACGGCCGGCGCGGTGATCAACGGCGATCTCGTGGCCGAGGACGTACGACGCGCGCGGGAGCCTTTCGCGCACGAAATGGAACGACAGGTTGCCGCGCTGGTCGGCGGCTCGACGAAGCACGGGGTGTGACGATGGCTGAGCAGCACGAAGAAGTCCCGTTCGACCAGGATTCCTGGGACGAGCGGTACCGGTCGAAGCCCGCGATCTGGAGCGGGCGGCCCAACGCGCAGCTCGTGACGGAGGCCGCCGACCTACTGCCGGGCAGCGCGCTCGACGCCGGCTCCGGCGAAGGCGGCGACGCGTTGTGGCTCGCGCAGAATGGCTGGCGCGTGACGGCGGCGGACTTCGCGGCCACCGCCCTCGACCGGGGTGCGGCGCAGGCGGCTGAGCTGGGCCTGGGCGACCGGATCCGGTGGCTCACGACCGACCTCACGACGTGGGTGCCCGACGAGAAGTACGACCTCGTCACGTCGCACTTCCTGCACCTGCCGACCGCCCAGCGCGTGCCGATCTTCGCGCGGCTCGCGGACGCGGTGGCGCCGGGCGGGACGTTGCTCATCGTCGGCCACCACCCGACGGACGTGGAGGGCGCCGCGCATCGGCCGAACGTGCCGGACATGTTCTTCCTCGCGGAGGACGTGGCGGCGACGTTGGACGAGTCGTGGGAATCCGTGGTGACCGATGCGCGGGAGCGGGCGCACGTGATCGAGGGACACGAAGTGTCCATTCGCGACACAGTGTTGGTGGCGCGGAAGCGGTGATTCTCTCGGCCGGGCGCCTGTTGCCGTTTGGCGGCGACGGGTGTCCGGCCGGGGATTTCGCCGGAGGCTGACGGTTGTCGCCGTTCAGGGGCGACGCCGTTCGCCGGTGAGTGGCGATCGGCTGGTGGACGGGCGAAAAACGGGGCCGCGCAGGGGAAGCCGGGTTAGCCTGGGCGGCATGGCGACTTGGGATGACGTGGCGCGACTGGGGGCGCAGCTGCCGGGGACGGAGCTGGTCGTCAAGAGGGATACGCGGTCATGGGGTGTCAAGGGAAAGGCGTACGCGTGGGAGCGGCCCTTGCGCAAAACCGATCTGGACGCGCTCGGGGACGCGGCGCCGGAGGGCGACGTGCTGGCCGTTCGGGTGCCGGATGTCGGGGCGAAGGAGGCGTTGCTGGCGGACGAGCCGGGCGTCTTCTTCACCACGCCGCACTTCGACGGCTACCCGGCCGTGCTCGTGCGGCTGGCCGAGATCGATCTGCCGACGCTCGAAGAGGCGCTCGTCGAGGGGTGGCTGTGTCGGGTGCCGAAGAAGGTCGGGAAGCAGTATTTGGAGGAGCGCGGCACCGGCTGACATTGTCCAGCTCTCCTTAACGATTCGTCCAAGATCTTTCACTTGTCCTGTCGATCGGGCTGGGGCAGCGTGGAAAGCGAATCGACCAGGGGGAGCGCGGATGTCCGGCAGCGGCACGGTGGTGCGGATGGCGGCGCTGGCCGTGCTCTGGGGCTCGACGTTCCTGTGGATCAAACTCGCCCTCGAAGGCTTTTCGCCGGTGGTCGTGACGGTGATCCGGTGCGCGCTCGGATCGTTGGTGCTGCTCGGACTCGCGGTGGCGGCGCGGCAGAAGCTGCCCCGGGACCGGACGACATGGGGGCGGCTGACGGTCGCGGCGTTGTTGTGCAACGCGGTGCCGTTCGCGTTGTTCGCGGTGGGCGAGCGGACCGTTGACTCCGGCGTGGCCGGCGTGCTGAACGCGACCACTCCCCTGTGGTCGCTGCTCATCGGCCTCGCGCTCGGCGGCGAGCGCGGCATCCGGCCGACGCGGCTCGCGGGTCTGCTGATCGGGTTTGCGGGGACCTTGCTGATCTTCGCGCCGTGGACGCAGACCGGGCTGGCGAGCTGGGGTTCGCTCGCGCTGCTCGGGGCGGCGGTGAGTTATGCGGTCGCGTACGCGTACATGGGGCGGAAGCTCGTGGGTCGCGGGACGGAGCCGTCGGCGCTGTCAGCCGCGCGACTGCTGGCGGCGACGGGGCTGAGTGCGCTGGCGTTGCCGGTCGGTTCGTCGTCTTCGCCGCACGTCACGGTGTTGTCGGTGGTCGCTGTGGTGGTGCTCGGGGTGTTCGGGACCGGTGTGACGTTCTACCTGAACTACCGCCTGATTGCCGATGAGGGGCCGACGACGGCGGCGACGGTCGGGTATCTGCTGCCGGTCGTGTCGGTGGTGCTCGGCGCCGTGGTGCTGGGCGAGGAGATCGGGCCGCGGGTGGTGGTGGGGATGGTCGTGGTGCTCGTGGGTGTCGCCGTTTCGCGGCGACGGCGGCAGGCGGTGGCGTTGTGCGTCGAGTGAACCCCGAACTCCGGGAAAGCGGCTAAACTTCGCCCGCTTGTCCGCGAGTGCGGGCGGAACTGGTCGAGGGAGGCGCGGATGCGCAGGCTCGTCGTTGTCCTTGCGGTGGTCGTCACGTCATTCGGGGCTACGGGGGTGGCGTCGGCTTCGGCCTCAGCCTCGGCCGAGAAGTCGGTGAGCGTCGGCGGCGCCGTGGCGAATCCGCGGGCGTTCTCGGCGGCCGAGCTGGCGGGCGCGGATCTGGATCAGGTGGTGACGGGGTCGTCGCCGATGTTGCCGCCGGGCAAGAACATGATGCTGCGGGTGACGGTGGAGGTTCGTGGGGACAGCCGTGCGGTGACGTTCGCGCTCGCGGAGCTGGATCCGTCGTTCGGTAACCATCCGGCCGTGTTCCGGGCGGGCCGGCACGGTATGGACCTGACGGTGCCGGGCGACCGCAATGGGTCGCGGACGGTGACGGACGTCCGGTCGGTGATGGTGCTCGTCTCCGACGCTGCCTCGGCGACGCGCGCGGTGCGCGTGACGGTGGGGCGGCGCGTCGTGACTCTGCCGCCGGAGCTGCTCGCCCACCTGCCGCGGCGGACGGTGACCGCGAGGTTCGGGTCCGACGCGGGGCAGCAGACGCACACCGAGTCGGGACCGTCGTTTTCGCTGGTGCTGCTGCTGGCCGGCGTGCTGCCGACGTCGGACAAGACGGTGGTCGCCGTCGGGTCGGACGGGTACGGGGCCGCGGTGACCCTGGCGGAGGCTTCGGTGGGCGGGCGGCCGCTGCTGCTGTCGACAGTGGAGGACGGGAAGGCGCTGGACCTGCCGCGGTTGGTGCCGTTGGGGGATGTGAAGGGCGGGCGGTATGTCTCGGGGGTGACTGCGCTCGCTGTTGGGTGACGTCGGTTGGGGTGCTCGGGTTGACGGCGGGGCTGCGGGGCTCGCGGAGCTGATGGGCGCGGCCGGGTTATGGCGGTGCGAGGGCGCGGTTGGCTGGGGTCGAGTTGGTTGGGGATGGGTTGTTGGTGGCTCGCTGAAGTGGCGGATCAGGTCCTCCGCGGCGGTCAACGGCAGTGCGGTTGTGGCTCGAGGTCGTCGGGGCTGGTGGCTATTGCTGCGGATCGCGTGGGTTGGCACGGTCTCGGTGGATCTCCCCTGGCGTGGTCGAAACTGTGCTGAGTGCTCGGCGCTGAGGCGAGCCCTGTGACGCTGCAACCCGCGCGGTGGCAAAGACCCACCCTCCCGGGGGCCGCCCATGATCCATTTTACCGGGGTGGACCGACAGGAACTGGTGTGCGCCGGAGTTATCCACAGCCGATGTCGGGTTGTGGATGGTTGGGGTGGAGCCGCCGAGAAACACGGGGATTCGCCGACAGGGACGACAGGGAGAGGTGAAATCCCGCAAGTCATCGGCCCACAGGGGCGGAATCAGGGGGCACGCGGCGGTGTGGCGTTCGCTGGCGGTGCCCGGCGCAGTCGCCGTACTTGGCAGGCGCGGTGGACAAGATCGCGGCGATGGGCCTCGGCCAGTGATGGCGATGGGCAGTGCCCGCTGCAGTCGCCATGTTTCGCCACGAGCCAACAGCGGATGTCGGCCGCGCGAGCGCGGATGCGCGCAGAGGATCTCGCCCGGCGCTGAGGGCAGAGGCTGGTCGAATGATGCAGTACGCGAAGGACCGCACGACCAGAGCTGACAATGGGATCTGGCCGCGCGAGCGCGGAGGCCCGGTAGCGGAGCTCGCGGCGAAGACTTCCGAGCGGGACGCGCGGGCTGAGCGGAAATACCCCGGACAGAGCCGCAGCGAAGGACGCTCGAGTCGCAGCTGGACCGCGGCGAAGGCCGCCGAGCGTGCGCGCGTTGGCACGCGAAAGCCGCCAGGCGGACACGGAGCTGGTTGGTGAAGGCGCCTGGCTGCACGGAGTTGGTGGGCGAAGCCGCCGAGCCGAGTCGGTCGGGAGAGCCCGGACAGAGCCGCAGCGGGGGTCGCTCAAGTCGCGGAGAGGCGACACAGAAGATCGACCCCGGCTGAAAACGCAGGTCAGCGGCAGCGTTGCCGGTGATTGGGACGGTGTGGCATCCGAATGGCGTATGGCCCGAGTCACATTATTGGTCTATACCATTTGGACAAGGTTTCCCGCTCTTCAGGTCCCCACTGTGGAGGTTTCACCATGAGGCTGCCCTCTCCCCGGAAGTTGATTGCCGCGTTGGGTGGATTGGCGGCTGTGGCCGCCGGATTGGTTGCGCCGGGGGGTGTGGCGGTTGCGGCGGCTGGGTCGCCGGTGCCTGTGGCGCCGTATGTGGATATGGGGGCGTGGCCGACGCCGGTGTTGTCGACGATGGCGGCGAAGGGTGGTGTCAAAGGGTTCACGCTCGGGTTCGTGACGGGCGCCGGGTGTAAGGCCAGCTGGTTCAACGCGTATGACCCGCGGTCGGCGTGGCAGGCGAGTGAAATCGCGAAGATCCGGTCGGGCGGGGGTGATGTGAAGGTGTCCTTCGGGGGTGCGTCGGGGATTGAGCTGGCGCAGGCGTGCAGCAGTGTGTCGTCGCTGGCGGCGGAGTACGACGCGGTGGTGAAGGCGTACGGGCTGAAGTACATCGACCTCGACATCGAGGGTGCGGCCGTGGCGGATACGGCGTCGATTCAGCGGCGGTCGCAGGCACTCAAAACCGTGCAGAGCAACAATCCCGGGCTGAAGATCTCGCTGACGCTGCCGGTGCTGCCCAACGGGCTCGACAGCAACGGCCTCGGGGTCGTCAACGCCGCCAAGGCGGCCGGTGTGAACCTGGATTTGGTCAATCTGATGGCCATGGACTACTACCAGGGCGCCGGCGACCAGGGCGCGAAGGCGATCTCGGCCGCCAAGGCGACGCAGGCGCAGCTCAAGTCCATCTTCGGCCTCTCGGACTCGGCCGCGTGGAAGAAGGTCGGGCTGACGCCGATGCTGGGCGTGAACGACTCGCAGAACGAGATCTTCTACCAGAAGGACGCCACCACTGTGGTGAACTTCGCGAAGAGCGTGCACCTCGGCATGCTGTCGTTCTGGGAGGCCGGCCGCGACGCGAACGCGTGCAACGGCGCGCTTTACCGCTGCACCAACGTTTCCCAGCAACCCTACGAGTTCTCGAAGATCTTCTCCGGGTACAACGGCTGACCCGCCGCCCGGCCTGGGTGTCCATTGAGGACGGCCAAGCCGGGCACTGCCGTCAGGGCAGGTAGTACATCGGGTTCGGCAGCTTCACCGGGTGGTCGGCGTAGCCGCCCTCGAGGTCGCTGAACTGGTCCCCCAGGTTGAGTACGATGTGGGCGCCCGTCGCCTGGATGTGGGCGCGGGTGCCCGACTTGTACTGGATCGTGGTGCAGGTCAGACCACACGGCAGGTAGTCGGGCGCCGTGCCGGCCGGCTTGAAGAACGCGTCCGCCGGGGCCGGGTAGCCCTCGTTGGCCAGGTTCTTCAGCGACTGCGGGCCCTGCGGGGTGCTGCGGCCGGTGAGGAAGTAGATCTTCACGCCGCGCTGAGCGGCCCAGTTCGCCAGCTCCAGCACGGGCCTGTTGGCCACGAACGTGCCGTTGTCGATCGCCTGCTGCTGCTTGACCGGGTCGAACCCGAAGTCGTTGTCGGCTTCCCAGCCGTAGGTGACCTCGGACGTGTCGTCGACGTCGAGGACGATCGCCGGGTTCTTCACCTTGCCGAGCTTCTGCGTGAGATAGCGCTTCGCGTCGGCCACTACTCGCTGGGTGTCGGTGACGAACCGGCTCGAGTCGGAGTAGTGGTGCTTGCCCGACGCGTCGAGGTAATCGCCGTAGTAGGCCTTCACGTCGTTCTTGACCTGGCCGATGTTCGCCGGCTCCCGGCCGTGGGCGGCTGTCACGGCGTCGGAGCCGGCCAGCGCGGTCGCACCACTCGCGACGGTGGCGCCGATCGCCACGGCGGCGGCGAGCTTGAGCAGGGCGGGAAAACGGGACACGGCGACCCCTCCAAGGTGAACTTCGGGTAAACTGCGCCCGAAATCTACGCCACCTCAGGCGCCAGGAGAACCCTCCGAATGGATGCGTTCGGCGCGGCAGACGAAGGCCACCGGCGACCGGCCGATGCGCGTGAGCACCACAGTGGACTCGGCACCACCGCGCAGTTTCAGGCGACGGCGCAGGGCGTCCGGGTCGATGTCGAGACCACGGACGAGGATCTCCAGCCGGCCGACATCGTGGCGTTTCAGCGTGGCGCGCAGAGACTTTTCGCTGTACGGGCCGTGTTCCAGCACGCGGAAGGCGCGCACACCCGGAGGCGGGGTGTCGCCCGTGAGGTACGCGATGCGTTCGTCCAGCTGCCACAGGCCGTGGCGCGCCGCGTAGTGGCGGACGAGGCCGGCGCGGACGACGGCGCCGTCCGGGTCGATGATCCACTCCCCCGGCGGCGAACCAGGAAGGTCGTCCGGTTCGGTGTCGGTGACCGTCCACTGAGTACCGTCCGAACGCAAAACCGTGGCGCGCCGGGAGACGCCAGTGTCCAAACCACGCCAGAGACAGGCTTCGCGGACCTGGCCGTCGAGCGAGACCAGCTCCACCTCCTCGGCCCACGGCGCGATGGCGAAGTCCAGGCCTGGCGCGCACTTCACCGACAGAGTGCGCCCGGCGTAGGCGCCGACGAGCTCGTCCAGCGGCGGCAGGAAGTCCGCCGGTTTCCACGTGCGCCGTCCGGCCGAGTCGCGACGGGCCGGGTCGGCGACCACGACCGTGTCCCGGCTGACGGGGCGCAGAGCGTCGGCCTGCACCACACCGACCGAAACCGAGGCCGCGGAAGCGTTGTGCCGCGCCATCTCCAGCCGCACACGGTCCACATCGGACCCCAGTGCCCGCGACGCGACCCGCGCCAGCTCCACCAAGTCGGCGCCGACGGAGCACGTCACGTCGTGCACATCGCGGCCGGCCAACCTGGCCGCCCGATGCCGCGCCACCACCGTGGCGCTCGCCTGTTGCAAAGCGTCGCCGGTGAACAGCCACGAGTCCGCGTCCGCGAGCTTCAGAGCCGATTTCCGCCGCAGCACCACCGTTTCCAGCACCGCCGCGGCGAACCGCTCCCCCACCGAGCGGCGCACGGCGGCGACGTCGGCGATGCGGGAAGCGTCCGTCAGCGGCAGCGCCGCGCAGTCGGCGAGCGCCGCCCGTCCCGCGGCGGAGCGCAGGAAGGCGACGTCGTCGAGCGAGAACCCGTAAGCCAACTCAGGAAGGCCGCTTGGTCCCGGTGATCATCACGTTGTAGAACAGCTCACGCGGCAGCACCTTCGAGAGCACTTTCTTGTCCAAAGCGGACAGCCGCAGCCACAGGTGGTAGGCGAACAGGCGCCACCGAACCGTGAGTTTCTCCTGAGGCACCGCGGCCTCGAACGTCCGGATCGGCCACCCGGCCAGCGCGGCCGAGAACTCGTCCGTCACCGCGCGCACGTCCTGGGCACCAGCACCGCGCGCCATACCCTCGAGCTCCGACGGGTCGAAGGTGTGGATGTCCACCACGGCTTCCAGGGCCGCCGCGCGCGAGGATTCGTCCAGTTCGGACTGCGGGCGCCGCCAGCCGTTCAACGCGGGCAGCTTCGTGACGCGCGTGGTGAGGTACCAGGTGATCTGCCCCAGCTTGCGCGCGTAGAAGTCGCCGACCTTGGTCGGCTCGCCCGCGAAGACGAAACGCCCGCCGGGCTTCAGCACGCGCAGGACCTCGCCGAACGCCTGGCGCACGTCCGGGATGTGGTGCAACACGGCGTGGCCGACCACGAGGTCGAAAGTGTTGTCCTCGTACGGGATCCGCTCCGCGTCGGCCACCCGGCCGTCGACGTCGAGGCCCAGCTTCTCCGCGTTGCGCAGGGCCACCTGCACCATGCCCGGCGAGAGGTCCGTGACGGACCCCTTCTTCGCGACGCCACCCTGCATGAGGTTCAGCAGGAAGAACCCGGTGCCGCTGCCCAGCTCCATCGCGTGGGTGTAGGGCTGGCCGTCCTCGCCCGCGACGGCGTTGAACACGTCGGTGGCGTAGGAGATGCAGCGCTCGTCGTACGAGATCGACCACTTCTCGTCGTACGTCCCGGCTTCCCAGTCGTGGTAGAGCACGTTGGCGAGCTTCGGGTCGCCGTAGGCCGCCTTGACCTCGTCGGCCGTGGCGTGCGGGTTCGGGGCCGGGTCGGCCACGGCCGTCACTTCCCCTCGAAAGTGGCCTTGCCGGGGCCGTTCTCGACGAAGGACTTCATCCCGTTCTTCTGGTCCTCGGTGGCCCACAGCGCCGTGAACAGCTGCGTCTCGATCTTCAGGCCGGTGGCCAGGTCGACGTCGAGCCCCGAGTCGATGGCGGCCTTCGCGGCCTTGAGCGCCACGGCAGGACCGTTTGCGAACTGCGCGGCCCACTTGTGCGCGGCGGCGTACACGTCGTCCGGCGCGACAACCTCGTCGACGATGCCGAGCTTCAGCGCTTCGTCGGCCTTCACGAACCGGCCGGTGTAGATGAGGTCCTTGGCCTTGCTCGGGCCGATCAGGCGCGAAAGCCGCTGCGTGCCGCCGGCGCCCGGGATGATGCCGAGCTGGATCTCCGGCTGGCCGACCTTCACGTTGTCGCCCGCCACGCGCCAGTCGGCGGTGAGCGCCAGCTCCAGGCCGCCGCCGAGGGCGTAACCGGTGATCGCGGCGACGACCGGCTTCGGGATGGCCGCGACGAGCGAGCAGGACGCGGTGAGCTCGGCCCCGAACTTCGAGATCTCCGGGTAGGTGCGGTCGCCCATCTCCTTGATGTCCGCGCCGCCGGCGAAGGTCTTCTCGCCGCCGTACAGGATCACCGCACGCACGTCTGCGCGGTTCGAAGCCTCGCGCGCGGCCTCAGCCAGCTCGGTCTGCAGCTGGTTGTTGATCGCGTTGACCGGCGGCCGGTTCAGCCGGATCGTGCCGACCCCGTCCTCGACCTCGAGGTTTACGAACTCTCCCACGCGACTTCCTCCTCGTTGACGGATGCCGGCAGGCTACCGGCCGGTACGCCCGAACTTACCGGCGCCGGGCGAAGAACCGCTCGCCCGAACGCTGCAGCACCAGGTCCTGGTCGAACGTCTTCGACAGGTTCTCGCTCGTGATCACGTCGTCCATCAGACCCCCGACCACGGCGTGCCCGTCGCGCAGCAGCAACGCGTGGGTGAAGCCCGGCGGGATCTCCTCGACGTGGTGCGTGACGAGGACCATGGCCGGTGCGTCCGGGTCCATCGCGAGGTCGGACAGCCGCGCCACGAGGTCCTCGCGCCCGCCCAGGTCCAGACCGGCGGCCGGCTCGTCGAGCAGCAGCAGCTCCGGGTCGGTCATCAGCGAACGCGCGATCAGCACGCGCTTGCGCTCGCCTTCGGACAGCGTGCCGAAGGTGCGCTTCGCCATGTGCGCGATGCCGAGCGTGCCCAGCAATTCGGCGGCACGGTTGAGGTCGAGGCTGTCGTAGGCCTCGCGCCAGCGGCCCATCACGGCGTAGCCGGCGCTCACCACCACGTCTTCCACGCGCTCGTCGCCGGGGATGCGCTGGGCGATGGCGGCGGAGGTGAACCCGATGCGGGGGCGCAGGTCGAAGATGTTCACGCGGCCGATGCGGTCACCGAGCAGGTCGACGGTGCCGGCCGTGGGGTGCAGCTCCGCGGCGGCCAGCCGCAGCAGGGTCGTCTTGCCCGCGCCGTTGGGCCCGAGCACGACCCATCGTTCGTCGAGTTCGACGTTCCAGTCGAGGTCCGCGAGAAGGTCGTTTCCGCTGCGGCGGACGCCGACACCGGACATCCGCACCACGAGGTCGTCAAGGTCGCTGGGCAGGATCGGCTCGCTCACGAGCCCATTGTGGCCGTCCACGCGCGCGCGTTCGCACCCGCCCGGGGTTGACAACACACCCGCGCGCGTGTGACCCCGCGACGGCGTCCAGCGGATGGGACGACGCAGCGTACAAACCGCGAGCTGTGGCACGATCGGTGACGTGACCAGGTCCGCGTCCGCCGCCGTCCCCGCAGCCCGGGGCTCGTTCTGGCGCCGGCGCACGATCGACCTGCTCCTCGTGGCCTCGTCTGGGTGTACGCGAGCGCGGCACGCCTGCTGAACGCGGGTTTCGTGCCGCGCTGTGCCGTCTTGCCAGCCGTCACCCCTGCTTGAGGAGCACCCGCGTTGACCACGTCGATCACCCGTCCCGACTTCGAGATCCACCCCCGTCTGACCGATCCCCTGCTGGCGCAGCTGCTGCAGCCCGAGCGCCTGCTGTGGACCCCGCGTGAGCTCGCCGACCTCACCAAGACCGTGACCACCGAACTCACCTCCAGCCTGCGCGAGGTGCTGCGCTTCGACGAGGAAAGCCGCTGGTGGGCGCGGCTCGCGCTCACCGACGGGCTCGAGCTGTGGCTGTTGTCGTGGCTGCCCGGCCAGCACACGAAGCCCCATGACCACGGCGGCGCGGCAGGCTCGTTCACCGTGCTGCAGGGCGAACTGGGTGAGGAATACCGCTATCCCGGCGGTCCGATCCGGCGCCGCACGCACAAGGCGGGCGAGAGCATCGGCTTCGGCGCCGGGCGCGCGCACCAGGTCAGCGGCCTCGGCGACGAGCCGGCCGCCAGCGTGCACGCATACTCGCCGCCGCTGGTGCCCACGCGCGAATACACGACGCTGGCCGACGTGCCCGGCGAAATCCCGCCGCTGCCGGTCATACTCGGCCGATGAGCTCGATCGACGACTTCCTCGACGGCGCCCGGTCCTCCCTGGACCGGGTTCCGCCGGCGCGCGCGGCCGCGCTGCAGGCCGGAGGCGCGCTGATCGTGGACATCCGCCCGCACGCCAACCGCGCCGCCGAGGGTGAGATCCCCGGCGCCGTGGTCGTCGAGCGGATCCACCTGGAGTGGCGGCTCGCCCCGGACAGCGACTGGCGGCTGCCGGGTGTGACCACTGACACGACGGCGATCGTGGTGTGCAACGAGGGCTACTCGTCGAGCCTGGCCGCGGCGGATCTGCAGCGGTTGGGGTTGAAGAACGCTACGGATCTCGCGGGCGGGTTCCGGGCGTGGGCGGCTGAGGGGTTGCCTGTGGTGGAGGGTGGGTCGCCGGCGGTTCCGTAAGTCGTCGGGGAAGTCGGCGGTGACCGGTCAAAGGCCGGGGTCGGCCGGCTCGATCCAGTAGCGCCGGCCCTGGCCGTGGCCGGTGTCGCGGGTGTCCTCGAAGACGCCGCCGAGGCGCTCGATCGTCTTCATCGAAGCGGTGTTGCCCGGATCGCAGACGAGCAGCAGGCGGTTCATGCCGAGGTTCCGCGCCTGGTCGAGAACCTGGCCCAGCGCCCACGAGGCCAGCCCCCGCCGCCGAGCGGTCGGCCGGATGCCGAAGCCGATGTGGCCGGCCTGGCGCACGTAGCCGTCGAACCCGTGCCGCAGCGCGATTCCGCCGAGTACCCGGTCGCCCTCGACGATCCACCGGTACGTGACCTCCTCCGACTCGGCGGCCAGCCGCGCCACCCAAGCAGCGAACCCGGCCGCCGAGCGGACCTCGTCGGCCGGTTTCAGCCCGAAACCGTCTTCGTGGCTGCCGGAGCCCCACTCGGCGTGCGCATCGAGCCAGGCGCGGTGCAGCCGGGTCGTGGGGGCGATCAGCGCCGGCACTACGCGAGCACCACCCGGGCCAGTTCCGCCGGGCTGGCCAGCAGGGGGTGCTTCGGCAGCATCCGCACCGTGTAGCCCACCGAGCCGGCTCGGGGCAGGCGCAGTGAAGCGGAGAACGCGCCGATGCCGTCGCCGTGCATGGGGACCGTGACGGTGTCCGTGAGTTCGTCGCCGTCGCCGACCTGGCCGACGACGGCCTGGATGTCCACTTCGGACGGGTCCAGGCCGGCGAGGTCGATGCGGGCGCGGACGGTGACCTCGGTGCCGACGACCAAGCGCGAGGAGTGGTCATAAAGCAGTTCCGAGTCGAAGATCCGCAGGCGGGGCCACGAGACCTCGAGCTTGGTGCGGTAGTCGGCGAGCGACAGGGCGCCGCGATAGCCGTCGTCGACGGCGGCGGCGACCATGCGCGACGCGGGCAGGTAGCCGGAGTCCACGTACTCGCGCACCATGCGCGACGCCTGCACGCGCGGGCCGAGCGTCTCCAAGGTGTGCCAGACCATCGACAGCCAGCCGGAGGGGACGCCCGAAGCGTCGGTGTCGTAGTAGAGCGGCGCGATCTGCTGGCCGAGCAGGTCGTAGAGCGCGGCGGCCTCGAGGTCGTCGCGGCGCAAGGGATCCGTGACGCCGTCGGCGGTGGGGATGGCCCAGCCGTTGGAGCCGTCGTAGCACTCGTCCCACCAGCCGTCGCGGATGGAGAGATTGAGGCCACCGTTGAGGGCCGACTTCATGCCCGACGTGCCACACGCCTCCAGCGGCCGCACGGGGTTGTTGAGCCACACGTCGCAGCCGCGGTAGAGGTAGCGGGCCATGGACATGTCGTAGTCGGGCAGGAAGACGATCCGGTGGCGCACGGCGGGGTCGTCGACGAACCGCACGATCTGCTGGATGAGCTGCTTGCCGTTCTCGTCGGCGGGGTGCGACTTGCCGCCGATCACGATCTGGATCGGCCGCTTCTCGTCGAGCAACAGGGCGCGCAGGCGGTCGGGGTCGCGCAGCATCAGCGTGAGGCGTTTGTACGTCGGCACGCGGCGGGCGAAGCCGACGGTCAGCACGTCCGGGTCGAACACGCGCTCCGTCCAGCCCAGCTCCAGTGCCGAAGCGCCACGCTGCATCCACGCCGCCCGCACACGCCGGCGCACCTCGGCCACCAGCTTCTCCCGCAGCTCGCGGCGCAGCTCCCACAGCTGCTGGTCGGTGACGCCGTCACGCAGCGAGCTGTCCGGCGTGCGGCCCTCGTGGCCGAACTCGTCGTGGTTGCCGCCCAGCAGCGCGCTCAGCTCGCGCGCGACCCACGTGGGCCCGTGCACGCCGTTGGTGATGGACGAGACCGGCACCTCGTCGTCGTCGAACCCGGGCCACAGGCGGGAGAACATGCGGCGCGTGACGCGGCCGTGGAGCTCCGAGACGCCGTTGGCGCGCTGGGCGAGCCGCAGCCCCATGTGGGCCATGTTGAACAGGCCCGGGTTGTCCTCCGCGCCCAGTTGCAGCACGCGGCGCACGTCGATGTCGGGCACGAGCCGGCCGTCGGAGAAGTAGCGCTGCACGAGGTCGACGGGGAACCGGTCGATGCCGGCGCTCACCGGCGTGTGCGTGGTGAACACGGTGCCCGCGCGCACGGCCGGGAGCGCCTCGTCGAAGGCGAGCCGGTCGGCCTGGATGATCTCGCGGGCGCGCTCGAGGCCGAGGAACCCGGCGTGGCCCTCGTTGGTGTGGAAGACGTTCGGCTGCGGGTGGCCGGTGAGCTCGCAGAACCTCCGCACGGCCCGGAAGCCGCCGATGCCGGCGAGGATCTCCTGGCGGATGCGGTGGTCGGCGTCGCCGCCGTACAGCCGGTCGGTGACGGGGCGCAGGTCCTCGTCGTTGGCCTCGATGTCGGTGTCGAGCAGCAGCAACGGGATGCGGCCCACGCGGGCGCGCCAGATCTGCGCGTGCAACGTGCGCCCGCCCGGCATGGCGACCTCGACGAGCACCGCGTGCCCGCCGTCGGTCACCAGCTCCAGCGGGAACGCGTTGGGGTCGATCACCGGGTAGTGCTCGACCTGCCAGCCGTCGAGCGACAGGCTCTGGCGGAAGTAGCCCGACCGGTAGAGCAGCCCGACGCCGACCATCGGCACGCCGAGGTCCGAAGCCGCCTTCAGGTGGTCGCCCGCGAGCACGCCGAGGCCGCCCGAGTAGTTGGGCAGGGCCTCGGTGACGCCGAACTCCATCGAGAAGTACGCGACGGCCGCGGGCAGGCCTTCGTCGGTGCGCCGCTGGTACCAGCGCGGCTCGGTGAGGTACTGCTCCAGCCCTGCCGCGGCTTCGTGGGTGCGGCGCAGGAAGTCCTCGTCCACGGACAGCTCCCGCAGGCGCTCCGGCGGCAGCGCGGTGAGCATCCGCAACGGGTCGCGGATGGAGTTGAAGAGCTCGGCGTCCATCGACGCGAACAAGTCGCGGGTCGGTGGGTGCCACGTCCAGCGCAGGTTCGTCGCGAGCGCACCAAGGCCCGCGAGCGATTCCGGCAGGCTGGCTCGGACGGTGAACCGGCGGACAGCACGCATGGTCAGCGACCATATCGGGCCGCCCGTTCCGGCGCTCGCGACCCGTTCGGGGATAACGCTCACATCGGGCACACCCGCTGGGTAGGGTCCCGGGCGTGATGAGGCGAGGGGGAGCGCTGCTGGCGCTCGCGGTGGTTGCGGCGCTGGGCGCGGCGGCCTGCGGAACTGGTTCGGCCGGACCGGTGACGCCGGGGGCCGGCAACGTCGCGGGCCTGCCCGTGACCCACTTCGACAGCGGCCTGAAGAGCGGCGCGCCGAAGCCGAACCTGACCGTGAAGAACGCCGAGGGCGGCCAGGACGACCAGCTGGCCACGGCCGCGATCGCCGACGTCGAGGCTTTCTGGGGCGAGGCGCTCCCGACCGACTTTGGGCAGGACTTCAAGCCCGTGACGTCGCTGCTGTCCTACGACTCGCGCACCGACACCGAGCAGACGGCGTGCGGCAGCGTGAAGAAGCTCGTGAACGCGTTCTACTGCTCCGCCGACGACTCCGTGGCGTGGGACAGGGGCGTGCTGCTGCCGATGCTGCGCCAGCGCTTCGGGCCGATGGCGGTGGTCACCGTGCTGGCGCACGAGTTCGGCCACGCGATCCAGTACCGGCTCGGGCCGAAGGCCGGCATCACGAAGAGCACGCCGAGCGTGGTGAAGGAGCAGCAGGCCGACTGCTTCGCGGGCAGCTACTTCCGCTGGGTTGCCGAGGGGAAGAGCAAGTACTACCAGGTGTCCACGGCCGAGGGCCTCGACCAGATCATGGCCGCGATGTTCTTCATCCGCGACCAGGCCGGCACCAGCGCCACCGACCGGCAGGCCCACGGCACGGCGTTCGACCGGACGTTCGCGTTCCAGTCCGGGTTCGAGAAGGGCCCGAAGGAATGCGCGGGCATGAACGCGCAGAACGTGCAGGCGCGGCTCACGGAGCGGCCCTTCGACAGCAAGGACACCGGCAAGGGCGACGCGAAGATCTCCGAGCAGACGCTGACGCTGCTGAAGGCGAGCCTGGACTCGGCGTTCGGCGGCGCGGGGGTGAAGGCGCCGACGATCGTGCCGGGCAGCGGCAGCTGCCCGGGTGGGCCGTCGACCCCGCCCGCGTCTTACTGCCCGGCCGACAACACGGTGAACATCGACGTTTCGCGGCTCACGGCGCTGGCCCAGCCCGTGGACCCCGACGCCGAGGCGTCCGGACAGCAGAGCACGGGGCTGGGCGACTTCGCGGCGTTCGCGGAGGTGGCTTCGCGGTACGCGATGGGGATCCAGAAGGGCGTGGGGGCGTCGCTGGACAACCCGAACGCGGGGCTTCGGACGTCGTGTCTGGTGGGCGCCTGGGCGGCGTTCACGAACCGGCCCGGGAGCCTGCGGCTCTCGGCGGGTGACCTCGACGAGGCGATCGCCGACCTGCTACGCCCGGAGGGCCTGGTGTCGGCGGACGTGAACGGCAAGCGGCCGGACAGCGGTTTCGACCGGGTCGAGTCGCTGCGACGCGGCTACCTCGAGGGCTCCGCTGTCTGCTCGAAGCAGTACGGCTGACCATCTGGAGGCGGGTTTTCCACGCAGGCTGGAAAATCAGCGTGAACGGAGTTTCCAGGCATCCTGGAAACGCGCCTGGCGGGTCAGGAACACGACGAAGGCCCCCGATCGCGGATCGGGGGCCTTCGTGGTGGAACGGCTCAGAACAGGGCGCTCGCCAGGTTGCGGCGGGCCTTCATCACGCGCTCGTCGGCCGGGTCGAAGAGGTCGAACAGCGCGACCAGGTGTTCGCGGACGCGGTTGCGATCGTCGCCGGCGGTGCGGCGGACGGTGTCGATCAGGCGGGTGAACGCGGCGTCCACGTCCTGCTCCGCGATCTCCAGGTCGGCGGCCGCCAGCTGGGCGTCGAGGTTCGACGGGTCGGCGTCGGCCTTGGCGCGGGCGTCCGGGTCGGCCGCTTCGGCGCGGGCGGTGAACTTGACCTGGGCCAGGGCGTTCTTCGCGAGCTCGTTGGCGGGCTCGGCGTCGAGGATGCGCTCGTAGGCGGCCTGCGCGGCGGCGAAGTCGCCCTGCTCGAAGGCTTCCTCGGCCTCGGTGAAGCGCGGGTCCTCGGGCTCCTCGATCGGGCCTCGGACCTCCTCGGCGGCGCGGGTGCCGGGGAGCTTGTCGCGCAGGGCGTCGAGCAGCGCGTCCAGCCACTTGCGGATCTCGGGCTCCGGCAGGGCGCCGGAGAACGCGTCCACGGGCTGGCCGCCGCCGATCGCGACGACGGTCGGGATCGACTGGGCGCCGAACAGCTGCGCGATGCGCGGGTTGGCGTCCACGTCGACGCGGGCGAGCACCCACGCGCCGGCCGCTTCGGTGGCGAGTCGCTCCAGCACGGGGCTGAGCTGCTTGCACGGGCCGCACCAGTCGGCCCACAGGTCCACGAGCACGAGCTGGTTGAGCGAGCGCTCGACGACGTCGGCCTGGAACGTGGCTTCCGTCACATCCATGATGACGTCCGACGGCGGTGCGCCGCCCTCGGCCGGCGCCGCACCCGCGGGCGACGCGGGGGGCTGGCTCCGGGACGCTTCAGCCCGGGCCTTGAGCGCGGACAGGTCGACCGCGCCGGACAGTGCGGCGGACATGGCCGCTGAGTTCGCTGCAGATCCGCGTGGGTGTGTCACGCCTCCATCCTGGCACGGGGCGGCGGGACATTTCACCGCCGGTGCCCGGGTGTCGCACTCGCGCCACGATTGGCAGGAGCGCCTGGCTCGTGCATGCTCACGGCGGAAAGATCAGGGAGGCCGTGATGCTGAGCCGGCGCAACGCCACCGTGGCGGTGGCCGTCGGGGTGGGCGTGGCGTGGGTCGTGGCGATCACGGTGCTCATCGCGAACCAGCCGGACCCGGGCGCGCCCTCGCCCGTCGCTCTGCGTGATTCGCTGCGCAGCGCCCTGGTCGCCCGCGACTCAGGCGAGCTCGAAGAGCTGCTCGACTACCCGGGCTCCGGCGCCTCCGACTTCGCCGACGACTACGTGGCCGTGCTCGCCGAAGAGGACGTTCGCGACATAACGGTGCAACTCGTCCCCGACGAGCACTCCCCGACGCGCGCGGTGGTCAGCGGGGTGACGCACGGGTCGCGGTTCACCTACTCCCTGGCGGTGACCAGGGAGGAAGGCCGGTGGACCGTGGCGTTCACCCCGCCGCTGCCATAGGCGCTCAGTCCTCGCGCAGGTGCGCTTCCACGCGGTCGACCTTCGCGGTGAGCTGGCCCGTGTCGTAGCCCGGGCGGATGTCGGCCTTGAGGACGAGGCCGACGCGCGCCGAGCCCTCCCCCGCGGCTTGCACGGCCTGCTTCACGACGGCCATCACCTCGTCCCACTCGCCCTCCACGTTCGTGAACATCGCGTTGGTGGAGTTGGGCAGCCCGCTGTCGCGGACGACCTTCACGGCGCGGGACACGGCTTCGCTCACGCCGGCGTCCGGGTCGCCGCCGGAGGGGCTCACGCTGAACGCGACGATCATGTCGGGATCCTTTCGTCGGGGGAAAACAATGGCGGTGCGAGCAGGGCGATCGCCGCGTTCCGGGTACCCGCTGGTAACTTCGCGTGTCATGAACCGACCGCTGCCGTTCGACCCGATCGCCCGTGCGGCCGAGCTCTGGGAGGACCGGATCGGTCCCGCCGGAACCATGGCCGCGGTCACCGGGCTGATGCGGGTGCAACAGATCATCCAGTCGGCGGTCGACGGCTCGCTCAAGCCGCACGGCCTCACCTTCGCCCGCTACGAGGCGCTCGTGCTGCTCACCTTCGCCCGCAACTCGCGGCTGCCGATGCGGGTGATGGGTGAACGGCTGCAGTTGCACCCCACCAGTGTCACCAACATAGTCGACCGCCTCGAGCGCGACGGGCTCGTGAAGCGCGTGCCGCACCCCACCGATCGCCGCACGACGCTGGTCGAGATCACCGACGACGGCCGCGCGCGCCGCGAAGCCGCGACAGCCGCGGTGACGGGGATCGACTTCGGGCTCACGGGGCTCACCGAGCGGCAGGTCGAGCAGCTCACCGACCTGCTCACCAAGGTCCGCCGCTCCTCGGGCGACTTCACCGAATAACGCCGAAACCGCGCGCGCCCCGGCGAACACGCCCGGGCAAACGCGAACGGGCCCGCACGACACGAGGTCGTACGGGCCCGTCGAAAGCGGGGAAAATCAGGCGTTCACGGTCTCCGGCACGCGGGACTCGAACAGGCCGACGCCGCCGTGGGTGAGGCGCTGCGGGCCGTCGAGGCGGCCGTTGCGCAGGGCCCACTTCTCGAAGATCCAGGTGAACAGCGGCGGGATGCTGGACAGCAGCGCGAGCACCAGGGTCTTCGGGCGCCAGCCGAGCGGCTTGGCGACGGACAGGGAGATCACGACGTAGAGCACGAAGATCACGCCGTGGACCATGCCGATGACGGGCACGCCGCCCTCACCGGAGGAGTGCACGACGTACTTGAGAAACATGCCGATCAGCAAACCGGCCCAGGACAGGGCTTCGGCGACTGCGGCCACGCGGAACACGATAGCGGCCTTGCTGGACACGACTTCCTCCTGTGCGTCACACGGGTGCGTGCTGCCTGCACACACAAAAACGCGTCCGGTGCACTGTCCAAGGGGGACTGACCCGCTTGACGTCAACAGCACTGTCGGACGCGTATGACACCAGTGTGAGGCGTGACGGCCCTCACCGGAACACCGGGGCCCGTGACCATCCTCACGACCCCTCCGAAATATGGTCTGGACCACTCTCGAAAACCGTGGGGATATGCCCGGAAAACCGTGAAGGCCCCTTCCCAGTCTCGCATTCCGGGAAAGAGCCTTCACGGATAGTTCTCAATCAGACACTAACCGGCACAAGGTGACGGCGGCGCCGACGAAGGTGATGTTGCCCACGTGGCCTGCGTAGCGTCGGCGGTCAGGGTGAAGTCCAGCGTGGTCCCGCGCCGCAACTGCTCGACGCTCACGTAGGACTTGTCGGACGACCGCGCCTGCCACCCGTCGCCCACGTTCAGGCCGCGGACGTACTGGAGTTTCGCCCCGTCGGCCCCCGGCGCCTTGATGGTGACCGAACGCCCGTTCTGCAGGTGCAGCACGGACTTGGCGAACTGCGGCGCGTTCAGCACGAAGTTCCCGGTACCGGGCACGGCCGGGTAGAGACCGAGCGCGCTGAAGACGTACCACGCCGACATGGTGCCGAGGTCGTCGTTGCCCGTGACGCCGTTGGGGGCGTTCGTGAACAGCGTGTGGGCCGCGCGCACCACGGCGGAGGTCTTCCACGGCTGGCCGGTGAGCGTGTACATCCACGGCGAGTGCAGGTCGGGTTCGTTGTTGGGGTTGTAGCGGAACTGGTTGTAGTAGGAGTACGGCCCGACCACCCAGTCTTCGCGGACGGTCTTCGCCGGGTCCTTCACCAGGTTGTCGTAGGAGAAGAAGTCGTCGAGGCGGGCGTGAGTGTTGTCCGCGCCACCCATCTCCTTCATCAGCCCGGGCACGTCCTGCTGCACGAGCCACTGGTACTGCCACGCGGTGCCCTCGTGGAAGCCGTCCTGACTCTGGGGGCTGTACGGCTGGCCCGCCGGCGTGAACCAGTCACCGCCGGCGACCTTCGGGCGGAAGAAGCCCGTGAAGCCGCGGTCGGTCACGGTCGGGTCCCACAGCGTCTGGTACGTGCGACCCTTCGCGGCCAGCGCCGCCGCGTCCTGCTTCTTGCCCAGTGCCGCGGCCATGGTCGAGAGCGAGCAGTCGCCGAGGGCGTACTCGAGCGTGGCCGAAGCGCCGTGGTTCGGGTCGGTGTCCTGTCCCTTCTTCGGGAAGTTCGGGTCGTACTGCACGAACCCGTCGGCCTGGTAGCTCGCGTTGCCCGAGCGGCCCTGGAACGGCGAGGACGCCGGCGGGATCTGCTGCGAGTTCTGCAGCAGGGCCTCATACGCCTCGACTTCGTCACCCTTCAGCGCGCCGAAGCGCCACAGGTCGACCAGGAACGGTGTGACCGGGTCGCCGGTCATGGTGTTGGTCTCCTGGCTCGCGTACGCCCACCGCGGCAGCCAGCCGCCCTGCTCGTGGATCGCGAGGATGCTCTTCGCGATGTCGCGCGCCCGGTCGGGCTTCAGCAGCGCGAGCAGCTGGTTCTGGCTGCGGTAGGTGTCCCACAGCGAGAAGAAGTCGTAGTACGTCCAGCCGATCGCGCGGTGGATCTTCTTGTCGAAGCCGTAGTAGCGGCCGTCGGCGTCGTTCGCGGTGAGCGGCTGCAGGAACGCGTGGTAGAGCGAGGTGTAGAACACCGTGCGCTCGTCGGGCGTGCCGCCGGTGATGTCCACACTGGACAGTTCCTGGCGCCACGTGCGCTGGGCGTCGGCCTTCACGGCGTCGAACGGGCGCACCCGCGAAGCGGCGAGGTTCACGTCGGCGCCGTGGGCGTCCACCTGGGAGATCGACGTGGTGGCGGTGATCTGGTCGCCCTTCGGGAAGTTCAGCCACGCTCCGCGCAGGCCCGCGCCGCCCGCCGAGGACTTGCTCGAAGGAGTGCCGCCGGTCGGCGACCAGGTGCCGTAGCCGGAGAACGGCTTGTCGAACTTCGTGGTGAAGTACGTCGTGTAGGCCTTGCCGCCGCAGAAGGCCTGCGACTCGACGGTGCCGGAGATCGTGTGGTCGTCGACGATCCGGACGCTGCTGCCGGTCACGGGTTCCTTGGCGTTGGCCTGCCCGACGTTCACGAACACGTTGGCGGGACCGGACTTGTCGAACGTGTAGCGCTCGACGCCGCTGCGGGTCGAGGCCGTGGTCTCCACGTCGACGCCGCCGTAGCCGGTCAGGTGCACCTTGTAGTAGCCGGGTTTCCCGACTTCGCCGTCGTGGGTGTAGGGCGCGGCGTAGTTGGCGTTGTCGAATGTGGCGGGCTTGGACGTGTCGAAGGCCGCGCCCGGGCCGACATCGCCCGTGGTGGGCAGTGTCGACACCAGGCCGCCCTGCTCCCAGCAGCCCGCGCCGGAGAGGAAGAAGTGGCCGAAGCCGCGGATCGCGGTGTCGGTGTAGAGGTACCCGGCGTAGTGGGTGGTTTGCGGACTCACCTGCGTCATGCCGAAGGGCACGGACGCGCCGGGGAACGTGTTGCCCTCGTCCTGCGTGCCGATGAACGTGTTCACGGACTCCAGTGCGTCGGCCGGTCTGGCCGAGGCGGTCACCGGCGTGAGGCCGGCCGCCACGACGGCGAGCGTGACCGCACTCGCCAGTGTTCTGCTCCTCATCGAGCTCCCTCCGGAAAAGAGTCCGTGGCGGGTGGTTGCGTCGAGCGCCCCAATGTGGCATTCGGTGCGCTCAACGCAACGAACGCCACATTGGGTGCGCTCAACGCAACCAATGCCACATTGGGGCGCTTTGGACGGTCAGCCGACGGCGATGGCGAAGACGTGCATCGCGCCACCGCTGACGTTCGACGGCAACGTCACGCTCGCCACCGTCTTACCGGCGTCGAGGGTGATCGGCGCGGTGCCGAACACCATCGTGCGAATCTGCTGCGGGTCGGTGCCCGAAGCGTTGCGGTACGGCGTGGACAGCACGATCCGGTTGCCGAACGACGGCTGCGCGGCGCCGCCGCCCAGCGTCCAGTCGGACACGCCGACCGTGGCGGTGGACGTGGTGCCGTCGGTGTAGGTGATGGTGAGCGTGCCCTGCGCGTTGCCGTTGGAGCCGGCGCCGAGCAGCGCGAGCCGGCCCGAGCCGGTCACGGTCACCTTCTGGCCGTTGGCCACCACGTTGTCCGGGTCGCCCGCCGGGAACGACGGCCACGTGAAGTTGAGGCCGTCACTGGTCACCGTGCCGCCCGGCTTGGCGCCGGCCGCGGCCAGCGCGTCGGCCGAGTAGCTCCAGCCACCGCCGTCGAAGTTGGCCTTCGTCGAGTCGGAGTCGGGCGAGATGCCGGCGTTGTCCACAGTGGCCAGCCAGCTGCCCGGCTGCGCCACGAGCACCGTGAGCACGGCCTCGGTGCTCGCCAGTCCCGGCGCGGAGAACGTGACCGGGATGCGGCGGGCGCCGTCGGCGGTGCCTGCGGGGACGGTCACGTTGACCGTGGCCTGTGCCTTGCCGTTGGCGGGCACGGCGACCGAGCCCGATGCGGGCGAGAGCGTGATGCCGTCGGCGCTGCCCGCGGTGTAGGTCCACGTCTTCGCGGTGCCGGACAGGTCCTGCACACCGACGCTCGCCGTCGCGGTCGAGCCCGCCGGGGTCACCACGCGGGCCGGGTTGGCGAACGCCAGGCTCGGCTTCTCCTGCTCGCGGAACGACGGCGGGGCGTCGGCCGCCGCGGCACCCCACTGGGTGGCCGTGGCCGAGCGGGTGAAGTCGAGCGTGCCGCCGGTCGAGATCAGGGCCTCGGGCAGCCACGACTTCGAGGCCGCCCCACCGTTGACCTTCAACGAGCCGACGTAGTCACCTGTGCCGGGCGCGTTGATCGTGATCTTCTTGCCCGCGCCGGTCGTGAGCACGGCGTGCTCGAACCGAGGCGTGGACAGCAGCACCTCGGCGCGGCCCGGGATCTCCGGGTAGACACCCAGCGCGGACCACACGTACCAGGCCGACATCTGGCCGAGGTCGTCGTTGCCGATCAGGCCTTCGGGACGCGGGTTGTAGAGCTCGTCCATCGACCGGTGCACGATGGCCTGGGTCTTGGCCGGGGCACCCGCGTAGGAGTAGACGTAGGGCGCGTTGGAGTTCGGCTCGTTGCCCATGAAGGCGAACGGCTCCTGCGTGCCCGCGTTCAGCTGCGTGAAGAAGGTGTCCAGCCGCGACTGGGTCGCCGTGTCGCCACCGAACGCCGAGACGACGCCGCCGAGGTCGTAGGGAACCATCCACTCGTACTGCGCGCCGTTGCCCTCGACCCAGCCCTGCGAGCTGGCCGGGTCGTACGTGCCGGCGAAGGAGCCGTCGGCGTTGCGCGGCTGCAGGTGGCCGGTGCCCGGGTTGTAGAGGTTCTGCCAGTTCTGCGCGCGCTTCATGAACGTGGTGTACGTGGCGCTGTCGCCGAGGCGCTTCGCGAACTGCGCGATGGCGAAATCGGCGCTGGTGTACTCGAGCGTGTCCGCGCCGGCGCCGGGCACGTAGCCGAGACGCATGTAGTCGGCGAGGCCGGGCCGCTCGGTGTAGCCCTGGGTGGGCTGCGTGGCGCCCTTGATCATCAGCAGCAACGCCTTCTGGGCGTCGAAGTCACGCGCGCCGAAGGCGTACGCGCTGGAAACGATGATGTGGTACGGGTCGCCGTTCATCACGCCGGTGTAGTCGTTGGCCACGGTCCAGCGGTCCCACGAGCCGCCCTGCTCGGCGTAGGCCATCATCGAGCGCACGATGTCCGACGTCTGGGCCGGGTCGATCGTGGCCAGCAGCGGGATCTCCGAGCGGTAGATGTCCCAGCCGCTGAAGTTGGTGTACATCGCGTGGCCCTTGTCCGCCTTGTGGATCCGGCCGTCGAAGCCCGGGTAGGAACCGTCCACATCGGAGAACACGTTGGGCTGGATCAGCGAGTGGTACAGCGACGTGTAGAACGTGGTCATGTCGGCGTCGGAGCCACCGCTGACGGCGACCTTGCCGAACTGGTCGTTCCACGCCTTGCGCGTGCCGGCCGCGATCTGGTCGAAGGACTTCTTGCCGTTGTTCTCGGCCTTCAGGTTCGCCTTCGCGCCGTCCACGGACACGAACGACAGGCCGACCTGCACGTTGACCTGCGCGCCGTTGAGGTTCGCGAAGGTCACGTAGCCGCCGCTGCCGGGGCCGCTCACGGTGGTGTCCTGCGTCTTGGCCTTGGCCGGGCGCGCGATGGCGGCGTTCACGCCGTTGGGCTGCGCCACCTTCGCCTTCGCCCCGCCGGTCTCCGACGTCTTGCCGGGCGTCACCGCGCCGTTCTTCCACGTGCCGATCGAGGCGAACGGGGTGTCGAACTTCGCGGAGAAGTACACGCGGTAGGTGTTCTGCGCGCCGCAGAAGCGGCCGCTGGTCGCCCAGCCGCTGATGGTGTCCTTGCCGATGGTGATCGACGCGTCGTCGGTGCCGTTGACCGAGCCGGACGTGTTGACCAGCAGCGTCGAGGACGCGCCGGCGGGGTAGGTCAGGCGCGCGGAGCCGGTGCGCTGCGTCGCGCTCAGCTCGACCTTCGCGCCGCTGTCGAGGGTGACGTCGTACTCGCCCGCGGTGGCGTGCTCGTTGTCGTGGCTGAACTTCGACGTGTAGTGGCCCGGGTCCGTCGCGGGCGAGGTGCTGACCTCGCCGACGTACGGGATGAACGGGATGTCCTCGTAGGTCGAGCAGCCCGCACCCGAGAGGTGCGTGAGGCTGAAGCCCGTGAGGGCGTTGTCGTCGTAGAAGTAGCCGCCCGGCTGCGACTTCACCGTGTCCGGGCTCCACTGCACCATCCCGAACGGCGCCACCGCGCCCGGGAACGTGTTGCCGGCACCGCCACCCGTGCCCTGGTCCTCACCGCCCGGCCGGGTGCCGACGAAGGGGTTCACCCACTTCGCGAAATCAGTGTCCGGGGCTTTCGCGGCCACCGCCGCGGTGGCCGGCGCGACCGCCGCCACCACCGCCGTGGCCAGGAAGATCAGTCCGGCTCTCCAGCGCGCTCGCGCCATCGCCATCGCCTCTCCAGTCGTCGGCGCGACTCGGCCGTCAGGGCCGCGGAGGAGTGGGATGACAACCTTGTCGCGCACACCGTCGATGCGGGCAACCTTGGGCAATCCCTCACGAAAACGTCAAGTCCGCCGTGAGAGCCTGTCCGGTTCAGGACACACTGATCAGCCATCTGCCTCACAACTTTCGCAGGCTGAATCTCATTCGGCGCGAAGCGGGCATTGACAGCGACCCGGCCTTTGGTGTGCAATCTGCGCCACTATGACAACGTTGTCTCCTCATGGCCGGGAAGCGGACGGGCTTCCCCGCCCGGCGAGCCGACGGGCCACGATGAGCGATGTGGCCCGGCTCGCCGGCGTCAGCATCAAAACCGTGTCCCGGGTGGTCAACGACGAGCCCGCGGTGCACCCCGACACCGCCGAGCGCGTGGTGGCGGCCATCGAGCAGCTCGGGTTCCGCCGCAACCTCGGCGCCCGCAACCTGCGTCGCGGCTCGACCACGGGCACGATCGGCCTCATCGTCGAAGACGTCGGCAACCCGTTCTACTCCGAGCTCAACCGCGCGGTAGAGCGCATCGCCACGTCGTTCGGCCGTCACGTGCTCACCGGTTCGTCGGAGGAGAACTCCGACCGCGAACGCGAGCTGGCGCTGGAGTTCTGCGCGCGCCGGGTCGACGGGATCCTCGTGGTGCCGGCCGGCATGCAGCACGGCTACCTCGTGCCGGAGATGCGCGCGGGCACGCCGGTGGTGTTCCTCGACCGCCCGGCCGGCGACATCGTGGCCGACACCGTGCTCGTCGACAACCTCGGTGGCACCATCGACGCGGTCACGCACCTGGTGCGGCACGGCCACCGCCGCATCGCGTTCCTCGGTGACAGCCCCGACATCTTCACCGCGGCCGAGCGCCTGCGCGGCTTCCGCGAGGGCTGCGTGCGCAACGGCGTCTCCTACGACGAGAGCCTCGTCGTGATGCGCACACCGACGCCGGAGACGATCGCCCACTCCGTGGCGACGCTGCTGACGGGTCCGTCGGCCGCGACCGCGGTGATCGCGGGCAACAACCGCGTGGCCGTGCACCTGCTGCGCGCGCTGGCCCACGCCGATCACCGGCCCGCCATGGTGAGCTTCGACGACTTCGAGCTGGCGGACCTGCTGGACCCGCCGGTGACGGTCGTCGCACACGACGTCAGCGCCCTGGGGCACGCGGCGGCAGAGCTGCTGTTCGCGCGGATCCAGGGGGATCAGTCCGCACCCAGAAAGGTAGTCCTGCCCGTGCATCTCGTAGCCCGTGGTTCCGGTGAGGTCGCCCCGTGAGCACGCACCTCGAACCGATCCGGCTCCCGGCCAACCAGCCGCCGCAGTTCTACCGCGGTGGCGACGCGATCGCCGCGCTGCGCGGTGCCACCGGCACGGACTCGAAGTTCGGGCCGGAGGACTGGGTCGGCTCGGTCACCACGATGTTCGGCC
The DNA here is from genome assembly GCF_040607795.1 of Amycolatopsis sp. NPDC005232. Lineage (NCBI taxonomy): Bacteria > Bacillati > Actinomycetota > Actinomycetes > Pseudonocardiales > Pseudonocardiaceae > Amycolatopsis > Amycolatopsis sp. NPDC005232. Next base: position 14,869 of record NZ_JBEXHL010000033.1, on the reverse strand, counting down.
AGGAGACCAATGGTCTTACCCGGCTCCCCGACGGCGCTTGGCTGCGTGACGCCGTGCGCGGCAACGCCGAAGCCTGGCTGGGTGCCGCGCACGTCGCCAAGCTCGGAGACTCCACCGGCCTGCTGGTGAAGCTGCTCGACGCGGGCCAGCGGCTGCCCGTGCACTTCCACCCGTCCGACGAGTTCGCCAAGCAGCACTTCGACTCGCACTTCGGCAAGACCGAGGCGTGGATCGTGGTGGGCACCTACGGCGACGACCCGCGCGTGTACCCGGGGTTCAAGGAGACGGTGAGCAAGGCGACCGTCGCCGAGTGGACGCGCGAGCAGGACGCACCGACCATGCTGGGCGCGCTCAACAGCGTGCCGGTGCAGGCCGGCGACACCGTGTACATCCCGGCCGGGCTGCCGCACGCGATCGGCGAGGGCGTGTTCGTGGTGGAACTGCAGCAGCCCACCGACTTCTCGCTGACACTGGAGTGGCGTGACTTCCTGGCCTCGCCGGAGAAGGGCCACCTCGGCATCGGCTTCGACACCGCGATCGAAACGCTCGACACGTCCGGCTGGGACGCCGAGCGGCTCACCACGATCGTGAAGCACACCGCCGAGGACAAGGCAACGTCGGTCGATCTGCTGGCCGCGGGTTCCGACGAGTTCTTCCGCGCCGACCGCGTGCAGCTGACCGGTGGCTCCCTGGCGTTCGACCCGTCGTTCTCCGTGCTCGTGGTGCTCGACGGCGCCGGCACGCTGCGCACCGAACACGGCGGCGAGTTCGCCCTCGCCAAGGGCGAGACCTACGTGGTGCCGTTCGACGCCGGGCAGGTCGAGGCGTCGGGCACGCTCACCGCGATCCGCTGCCGCCCGCCCGCACTCGAGAAGAGGTAGGCCATGAGCGAGATCCTGCTGGACGCGGTGGATCTCACGAAGCACTACGGCTCGGTGGAAGCGCTGCGCGGCGCATCCTTCCAGGCCCGTGCGGGTGAGGTCACGGCCCTGATCGGCGACAACGGTGCCGGCAAGTCGACGCTCGTGAAGTGCCTTTCCGGCGCCGAGCAGCCGACGTCCGGCAGGATCCTGCTCGACGGCTCCGAGGTGCAGCTCGACTCCCCCGTGACCGCGCGGCGGCTCGGGATCGAGCCACAACATGCCCGAGGCGCTGCAGCTGGGCAAGCGCGTGGCCCGGTTCGCCGGGGCGGACACGAAGCTCGAAGACCTCGTGGCGCCGATGACCGGCGCCCTCGTTCAGGAGGAGGCCGCGTGAGCACGCCCACGAAGGACATCCAGACCACTGTGGACGGTGGATTCGCCAGAGTGCCGCCGGGCAAGCGGCTGATCGGCGCCAACACGTTCTGAATCGCGCTCGTGCTGCGGGCGCTGATCATCGTGTTCACGGTGCTCGCGCCGGCCGAGTTCGCGACGCTGTTCACGCTCCAGACGACGCTGATGAAGACGTCGGTGCTGCTCGTGCTCTCAGTGGGCATGACGTTCGTGATCATCACCGCCGGCATCGACCTGTCCGTGGGCGCTGTGCTGATCTTCGCGGGCACGGTGGCCGGGAAGACAATGGAAGCGCTCAGCCCCCGGGGGCAACGCGACGAACGCGGGCTCGGACGTGATCTTCGCCGGGCTGGTCGCGGCCGTGGTCGCAGGCACGAACGATCGCGGGCACGTCGACCACGGCGGCGCGCGCGAAGGGCTTCGAGGACGAGCTGAAGAACCACCCGAACCTCAAGTCGGCCGGCATCCAGTTCACACAGAACGAGCCGGAGCAGGCGGCTTCGAAGGTCACCGCGGCGCTGGCCTCGACGCCGGACCTGATCGGCATCTTCGCGACCAACCTCAACACCGGTGAGGGCGCGGCGACCGGCCTGCGCAACGCGGGCAAGATCGGCCAGGTCAACCTGGTCGGCTTCGACGCGAGCCCGTCCGAAGTGGACGGCCTGCGCAAGGGCGAGTACCAGGGCCTCATCGCCCAGGACCCGGCCGCGATCGGCACCCAGGGCGTGCAGCAGGCCGTGGCGGCACTGGAGGGCAAGCCCGTGACGCGGACCCTCACCGCGCAGCTGCACTCCATCACCAAGGACGACATGGACGCGAACTCGCAGTACTTCTACAAGCAGAACTGCTGACCTTCCCGGGTTCTCGGAGGGGACTTTCCCGCGCGGAAAGTCCCCTTCGCCGCGTTCGGGGCTAGGATCTACTCCCCCAGACCCCGTCGCCGAGGGGAGGCCGCCGATGACCGAGGGTGTCCGGCTGCCGTGGCGCGCCGCCGCGCGCGCCGACCCCGTGCCAGTGCTGGCCGCGGCGCGCAAGATCACCGACGACCTCATCGACGGCCTGGCCGGCACCCACGCGCGGCGCGCGGCCCACGGGCTGCGGCGGCTGTTCGGCGCGGCGGGCCTGGGGCTCACGGACCTGTCTGGCTCGCTGCTGTGGTCGGGCCGGCCGGGGCCCGATGCCACCGTGGCCCACGTGCTCGACGAGGTGCTGCACAGCGAGGAGCCCGCTTCCGTCGACGGGGTGGAGGCGGTGCCCCTGCACGTCCACGACGAGCTGGCCGGCGCGTTGCTCGTGGTGGGCGCGCGGGGTTCGGAGGTGGTGCGGCAGGCGGCTGACGTCGTGGTGCAGGCACTGGAACGCGGCCGGCTCGAGGCATCGGCGGACCACGCGGCGCAGGCCGAGCTGCGGGCGTTGCGGGCGGAGATGTCGCCGCACTTCGTGTACAACGCGCTGACGGTGATCGCTTCGCTGGTGCGTTCGGAGCCGGACCGCGCGCGGGATCTGATGCTCGACTTCGCCGACTACACGCGCTACAGCCTCGCGCGCCACGGCGAGTACACCGTGGTGGCCGAGGAGTTCCGCGCGGTGGAGACGTACCTGGCGCTGCAGCGCGCGGTACTGGGCGAACGGCTGAAGGTGCAGGTGCGCGTGGCGCCGGAGGTGCTGGCGGTGGCCGTGCCGTACCTGGTGCTGGAGCCGCTGGTGGAGAACGCCATCCGCCACGGCGTCGAGCCGCGCGCGACCACCGGGCTCGTGCAGGTCCACGGGCAGGCGGAAGGGAACGACTGCGTGATCAGCGTGGAGGACGACGGGGTCGGCATGGACCCGAAGCTGGCCGCCGACATCCTCGCCGGCCGGGTCACCGAGGGCAGCGGCCTCGGGCTGGCCAATGTGGACAGACGGCTGCGCAACGTCTACGGCGCCTGGTACGGGCTGACCGTGGAGACGGAAGTGGGTGCCGGCACGCGCGTGGTCGTGCGGGTGCCGCGGTTCCAGCCGGGGGTGCTGCCGTGAGCGGGCTGCGGGTGCTGGCCGTCGACGACCTGGCGCCGGCGCTGGACGAGCTGTGCCGGATGCTGCGCGAGGCCCCGGAGGTCGGCGAGGTCGTGGGCGCGGGCGATGCGTTGCACGCGCTGAAGCTGTTGCAGGCGGACCACTTCGACGCGGTGTTCCTCGACATCTCCATGCCGGGTCTGGACGGGCTGGAGCTGGCGACGCTGCTGGCCCGCCTGTCGGAGCCGCCGGTGATCGTGTTCGTGACCGCGCACGACGGTCACGCCGTCGCGGCGTATGGCATCGGCGCCGTGGACTACCTGCTCAAGCCGGTGCGGACGGAACGGCTGGCGGCGGCGTTGGCGAAGGTCGTGCGCATGGCGCCTTCGGAAGCCCAGCGCGCGGCGCCGGACGCGATGGCCGCCCTGCCGGTCGACGCGGGCGGCCGCACGCGATACGTCCGCCGCGACGACGTGTTGTTCGTGGAGGCCCACGGCGACTACGTCCGTCTCCACACCCGCGGTGGGGTGCACCTCGTGCGCATGCCGATCTCGCGGCTCGCGGAGTACTGGGAGGGCACCGGGTTCACGCGGGTGCACCGGGGTTACCTGCTGTCGGTGTCCGCCGTGCTGGAACTGCGCAGCGACACCACGGGTGGACTGCTGGCCCACACCCCCGTCGGCGACGTCCCGGTGAGCCGGCGGCACGCGCGGGAGCTGCGGGACCGGTTGCTGGAGGCGGCGCAACAGGGGCAGCTGGGGTCGTCCTGGTGAGGGCCGCCTTGGCGAGAGCCCTGTGAGCCGGGTCCGGCGGGTCGTCGTGATGAGCCCGCAGACGCGCCTCGCCCGCTCCCGCAGGCAGGCGCGCGGCCGGTGGCGGATGCCACGCCTGAGGACCTCGGACGCCGAACGTGCCGCCGTGCTCTACCGAACGCAACGCAAGCGCGGCATCCCGGCGCTGGTCGCCATGTTCGTGCTCGTGCTCGGGCTGCCCGTGGTGTTCGCCGCGGCGCCGGGGCTGGACGGGGTGCGAGTGTGGGGCATTCCGTTGTCCTGGTTGATGATCGCGCTGCTGCCCTACCCCGTGATGGCCGGGCTGGCACGCTGGCAGCTGCGGCGCGCGGAGAAGGCCGAGGACGACCGGTGACGGCCCTCCGCACGGCACCCCAATGCGGCGTTGGGTGCGCTCAACGCACCCAATGCGGCGTTCGGTGCGTTCAGCGCAACCAACGCCGCATGGGGGCGCAGTGGTCTGGTGGGGTGCGCTGATGGACCTCGCGCTGGCCGTGACGCCCGTCGTGCTCATCACGCTGCTCATCGGCGTGCGCGGGGTGGCCGCGATGCGCACGACGTCGGACTTCCTGGTGGCCTCGCGGCGGATCTCGCCTTTCGTGAACTCCGCGGCGGTGTCCGGGGAGTACCTGTCGGCCGCGTCGTTCCTCGGCGTGGCGGGGCTCGTGGTGAAGGACGGCGTCGGCGCGCTGTGGTACCCGGTCGGGTTCACGGCGGGGTACATCGCGATGCTCGTGCTCGTCGCCGCGCCCATGCGGCGGTCCGGGGCGCTGACGGTGCCGGACTTCGCCGAAGCGCGCCTGGCCTCGCCGGCGCTGCGACGGATCGCGGCAGTCGTGGTGCTGGTGATCGGCACGATCTACGTCGTCCCGCAGTTCCGCACGGCCGGGCTGGTGCTCACGGCTGTGGGCGGCACGCCGTACTGGGTCGGGGTGGTCATCGCGGGCACGGCCGTGAGCGTCACGCTCGCGCTGGGCGGCATGCGCGCGGCGACGTACGTGCAGGCGTTCCAGTTCTTCCTGAAGCTGCTGCTGTTCCTTGTGCCCGCGCTGTGGCTGGTACTGCACGTGAGCGACGCCGACCGCGACGCCGCGCTCACGCCCGTGGAGTTCACCCGCTTCACCCACGAGACGCCGGTGGACTTCGAACACGACGTGACCGTGGTCCTGCGCGAGCCCACCACCATCGTCACCGCGACCGGGCCGCGCACGCTCCCGCCGGGCGAGCTGACCGTCCACAGTGGAGAGCGCCTGGTCTTCGCCACCAACGCGCCCGTGCCCGACGTCAGCGACGGCGCCGCGCTCGGCGGCCCCGACTGGCAGCGGCCGCTGCTCGACCTCGACAAGGGCTATCCGCTGCTGGGCACGTGGGCCGTGCTCATCGCGACGATGCTCGGCACCATGGGCCTGCCCCACGTCCTGATGCGCTTCCACACCAGCCCGGACGGTCGCGCCGCCCGCCGGACCGCCGCGATCACCGTGGCGCTGCTGGGCGTGTTCTACCTGTTCCCCGGCGTCTACGGAGTGCTCGGCCGCGTGCTGGTGCCCGAGATCTACCTCTCCGGCGACACGGACACGGTCGTCGTCGCGCTGCCGGCGCAAGTGGACACCGGCTGGGCCGGCGAGCTGTTCACGGCGCTGCTCACCGCGGGCGCGTTCGCGGCGTTCCTGGCGACGTCGCTGGGCCTGCTCCTGGTGATGTCCGGTGCCATCGCCTACGACCTCATGCCCGGGGGCCTGCGCCGCCTGCGCGTGACCGTGGTGTTCGCCGCCGCCGTGATGGTGGTGCTGGCGCTGCCGTCGGCGCAGCTCGACGCCGGGGTGCTCGTGACGTGGGGCTTCACCGTGGCCGCGTCGACGTTCTGCCCGCTGCTCGTGCTCGGCATCTGGTGGCCGCGCCTCACGGCCGCGGGCGCGATCAGCGGTGTGGTGACGGGGCTGGTCGCGTCGTCCGGCTCGATCCTGTTCGCACTGGCCGGGCCGCGGCTCGACGGCTGGGTGGCGATCTTGGTGTCACAACCGGCACCCTGGTCGGTACCACTCGCGTTCGGCGTGATGGTGGCCGTCTCCCTGCGCGGCCGCCCGCCGTCCTGGGCCGGCGCGGCGATGCTCCGCCTGCACCTCGACGAGCGAGCGCCCGGCCCGGAGCCGCCCCATTCGTCCGCACCCGCGTACCGCTCGTCGACCGTTCGTCGTGTCGCCCGGCGTTTGAACCGCTGACGCTTCCTCGCGGGCGCTCGCCTCCCTACTGTGGCGCGGACCACAATTCGCAGCGTCGCGAGGGAGTGACGATGAGTCCCACCGACACCGACCTGACCGGTGACCCGCCGGACATGGACTGGGAACACGTACAGGAGAGCGCCGAGTTCAGGCAGCTGCGCGGCCGGTTGCGCCGCTTCGTCTTCCCGATGACTGCGCTGTTCCTGGCCTGGTACCTGCTGTACGTGCTGCTGGCGGACTACGCCCACGGCTTCATGAGCACGAAGATCGCCGGCAACTTCACCGTGGGCCTGCTGTTGGGCCTGCTGCAGTTCGTGTCGACCTTCCTCATCACGTGGCTGTACGTGCGCTACGCCAACCGGAAGCTCGACCCGCTGTCCGAGCGGATCCGTGAAGACATCGAGAACCCGGCCGCCGCCAAGGAGTCCGAATGAAAACCCTCGCGGCAGGCGTCGAGGGCAGCAACCCGACGCTGAACATCATCATCTTCGCGGTGTTCGTGCTGATCACGCTCGTGATCGTGTTCCGCGCGAGCCGCAACACGAAGACGGCGTCGGACTACTACGCCGCCGGGCGCGCGTTCACCGGCCCGCAGAACGGCATCGCGATCAGCGGTGACTACCTGTCGGCCGCGTCGTTCCTCGGCATCGCGGGCGCCATCGCGGTGTACGGCTACGACGGCTTCCTGTACTCGATCGGCTTCCTCGTGGCCTGGCTGGTGGCGCTGCTGCTCGTGGCCGAACTGCTGCGCAACACGGGCAAGTTCACGATGGGCGACGTGCTGGCGTTCCGCATGCGGCAGCGTCCGGTGCGGGCCGCGGCGGCGATCTCGACGCTGATCGTGTCGTTCTTCTACCTGCTGGCCCAGATGACCGGCGCCGGCGGCCTCGTGGCGCTGCTGCTGGGCATCGAGGGCAAGGCCGCGCAGTCGGTGGTCATCGCCGTGGTGGGCGTGATCATGATCGCCTACGTGCTCATCGGCGGCATGAAGGGCACCACGTGGGTGCAGATCATCAAGGCCGTGCTGCTCATCGTCGGCGCGCTCGCGATGACGCTGTGGGTGCTCGGCAAGTACGGCTTCAACTTCTCGGCTCTGCTGCAGGGCGCCGTCGACAAGGCGGGCAAGGCCGGCGAGACGCTGCTCGGGCCGGGCAAGCAGTACGGCGCCACGGGAACGTCCAAACTGGACTTCTTCTCGCTCGGCATCGCGCTGGTGCTCGGCACGGCGGGCCTGCCCCACGTGCTGATGCGCTTCTACACCGTGCCGACGGCCCGCGAGGCCCGCCGCTCGGTGGTCTGGGCGATCGTGCTGATCGGCGTGTTCTACCTGTTCACGCTGGTGCTCGGCTACGGCGCCGGCGCACTCGTCGGCCCGGACGACATCAAGGCCGCCCCCGGCGGCGTGAACTCGGCGGCGCCGCTGCTGGCGTTGAACCTCGGCGGGCCCGTGCTGCTGGGCCTGATCTCGGCGATCGCGTTCGCCACGATCCTCGCCGTGGTGGCCGGCCTGACGATCACCGCGTCGGCCTCCTTCGCCCACGACGTGTACGCGAACGTGGTGAAGCGCGGCAAGCCGGCGCCGGGTTCGGAGGTGCGCGTCGCGCGGATCACCGCCGTGGTCATCGGCGCGGTCGCGATCGTCGGCGGCATCCTGGCCAACGGCCAGAACGTCGCGTTCCTCGTGGCGCTCGCCTTCGCGGTGGCGGCGTCGGCCAACCTGCCGACGATCCTGTACTCGCTGTTCTGGAAGCGGTTCAACACCCAGGGCGCGCTGTGGAGCATCTACGGCGGGCTCATCGTTTCGCTGGTGCTGATCGTCTTCTCGCCGGCGGTGTCGGGCAAGCCGATCGACGCGAAGACCGGCAAGAGCGCGTCAATGCTGCAGGGCGTGGACTTCCACTGGTTCCCGCTCGACAACCCGGGCCTGGTGTCCATCCCGGTCGCGTTCTTCCTCGGCTGGCTCGGCACGATGCTGTCGAAGGAGCACAACGCGAAGAAGTACGCGGAGATGGAGGTGCGGTCCTTGACGGGGGCGCATGCGGAGAAGGCTGTGCAGCACTGAGGTTTGCGTTGCAGGAGCGGGCCGGGACCGGTTGGGTCCCGGCCCGCTTTGTGCCTGGGGTCCTACAACCCGAGCGGCAGCACCAGTTCCAGGTCGGTCTTGCGGACGGGCGTTCCGTCGATGGCGCCGCCCTCGTTCGGCACGATGCCGCCGGCGGCGACGCGGTCCAGTGTGTTCAGGCCGAGCGGGCCGACGGTGCCGAACACGGTGTAGTCGGGACGCAGGGTGGAATCGCCGTAGACGAGGAAGAACTGGCTGCCGTTGGTGTCGGGGCCGGCGTTGGCCATGGCGACCAGGCCACGGGAGTAGATCCGGCCCGGGCCCGACGGGTTGGTGGTCGAGGGCGGCAGGTCGGTGGGCAGTTCGTCGCGGAAGCTGTAGCCCGGGCCGCCTTCGCCGGTGCCCGTCGGGTCGCCGCACTGCAGGACCTGCAGCGTCGGGTACGCGGTGAGGCGGTGGCAGGTCGTGCCGTTGAAGAAGCCGTGGCGGGCCAGGTGCAGGAAGCTCTGCACCGTGCACGGGGCTTCGGCGCGGTCCAGTTTCAGCGGCAGCAATCCCTGGTTGGTGATCACGGGGACGTCGACCTTGCCGCGGTCGGGGGTGTGCTGCGGGTCGGGCGGCAGGGGCACGGGACGGGCGGCGGGTTCGTCGGGCGTTTCGGTGTACTGGCACGCACCGTGGGTGGTGGTGGGCGAAGCGGCCGGCGTTGCTTGTGCGGCCGGGGTGAACGCTGCGCACAGCGCGCCGATGGCCAGTGTGGTGACGAGGAGCCTCTTCATGCGGTATCCCTCCCAGTGAGAGAAGCAGTATACGAACGGTCCGGACCATTCGGCTTCCCGCGAAAGTCGGGCGCTCACGAAACGCTGACGGGCTCCTGACAACTGTTCCCTAGCGTCCCGGGTCATGATCACTCGCCTCTTCCTCAGCGCGGTGGCGGCCGCCGCGGTGGCATTCGCGCTGCCCGCGGTCGCGTCTGCCGCGACCGGACCGGTCGTGCAGCCCCTGGCCGTCTCCGCGGCCGAACAGCAGGCCGTGCTCGACTACTGGACCCCCGAACGGATGAACGCGCTCACGCAGCCTTCGTCGGACAACCCGCCGACGGGCGGCCCCGACGGCGCGCCCTGGATCACCGGCAACGCCGTGTCCAAGACGGTCGGCCGGCTCTTCTTCACCGACCACGGCGAGGATTCCAGCTGCACGGCCACCGTGGTGGCCGGCGCGAACCGCAGCACCGTCGTCACGGCCGGGCACTGCGTGAACAACACCGACCTCCTCGGCGAGAACAACCAGTGGAACGCCCACTCGATGTTCGTCCCGGGCTACCACGACGGGCAGGCGCCGTACGGCAAGTTCGTCGGCCGCTTCGGCGTCGCGGACAGCACGTGGCTCGCGAACGACCAGATCGACGCGCAGAAGTTCGACGCCTTCGACCAGGCTTTCGTGGTCCTCAACCGCGGCGCGTACGGCGTTTCCGTGCAGGACAAGGTGGGCGCGGCGCAGAAGATCGGCTTCGACCGCCCCGGCGGCGCCGACGTCTACCAATTCGGCTACCCGCGAGCCTCGGCCGACTCCGCTCGCGAAGGCCTGCCGGAGTACACGGGCGCGCGCCTGGCGTTCTGCACGGGCCCGGCACGCGAATGGCCGGGCACCCCGGACTTCCCCGACTCGCCGAACCAGTGGGGCACGGCGTGCGTGATGGGCGGCGGCTCCAGCGGTGGCCCGCGCCTGCGCGACTTCGACGCGAAGACCGGCCTCGGCACGGTCGTCGGCGACAACACGCAGGCGGGCTTCTTCGACGCCGCGGGCAAGCCGTGCGAGCGCGACGCGGGATGCACGAGGTATCTGGTGGGTCCGCAGTTCAGTACGGCGGTGACGAAGCCGTTGTTCGAAGCAGCTCAGCACGCCTGGCTCGGATGAACGACGAAAGGCCGGGCAGCTTGCCCGGCCTTTCGTCGAGAAAACGCTACTTCGCGGCCGGAACTCGCAGCAGCAGAGCGTCACCCTGGCCGCCACCGCCGCACAGGGCCGCGGCGCCCAGGCCGCCGCCGCGGCGGCGCAGCTCGTGGATCAGGTGCACGGCCAGCCGAGCGCCCGAGGCGCCGATCGGGTGGCCGAGAGCGATGGCGCCGCCGTTGACGTTGACCTTCGACGCGTCCAGGCCGAGCTTGTCCGACGACACCACGCCGACCGCGGCGAACGCCTCGTTGATCTCCACCAGGTCGAGGTCGCTCACGTCGAGCTTGGCCTTCGCCAGGGCCTTGCGGATGGCGTTGGACGGCTGCTCGTGCAGCGACGCGTCCGGGCCGGCGACGACGCCGTGGGCGCCGATCTCGGCCAGAGGCGTGAGGCCCAGCTGGGCGGCCTTCTCCGGGCTGGCGACGATCACGGCCGCGGCGCCGTCGGAGATCTGCGACGACGAGCCGGCGGTGATGGTGCCGTCGGAGGCGAAGGCGGGGCGGAGCTTGCCGAGGCCGTCGACGGTGGTTTCGGCGCGCACGCCCTCGTCGGTGGAGAAGACGATCGGGTCGCCCTTGCGCTGCGGGATGGTGACGGGCGCGATCTCCTCGCGGAAGAAGCCGGCCTCGATGGCGGCGGCGGCGCGCTGGTGGGAGCGCGCGGAGAACTCGTCCTGCTGTTCGCGGGTGATGCCGTAGCGGGTGTTGTGCTTCTCCGTCGAGGCGCCCATGGCGACCTGGTCGAAGGCGCAGAACAGGCCGTCATAGGCCATGTGGTCGAGCATCGTCACGTCGCCGTACTTGAAGCCGCCGCGGGACTTCGGCAGCAGGTGCGGCGCCTGCGTCATCGACTCCTGGCCGCCGGCCACGACGAGGTCGAACTCGCCGGCACGGATCAGCTGGTCGGCGAGCGCGATGGCGTCGAGGCCCGAGAGGCACACCTTGTTGATCGTGAGCGCCGGGACGTCCATCGAAATGCCCGCGGCGACAGCGGCCTGGCGGGCGGGAATCTGGCCGGCGCCCGCGGTGAGGACCTGGCCCATGATCGTGTACTCGACCTCGGACGGCGAAACCCCGGCCTGCTCCAGCGCGGCCTTGATCGCGATGCCGCCGAGCTGCGCCCCGGTGAAGTCCTTCAGCGAGCCGAGCAGCCGCCCGATGGGGGTACGGGCCGCACCCAGGATCACGGAACCGGACACGTCGTCCTCCCAAGAATTCTGAACACCGACAGTCTCACGACTGTACCCGGGCCCGCGGCTTCTTGATGGAGCCAGTGTGAGGGGGCGCACGTCGGATTTCAGGGGGCTTCACCAGGGTGGTGGCCCTTATCCTGCCCCCATGAACACTGAGTCCATCCAAGCCGTGCTCACCCCGTTCGTGACCGCGATCGACCACGTCGGGATCGCGGTACCCGACCTCGACGAAGCGATCGCGTTCCACAAGGAGCACTTCGGCCTGGAGGTCGCGCACGAGGAAGTGAACGAGGAGCAGGGGGTCCGCGAAGCGATGCTGCGCGCACCCGGCACCGCCGGTACCGAAACGATGATCCAGCTCCTCGCCCCCCTGCGCGACGACTCGACGATCGCGAAGTTCCTCGGCCGCAACGGGCCCGGCCTCCAGCAGCTCGCCTTCCGGGTGTCCGATGTGGACGCCGCCGCGGCCGCCCTGCGCGAGCGAGGCCTGCGGCTGCTGTACGACGACGCCAAGCGCGGCACGTCGAACAGCCGCGTGAACTTCGTGCACCCCAAGGACGCCGGCGGTGTGCTGGTGGAGCTGGTGGAGCCGGCTGCGCGTTAGGACTCTTTCGCCTTCGCCGACAACGCGTTGGCCAGGAAGGTGAGCTCGCCGTCGAACTCGGCGGGGCGGTCGTCGCCGGAGTGGCGGGCGGTGGCGTGGCGGTGGCTGACGGCGCGGGCGAGCAGGCCCGACGCGCTGTCGAGGTCGGCGACGGCGAGGCGGCCGCCCGTGGCGTCCACGATCACCGAGCGGACCAGGCGCACGAGGTGCTGGAAGCGTTCTCCGAGTGCGTCGCGCACGACGTAGTGGGTGTCGGCTTCGCGCCAGAGCACGTGGGACAGGCCGAGCGAGCCGGCGAAGCGGCGGTCGAGCTCCGAAACGAGCCGGCGCAGCGACCCGGCGAGATCACCGGGCACCACCACCGCGGCGGGCTCGATGTTCTCGTCGGGCAGCCGGGCGACCAGCGCAGCCAGCAGGTCGGACTTGCGGCGGAAGTAGTAGTGGACAAGACCCTTCGGCACCCCGGCGCGCTCCGCGATGCGGGACGTCGGGGTGGCGTCGAAGCCGGACTCGGCGAAGAGCGCCTCAGCCGCGCAGAGGATCCGCTCCTTCGCCGAGTCATCCGTCATGTCAGCTCCTTCAGTGCGGCATCGCCGTCCGGTGGGCGGCGGTGGCCATCGGCATCGCGGCGGCGCCGGCGATGATCGTGAGCGCACCGGCGACCCAGGACGTCCAGGACGCCCCGTTGAACTCGGTGTACCCCATCACCCACGGCGCGATGAACAGCAACGCCCCGAGGACGACCTGGATGCCCTCGCCGTAGACGGCACCCGGCGCCGCGAGCGACACCAGGCCGTCGATGGCGATCAGCGCACCGAGGATCACCATCGTCCACATCGTCATCGTGTCCGTGCTCAGCCAAAGGGGTGAAAGAGCGGCGACAACACCGATGACGACCTCGGCCCAGTCGTGGGGCCGGGTCCAGGCGCGCGTCGAGACTTCACTCATTCGTGCTCACCTCCGCAGAGAACCTGCTGTTCAGGAAGTTACCCTGCTTCGATCATGCGCCTTGGTTGGCCGGCCGGTCAAGATTTGTAGGTCACAGTTGCGCACAACCGGTTCCGGCGTGGTTTTCAGCCATCGGGCTACTGTGTTCCGCCGCTCGGCGCAGGCTCGTCCGGACACCGTGGGTGCTCACCCGTCCGTGACCCCGTAGCGGCTACGGTAGGGCCATGAGCCTTGGCGAGGAACGGGAGCTTGTACCGCTGGGAGCCGGCTTCGACGTGGCGAAGCGCGGGTACAGCCGAGCGCAGGTCGACGAACACCTGGAACGGCTGGACTCCGACCTGAAGATGCTCACCGGCGACCGCGACGCCGCCATCGCTCAGGCGGGTGATCTCGCCCGGCAGCTGGAGATCGCGCGCGGTGAGATCGCCGACCTGCGCGGGCAGGTCGACCGGCTGGCGCAGCCGCCGACGAGCGTCGAGGGCCTGTCCGAGCGCCTGCAGCGGATGCTGCGCCTCGCGCAGGACGAGTCCGCCGACACGCGGGCGCGCGCCGAGGCCGAGGCCGGCCACATTCGCGCCAAGGCGGAGACCGACGCCAGCGCCATGCGCGCGCGGTACGAGCAGCTGCTCACCGAGCTCGACCTGCGCCGCAAGGAGATGGAAGCCGAGCACCGCAAGGTCCTCGAGGACGCCCGCGCCGAGGCGAAGTCGATCACCGACAAGGCCGAGGCCGAGCGCAACAAGCTCGACGCGGAGTCTGAGGCCCGCCGCACGCAGGTCGAAGAGGACTTCGAGATCGCCATGGCCGCCCGCCGCACCGAGGCGATGCGCGTGCTGGCCGAGCAGGAGGCCGCGTCGAAGGCCGAAGCCGAGCGCCGCGTGCGCGAAGCCGCCGAGGACGCCGCCGCCATCCGCGCCAAGGTGCTGGAAGAAGAAACAGCGGCCCGCGCCGACATCGAGCGCCGCCAGCGCGAGTCCGTCGCCGACGCGAACAAGCGCAAGCAGGACTCGATCACCGAGGCCAACGCCCGCCTCGCCGAAGCCGCCGACGAGGCCCGCCGCCGCGTCCGCACGGCCACCGACGAGTCGAACCGCCGCATCACGCAGGCCAACGAGCGCGTCGAGGCGCTGCGCAACGTCCGGACCAGCCTGGCCGAGCAGGTGCGCCAGGCGCGCACGGTGCTGGCCGAGGCCCACCACGTGCTCGGCGAGGCGGAAACGCTGGTGCCGGCGGACATCAAGGCTTCCACCGGGCCGAAGACCCCTGTCCCGGCTGGCGCCCCCGCCGGTTCGGGTTCAGCCTCGGGCGACGTCGAGAAGACAGTCCGCCTCCGCACCAACGACGTCCCGAAGCCCCAGCCGCAGCCCACTTCCGGCCGGGCCGGCAAACCCCCCGGCGACTGACCTCCTCCGAACGAGGCTCGTCTGTTCCCAGCAACCCGGGTCCCCGACCCGGGTTGCTTGCCGTCCAGCCCAGACGCACTCCACTGCCCCGGGCCTCCGGGCAACCACAACGGCCCCCAGCACCGAGCCGCCCCGACACGCACCCAACGCGACGGACCGCCGCCGAACCCACACCCCACATTGCTCGCCGTCCCGGTCATACGCACTCCCACCGACCCCGGACTTCCAGCCCCGGCGCAACCCCACAGAGGCGCCCGAACGCCGAGCCCGCCCGGGCGCACCTCCGACCGGCACGCACCCGAAGCAACAGATCGACCGGCCAGGTCCTGGAGGCAACCACAGCGCGAGATCGCGCCGGTGTTGGGATCGGGCGGTGCGATCGGCCGGGGGCCGATCGCACCGCCCGACGCACTCCCTGGTCTCCG
>NZ_JBEXHL010000032.1:0-112144 GCF_040607795.1 Amycolatopsis sp. NPDC005232 | reverse complement strand
GACAACACAACACAACCCCCCAATTGTGTAGTGCCGACACACCCCCCAACCGAACGCCACATTGGGTGCGCTCAACGCACCGAACGCCACATTGGGTGCGCTCAACGCAACCAACGCCGCATTGGGGTGGTCCGGGCAGGCGAGTCAGCGCTCGACGAGCTGCAGCGGGTCGTGCAGGCCGAGCCGGTCGGCTCGCGTGTAGACGTTCATCGAGCTGCCACGCAGGAACCCGACGAGCGTGAGCCCGACCTCCTCCGCCAGCTCCACCGCCAGCGACGAGGGTGCGGAAACCGCCGCCAGCAAGGGGATTCCCGCCATCGCCGCCTTCTGCACCAGCTCGAACGACGCCCGCCCGCTGACCATCAGCATCGTGCCGGTCAGCGGCAGCCGGCCCTCGCGCGCGGCCCAGCCCACGACCTTGTCGACCGCGTTGTGCCGCCCCACGTCCTCGCGCACGCACAGCAACTCTCCGGCGGCGTCGAAGAGCCCGGCCGCGTGCAGGCCGCCGGTGCGGTCGAACACTTTCTGCGCCGAGCGCAACGCGTCGGGCAGGCCCGTCAGCACCTCCGGACCGACGGCGAGCGGGTCGGCGGTCACCGGCCACCGCAACGTCGTGCGCACCGCGTCCAGGCTCGCCTTGCCGCAGAGGCCGCACGAGGACGTGGTGTAGAAGTTGCGTTCCATCGACGGGTCGGGCAGCGGCACGCCGGCGCGCAGCACGACGTCGACGATGTTGTAGGTGTTGGAACCGTCCACAGTGGCCCCGGCGCAGTACCGGATCCCGGCGATGTCGGCGCCCTGGTGCACGATCCCCTCGCCCACCAGGAACCCGGCGGCGAGGTCGAAGTCGCTGCCGGGCGTACGCATGGTGATCGTGAGCGCCTTGCCGGCCACGCGGATCTCCAGCGGTTCCTCTGCGCTGAGCGTGTCCGGGCGCATCGTGAGCTCGCCGTCGACGACGCGGAACACGCGGCGTCGGCTCGTCATCCGGCCCATGGGGCCACCTCCGGGATCAGCGCGCGGGAAGCAGGGACTTGGGCCGGCCCGGCTGCGTCAGCCGCCCGGTGAGAACGGCGCCGGCCAGGCTGAAGATCCCGGCCGCGGCGAAGGCGCCGAAGTAGCCGTGCGCCGTGACGACGAGGGCGGCGAGCCCGATGCCGAGGAGCGCGCCGACGGCCTTGGCGCTGTAGAGCACACCGAAGTTCTGCAACGCCGACTCCTCGCCGAAGTACTCGCGCACCAATCCGGTCAGCAGGGTATAGCAGCAGCCGTTGCCCAGCCCGGCGAGCGCGGCGCCGAACACGAGGCCGAAGGCGTGCCGGTGCTCGCCGGAGTAGAAGAGCACGAACTGGCCGATACCGCCGGCCACCAGGGCCAGCTGCAGGATCCGGCGGCGGCCCACGCGGTCGGACAGCCACCCGAGCAGCACGCGGCCGGTGCCCGTCACGCCGGCGAGCACCGCGAGCGCGACCGCCGCGAGGCCTGTGCCGCCGCCCTGCTCGGCGACGAACGTGGCGAGATAGGCGAGGTCGAACAGCAGCACGGCGGCGGCCAGCACCACTGTGACGTACAGGGCGAAGGTCGTGCCGCAGCGCAGGAGCTCGGCCGGCCGGTAGTGGCGGACGGCGGGACGGTTGACCGAGACGGTGCGGTTGCGGACCTTGTCCCGCGCCCACTCGCGCGGGTCCGGTGCCCCGGACGGCCACCAGTTGCGCGGCGGATAGCGCAGGAGCACGCCCGCGCCGACCACGATGACGAGCACGAGTGCCGCCGTCACGTCGAGCAGCACGCCGCGGTTGCCGAAGCTGAGACCGAAGCCGGCGACGAGCACGAAGGGGACGCTGCCGTAGGCGAAGGCGCCGCTAACCGCGCCGACTCGGGTGGCGGTGTGGTCGGGGAACCAGCGCATCACGGCGCCGACGCACGTCCCGTAGACCAGCCCCGTGCCGATGCCGCCGAGCAGCGAGTAGCCCACGAAGACCACGGCCAGGCTCGACGCGTGGCCGAGCGTCACGAGCCCGATCGCGCACAGGATCCCGCCCAGCACCACCGCGAACGACGGCGAGAGCCGGCCGTGGTCGCGCAGCCACGCGGCGGGGAACACCACGCTCGACTGGGCCACCGCCCACACGGCAAGTGACACGACCACTTCGGTGAACGTCCAGCCGTGCGTGCCGGTGAGCACCGGCGCGATGGCGCCGAAGCCGTACTGCTGCAGCCCGGCCGCGAACATCGCGGCGCCGCTGAGCCAGAGCATCCAGCTCCGGGGTCGGCCGAGCAGGTCCAGATCGCTTTCCCCGACCCGGTACCGGCGTCCGTAGACGTCCTTCACTTCGCGAACCGCGGTGGTGGTCCGGCGCTCGGACATGGCGTCACCCGCTCGACTGGATGTTGTATGCAGTATGGAGTAGTCCGGTTATAGCACCCACGCTGCACCCTGTCCACGGGCGTCGCCCCACGGGCGGAGCGGGCTCAGTCCCCCAGCACACGCGGAGCGGGCAGCACCGCTTCGGCCTCGATCGGTTCCCACCTGAGCAGGCCATCGGTGCCTCGCCGGACGCGGCCGAACGCCTGGTCGCCGAAGTGGATGCCGAATCCGATCGCGCCGGGCCGCTCCAGCTCCGCCACGATCCGGCGACGGGCGGCGAGCACGCCCGCGGCGTCGACGTCAGGCAGCGAAGGCCAGTCGGGGTGGGTGATCTGCGCGGGAATGTGGAAGACGTCGCCGAACGCGATCACGCGCTGCTCCCCCGCCTCGATCACGTACGAGGTGTGGCCCGGGCTGTGGCCGGGTGTCACCAGCGCGTGGACACCGGGGAACACCTCGTCGCCGTCGCCGATCACCTGGTGCGTGCCCGCCAGCGGCTCGATCACCTCGGCCCGGCCCGGCGCTCCCGGGATGAGTTCCCCTCGTCCGTGCGGCGCCCACTCCTGCGCGGCGACGAGATAGGTGGCCGCTGGGAAGAATTTGCGGCCGTCGACGAACGCCCAGCCGGTGTGGTCCACGTGGAGATGCGTGAACGCCACGGCCTCGATGTCCTCGGGCTTGTGGCCGAGCGCGGCGAGGGTGTCGGGCAGGGCACCGGAATTGCTGAAGGCGATCGGCTTGCCGCCGATTTCGACCGGGTCGGTCACGACGCCGAGCCCGGCGTCGACGAGCAGCGACCGGCCGTCTCGCTCCACGAGCAGGCCGCCGACGGAGGCCGTGACGCGTCCCTTCACGTCGAGCACCTCGGAGTGTTCGGTCCAGTAGGCCGCCGGGATGGCAGGGAAGAAGCCGCCGGGCACCATGGCCAGCGCGCCGTCGACCACGTAGGTGAAGCGCACTCCCCCGAGCTCCAGCACCCGTACCGCCGACTGCTCGTTCAGCGCTCCCGCCATCACGCACTCCCCTCTCGGACTCCTCGAGTTGATCATGACCCCGTCAGCGCCCGGCAAGCGAGCGGATCCCGGGTGGGAGGTGACCGAGCCCACCTCCCCCGGCCAGGAACCGGACAATCTCCTCCTGCAGAGCGCGGGCCGCGCGCGTGAGCTCGACGTCGCGGCGGAAGGCGAGCCGGACGACGCGACTGAGGCCGGGTTCGGTGAACTGCGTCATCCGGAACCGGTCCCCCACCACGGTGCTCGGGACGACGGCCAGACCAAGGCCCGCCTGCACGAGCTCGAGCACGGCGTCCATCTCGCCGCCCTCGATGGCGAAGGCCGGGTCGAACCCGGCGGCGCGGCAGGCGTTCACGGTGGCCTCGCGCAGGTCGTAGCCGCGGCGGAACATGACGAGCGGCCGGCCCTTCAGGTCCTGGATCGCGAGCCGTCCGCGCACCGGCGCCGGCTCGTGCTTCGGGGAGATCACCACGAGCTCCTCGACGAACAGCGGCGTGCTTTCCAGGCGGTGGTCGTCGCGGACCCGGCTGTCGACGATCATCGCGAGGTCGAGCCCGCCTTCGGAAAGGTCGGTCTGCAGGTCGCGGGAACCGCTCTCGTGCAGCGCCAGCTCGATGCCGGGGTAGGTGCGCCGGAACGCCGCGAGCATCACCGGCAGCAGGCCGGTGCACAGGCTGGGCGTCGCGCCGAGGCGCACGCGGCCGCGGCCCAGCTCGTCGAGCTCGCGGATCGCCCGGTACGCCGTCTCGGTCTCGGCCAGGATGCGCCGCGCGATGGGCAGGAGCGTCTCGCCGGCCTCGGTGAGCGTGACGTTGCCGCGGACACGGTGGAACAGGGTGGCGCCGACGTCGCGTTCGAGCGCGCGGATCTGTTGTGACAGTGAGGGTTGCGCCACACGCGCCTGCTCGGCCGCGCGCGTGAAGTGCCGCGTGTCGGCCACTGCCAGGAAATATGCCAGCTGCTGGAACTGCATGAAGCTCATCATAGGCTTTGTCTCTGGTCACGAGAGGAATCATGTGTTTGCCCTCTCGTTGACGCGGACCTAACGTCGGAGCCGTGGCAAGTGAACTCGCCACCGCCCGGCGCAAACGCTCGGCGGTGCGGCTTTTCTGGGAATCGTCGATCGGCAAGAAGGTCGTGATGGCGGCGACCGGACTGCTGTTCGTGGTCTGGCTGCTCGCGCACATGGCCGGCAACCTGAAGATCTTCTTCGGGCCGGAGACCTTCGACCACTACGCGGCCTGGCTGCGCACGATCGGGGAGCCGGCGCTGCCGTACGCGTGGTTCCTGTGGATCCAGCGCGCGGTCCTGGTGGTGGCACTGGTGTTGCACGTCACGGCCGCGGTACAGCTGTCCAAACGCGACCGCCGCGCGCGGCCGGTCCGGTACGCGCACGGGCAGCGGCCGCGGGCGACGTTCGCCACGCACACCATGCGCTGGGGCGGCGCGACGCTCGCGGTGTACATCGTGTGGCACATCCTCGACCTCACCGTCGGGGTCGCGAACCGGGACTTCGTGGAGGGGCAGCCGTTCCACAACGTCGTCGCCGACTTCCAGGTGTGGTGGGTCAACGTCATCTACCTGGTGGCCCTGCTGATGCTCGGGCTGCACATCAACCACGGGTTCTGGAGCGCCACGCAGACGCTGGGGATCAAGAGCGCGACCAAGGACCGCACGGTCAAGACCGTCGGCACCGTCCTGGCCGTGGTCATCACCGGCGGGTTCATGATCGTGCCGATCTCCGTCATGACTGGATGGGTGAGCTGAGCATGCTCGACTACACGATCGGCGAGCCGATCACCGACACCAAGGCGCCGTCCGGGCCGATCGACGAGCGGTGGAGCGCGCGGAAGTTCTCGGCGAAGCTGGTCAACCCGGCGAACCGGCGCAAGCACCGGGTGATCGTGGTCGGCACCGGCCTGGCCGGTGGATCCGCCGGGGCGACGCTGGCCGAGCAGGGTTACCACGTGGTGCAGTTCTGCTTCCAGGACTCACCGCGGCGCGCGCACTCGGTCGCGGCCCAGGGCGGCATCAACGCGGCGAAGAACTACCGCAACGACGGCGACTCCGTGCACCGGCTGTTCTACGACACGGTCAAGGGCGGCGACTTCCGATCACGGGAGTCCAATGTGTACCGGCTCTCCGAGGTGTCGGCGCAGATCATCGACCAGGCCGTGGCGCAGGGCGTGCCGTTCGCGCGGGAGTACGGCGGGCTGCTCGACACGCGCTCGTTCGGCGGCGTGCAGGTGCAGCGGACGTTCTACGCGCGGGGCCAGACTGGTCAGCAGCTGCTGATCGGGGCCTACCAGGCGTTGTCGAGGCAGATCGACGCCGGAAACGTCGAGCTGCACCCGCGCACGGAGATGCTCGACCTGATCGTGGTCGACGGCCGGGCCCGTGGCATCGTCGCGCGCGACCTCGTCACCGGCGAGGTCACCACGCACCTGGCCGACGCCGTCGTGCTGGCCACCGGCGGGTACGGCAACGTCTTCTACCTTTCCACCAACGCCAAGGGTTCCAACGCGTCGGCGATCTGGCGGGCCCACAAGCGGGGCGCGTACTTCGCCAATCCCTGCTTCACGCAGATCCACCCGACGTGCATCCCGCGCTCCGGCGACCACCAGTCGAAGCTGACGCTGATGAGCGAGTCGCTGCGCAACGACGGCCGCATCTGGGTGCCGAAGGAAAAGCAGGACCCGCGGCCGCCGTCGGAGATCCCGGAAGACGAACGGGACTACTACCTGGAACGCCTCTACCCCAGCTTCGGCAACCTGGTCCCCCGCGACATCGCGTCGCGGGCGGCGAAGAACATCTGCGACGCCGGCTACGGCGTCGGACCCGGCGGGCTCGGGGTGTACCTGGACTTCGCCGACGCCATCCAGCGTCTCGGCCGCCCGGCCGTCGAAGCCCGCTACGGCAACCTCTTCGACATGTACCAGCGCATCACCGCGGAGAACCCGTACGAGGTCCCGATGCGCATCTACCCCGCCATCCACTACACGATGGGCGGGCTGTGGGTCGACTACGACCTGCAGAGCACGATTCCCGGCATGTTCGTGATCGGCGAGGCCAACTTCTCCGACCACGGCGCCAACCGCCTCGGCGCCTCGGCGCTCATGCAAGGCCTGGCCGACGGCTACTTCGTCCTGCCGGCGACCCTCAACGACTACATCGGACAGGGCGGGTTCACCGACGTCACCCTGGACGACCCCGCCGTCGTCGAGGCGCAGACCGGCGTCCGCGACCGCCTCGAGCGGCTCCTCGCGGTGAACGGCACGCGGTCGGTGGATTCGTTCCACCGCGAGCTGGGCCTGATGATGTGGGACCACTGCGGCATGGCCCGCACCGCGGAAGGCCTTCGCAAGGCCCTCGAACGCGTCCCGGAACTCCGAGCCGAGTTCTGGCGCGACGTCCGCATCCCCGGCACCGGCGAGGAGCTCAACCAGGAGCTGGAGAAGGCCGCGCGCGTCGCCGATTTCCTCGAGCTCGCCGAGCTCCTGCTGCTGGACGCACTCGTGCGCGAGGAGTCCTGCGGCGGGCACTTCCGGGAGGAACACCAGACTCCCGAGGGCGAGGCCGCCCGCGACGACGAGAACTTCTCGCACGTCTCGGCCTGGGAGTACGGCGAGAAACCCGTGCTGCACAAGGAACCCCTGAACTTCGACTACGTCCACCCCACCCAGCGGAGCTACACGTGAAACTCACCGTGCGTGTCTGGCGCCAGTCCGGCCCCGACACCGAAGGACAGCTCGTCGACTACGCGATCGACGGCATCAGCACCGACATGTCCTTCCTCGAAATGCTCGACACGCTCAACCAGCAGCTCATCGAGTCGGGCGAACAGCCGGTCGCGTTCGACCACGACTGCCGTGAAGGCATCTGCGGCTCCTGCGGCGTCGTCATCAACGGCCAGGCCCACGGGCCGGAGACGACCACGACGTGCCAGCTGCACATGCGAGCGTTCTCCGACGGCGACGTAATCGACGTCGAACCCTGGCGTGCCAAGGGTTTCCCGGTGATCAAGGACCTCGTCGTCGACCGCTCGGCGTTCGACCGCATCATCCAGGCCGGCGGCTACATCACCGCCCCGACGGGCGCGGCCCCCGACGCCCACGCGACGCCGGTGCCCAAGCCCGACGCCGACCTCGCCTTCGACAACGCCACCTGCATCGGCTGCGGCGCCTGCGTCGCGGCGTGCCCCAACGGCTCGGCGATGCTCTTCACCGCCGCGAAGGTCAGCCACCTCAACTCCTTGCCGCAGGGCCAGCCCGAACGCGCGCAGCGAGTGCTGGACATGGTCGACACCATGGACGCCGAAGGCTTCGGCGGCTGCACCAACAGCGGCGAGTGCACGCTGGCCTGCCCCAAGGGCATCCCGCTGACGAGCATCAACACGCTCAACCGCGAGTTCCTCAAGGCGGCGCGCAAAGCGCGCAAGTGACCTACTCGGCTGTCCTACTCGGCGAAGACGCGGCGTAGCCAGTTGGCCCGGCTCGCCCGCGCCTCGCGGGACATCGGGGCGTGCGGGACAACCTCGTCGAAGCCGTGGCACCCGCCCGGCCACACGTGCAGCTCCGCCTGCCCGCCCGACTGCCACAGGCGTGACGCGTAGGCGACGGCCTCGTCGCGGAAGGTCTCGACCGAGCCGACCTCGATGAACGCGGGCGGCAGGTCCGAGAGATCGGTGGCGCGGGCGGGCGCGGCGTACGGGGAGACATCCGGACCACCGGCGGCGACACCCAGGAGCGCGGACCAGCCGGTGGCGTTGGAGACGCTGTCCCAGACGCCTTCACCGATCAGTTCGGTGCTCGACGGCGTGCTCGCGCGGTCGTCGATCATCGGGCACACCAGCAGCTGTCCCCGCAGGGGCGGGCCGCCCCGGTCGCGCGCCATCAGCGCGGTGGCGGCCGCGAGCCCGCCGCCGGCGCTGCCGCCCGCCACCACGAGCCGGGCGGGGTCGATGCCCAGCTCGGCGAGGTGCTCGCCCACCCACGTCAGACCGGTGTAGCAGTCCTCGACGGGCGCGGGGTGCGGATGCTCCGGCGCGAGGCGGTAGTCGACGCTCACCACCACCATCGGGATCTCGGCCAGCCAGCCGAGCAGCCAGTCGGCGCCCGTGCGGCTGTTGCCGGCCATCATGCCGCCGCCGTGCATGAAGTACACGCCCGGCAAGGGCACAGCTGGGTCGCTGCCCTTCGGCCGCAGCACCAGCAGCGGAACGCCTGCGTCGACCTCGCGCACATCGGCGTGCTCGCCGATCTCGGCCACGCTCATCGTGTGCCCGGCCGCCGTCAGCTCACGCAGCCGGCCCACGAGCTCCGGCGTCACCGACGACGGCAGCGCCTCGTTCACCACCACCAGCGCCGCCGCGATCTCGGGGTCGAACGGTGGGTGCACCCTCTTCATGCCGCCTGCTCCTCTCGGGACGTCGACCCCCGACGCTAGAGCCCCCAGCCCGCCCCGGTGAACCCGTCACGCGGCGGCCGTTGCCCGCCACGCGGCGGTCAGCGGTTCCGGCGGAACCGGCGCAGCACCAACGCCACCGTCAGCCGGGTCCGCCCGGCCGGCGTGGCGACGCCGTAGCCCAGCGCCTGGGCGAGCAGGTCGACTCGGCTCTGCAACGTCGAGTGGTGCACGTGGAGCGCCGCCGCGGCGGCCCGCAGGCTCGGCTCCGCCGCGACCGCGGTCAGGGTCGCGAGCGCCCACGGGTGCGCGGCGAGGACGCGTTCGAGGTGCGTCACTTCCGCCGTGGCCGCCGGCGAGTCGCACCCGTCGGCGAGCGCCAGCAGCCCACCCACCTCGGCGGCGTCCACATGCGACGGCCCCGGTTCGTCGACGGCGGTGAGCCGCAGCGCGAGAACCGCCTGCCCGTAGGACAAGGGCAGATCCCGCACGGCGACCGCCGGTCCCGACGCCGACCGCACCGCCGGGCCGGCCCTTGCAGGTAATCCGGCCGGGTCGATCGTCACCGCCACGTCGCCGAGCCGGGCCGCACCGGGCGGGTGCGGGCCGCCCGCGCAGACCGTCACGACGAACGATCCCTCCGGCGACAACCCGAGCCGCCGGGCCGCCGCGAGCCGTGCGGCTTCGTCGGCGGTCGCGTCCACCAGGAGCTCCACCGCCGCCGGGTCACCAGTGAGGAACCCGGCACCCGTGCGGTCGAGCACGATCCCGACCGTCGTGGCGAGCCGGTCCACGAGCACGCGGTCGAACTCCGCCCGGCTCGGGTCCTCGGCCTCGCGTTCCACCCACACGAGCGCGCCCGCGTAGCCCGGCAGGGTGACCGCAAACCCGGCCACCTCGCCGTCCACGCGCCGGCCGTCCGGTTCCACGCGGACCCGCAGTCGGCGTCCGGGAACCACGAGACCCGCGGCGCAACCGGCGAGCACGGCCGCGGCCCGCACCGTCGCCTCGAGACCGGCGCGGGCCTCCACCAGGGCGTCGAAGTGGGCGACCACCTGCAGGGCGGCCCCGGCTCCGGGGTCGATCGCCCGCATGCGCCCGGCCAGCTCACGCACGTCGGTCACCTCCTCGGCGCCCAGCGTACGGGCCGGCGCGGGCTCAGAAGCCCGGCGCGTTGCGCAGGTTGGTGCGCGCGAGCTCGATCATCTTGCCGACGCCGCCGTTGAGCACCGTCTTGCTCGCCCCGAGCGCGAAGCCGCGGACCTGCGCGCCGGTGATGTGCGGCGGGATCGACAGCGCGTTGGGGTCGGTCACCAGCTCGACCACGGCCGGTCCGGGGTGGACGAACGCCTTCGCGAGCGCCTCCCGCACGTCGCGCGGGTCTTCGACGCGCGTCGCGTGGATGCCGCACGCCTGGGCGATCGCGGCGAAGTTCACGGGCGCGTGGTCGGTGCCGAAGTCGGGCAGGCCGTCCACGAGCATCTCGAGCTTCACCATGCCGAGCGTGGCGTTGTTGAACACCACCACCTTCACCGGGATGTCGTAGGTGGGCAGCGTGAGCAGGTCACCCATGAGCATCGCGAGCCCGCCGTCGCCCGAGAGCGACACGACCTGGCGGCCCGGTTGCGCGAACTGGGCGCCGATGGCGTGCGGCAGCGCGTTGGCCATGCTGCCGTGGCGGAACGAGCCGAGCACGCGGCGGCGGCCGTTGGGCGTGAGGTACCGCGCGGCCCACACGTTGCCCATGCCGGTGTCCACGGTGAACACCGCGTCGTCGTCGGCCACCTCGTCGAGGATCGCCGCGGCGAACTCCGGGTGAATGGGCCGGCGGTGCTCGATCTTCGTGGTGTAGGCCGACACCACCTTTTCCAGCTTCCGCACGTGCTCGCGCAGCATCCGGTCGAGATAGGTGCGATCGGTCCGTTGGCGCAGCAGCGGCAGCACGGCCTCGATCGTCGCCTTCACGTCACCGTGGACCGCCAGCTCCAGCGGAGTGCGGCGGCCCAAGCGCGCGACGTCGGTGTCGACCTGGATCGTGCGGGCCTGCGGGAGGAAGTTGTCGTACGGGAAGTCCGTGCCCAGCAACACGATCCGGTCCGCGGCGTGCATCGCGTCGTAGCAGGCGCCGTAGCCGAGCAGGCCGCTCATGCCGACGTCGAACGGGTTGTCGTACTGGATCCACTCCTTGCCGCCGAGCGAGTGGCCGACCGGAGCGTTGAGCCGCTCGGCCAGGGCCAGCACCTCGTCGTGCGCGCCGCGGGTCCCGGCGCCGGCGAAGAGCATCACCTTCTCGCCGGAGTTGAGCAGGCGCGCCAGCTCCTCGATCGTCTCGGCCGGCGGCACGACGGGCGACGGCGTGACGAGCTGGACCTTTTCCGATCCCGGCTGCGCGGCCTTGCGGTCGGCGATGTCGCCCGGGATGGTCAGTACCGACACGCCGCCCTTGCCGACAGCCGTCTGCATCGCGATCCGCAGCATCCTCGGCATCTGTTCAGGCTGGGACACGAGCTCGCTGTAGTAGCTGCACTCGGTGAACAACTGCTCCGGGTGCGTCTCCTGGAAGAACCCTGTGCCGATCTGCGCCGACGGGATGTGCGACGCGATCGCCAGCACCGGCGCGCCGCTGCGGTGGGCGTCGAAGAGCCCGTTGATCAGGTGCAGGTTGCCCGGGCCGCAGCTGCCCGCGCACACGGCGAGCTTCCCCGTCACCTGGGCTTCGGCCGCGGCAGCGAACGCCGCCGCTTCTTCGTGGCGTACGTGGACCCACTCGATGCCGTCGGTGCGGCGCACCGCATCGACGATCGGGTTCAGGCTGTCGCCGACGATGCCGTAGATCCGTTCCACGCCGGCGTCGCGAAGTG
Source organism: Amycolatopsis sp. NPDC005232 (assembly GCF_040607795.1). Classification (NCBI taxonomy): domain Bacteria; kingdom Bacillati; phylum Actinomycetota; class Actinomycetes; order Pseudonocardiales; family Pseudonocardiaceae; genus Amycolatopsis; species Amycolatopsis sp. NPDC005232. The sequence goes on along the minus strand of NZ_JBEXHL010000032.1, from coordinate 100,499 downwards.
TCCGCACGAGCTGTTCGGCCACAGTGGCCATGAGCCACGCTCCTCTCTCGGAAAACCTGCTTCCAGCATGTGCTGCCTGCCCGTATGCGTCCAATGCCTCTTTCTCCTCGGTTCCATGCCATGGCAGTATGGATGGCATGGACCTGCACGTGCTGAGGCTCTTCCGGGAGGTGGCCCGCGGGGCGACGGTGACCGACACGGCGGCCCGCGCGCGGCTCACCCAGCCCGCGCTTTCCCGTGCGCTGCACCGGATCGAGCGCGAAGCGGGCGCCGCCCTGTTCCAGCGTTCGGGCCGCGCGTTGCGGCTCACGCCCGCGGGCCACGCCTTCGCGACCCACGTCGACGCGATCCTGGAGTGCTACGACGAAGGCCTGCGGGCCGTCGCCGAAGCCGTCGATCCCGAGTCCGGGGTGATTCCGCTGGCGTTCCTGCACACGTTCGGCACTTGGCTCGTGCCGCCGGTGGTGAGCAGCTACCGCGCCGCGCACCCGAGGGCACGGTTCGAGCTGCGCCAGCACGGCGAGGAAGGCCTGGCGCGCGAGCTGCTCGACGGCACGGCGGACCTCGTGCTCACCAGCGGCGACCCGGGTGACCCGCTGATCCACTGGGTCCGGCTGCTGGAGGAACCACTGCTGCTGGCCGTGCCGCCGAAACACCGCCTCGCGCGCCGCAAGCAGGCCCGCCTGGCCGACGTCGCCGAGGAGTCGTTCATCCTGCTGCGCCGGGGATACGCGCTGCGCGAGACCACCGAGCAGCTGTGCGCGCAGGCCGGGTTCACGCCACGCGTCGGGTTCGAGGGCGAGGAGGTGGAGACGCTGCGCGGGCTCGTCACGGCGGGGCTCGGTGTGTCCCTGCTGCCGCTCCCCCACACCGCGACCTTCCCGCCCGCGGCCACCGCGCCGACGACCCCGCACCTGCGCGTCACGGACGTGCCCGCGGCTCGCGACATCGGTCTGGCCCAGCTCGCCGGAAGGGTGCTCCCGCCGGCGAGCGAGACGTTCCGCAAGCACGTACTCGCCACGGCGCCACGTGCGTTGCCGACCTGAACCCGTTGCCGGGCAAGAAAAATCCCCGGCACCACGCGGGTGCCGGGGATCTGCGGAAGGGTCAGCTCAGGGCTTGCGGCCGACGACACCCGCGACGCACTTCGCCGAGTCGCTGAGCGGGATGAGCCGCGGGCCGTCCGGCCACCACTCGTCGCAGACGGACATTCCGGGGCCGCTGGTCGCGTTGGGCGGCAGCAGTTCCAGGCCCGGCAGCATGCTTTCGATCTCCGTGCGCGTGCGGAAGCGGCCGGCGCCCAGCGGACCGGACACGAGGATCTCCTCGATCCGCTTCGCGACGGCGGTCAACTCCGGCACCTCGGGGTCGTAGAAGTGCGCGAGCGCCACGAAGGAGCCCGGGGCGAGGGCGTCGATGTACTGGCGCATCACGTCGATGGCGCCGTCGCCCTCGAAGTGGTGGATGGTGCCGATGTGCAGCAGGCCCAGCGGCTGCGAGAAGTCGATGTACTCGCGCACAGTCTCGTTCTCCAGCACCAGTTCCGGCTGGAAGATGTCGGCGTCGACCATGTGCGTGTAGTCGTTCTCGGCCAGCAGCGCGCGGCCGTGGGCGAGCACCACAGGGTCGTTGTCGACGTAGACCACGTGCGCGTCACGGTGGGCGCGCTGCACGATCTGGTGGGTGTTCTCGGCGGTCGGCAGGCCGGAGCCGCAGTCGAGGAACTGGCGGATGCCCGTCTGGTTGGCCAGCATCCGCAGCGCGCGGTTGTGGAACCCGCGGTTGCCGCGCGCGATGTGCACGGCCTCGGGGACGGCCGTGCTGATCTTCTCCATGACCGCGCGGTCGACCTCGTAGTAGTGGTTACCGCCGAGGAAGCCGTCGTAGATCCGCGCGATGCTCGGCCGGTTCGGGTCGACCCCCACAGGAACCTGACTGGGCGACAGCGTGGACGGCGGAGCGCTGGGCATGGGCACCTCGCAAGGCGGCTCGGGGGGCGGCTTTGACCCACTCAGAGTAGTACCTTGACCCCCTCCGGTTACGTGAGGTCGCCCGTTTAGCCTGCACGTCGCCGCGGAAATCGGTGCTACCTGCGTCTTCCGCGCCCGTCAGCCGCGGTGGCGGCTCGGCGGCTGCTGGTGGCGGCTGCTCCAGTCCTGGAGGTACGAGCTCACGGCCGAGCTCCAGATGTCCTCCGACGTCGTGCCGGCCGTCCCGTGCGGCGCGCTCGGGTGCTCGCTCGCCGGCTGCCGCGGCGGCTTCTGCCCCTCGGTGGTGCGCACGGTGGTGTGGTCCACCTCGTCGGTGGCCGTCGGCGGCGTGGGGCTCGCCGTCATGGTGGTGACCGCGGGCGGCGCCGACGAGGGCTTCGACGGCGCGGCCGGCACTTCCGCGGGCCGGCCGGCCGAGCCGCTTTCCGGCGCGGGCCACAGCGCCCACGTGCCGAGCCCGGCCAGCGCGACGACCACCGCGCCGGCGATCACCACGTACCGCGTATTGCGCCGGTTCCCCACGGGCGGCGAGGTCTGCGTCCGTTCGGTTTCGTGCTCGGGCCCCGCTGCGGCGAACATCCCGTCGAGCCCCAACGGCAGCTCGCCGACGATCGACTGCGGTTTCGTGGCCGGGCCCTCGCCCGAGGTGCGCGGCGCGGTGGCGGGCTCGGGGTACAGCCCGCTCGGATCGGGCTGGGGCTTCGGCCGCTTGACGAGCGGTGGCCGCTCGCCGTCGATGCGCGGCATCGGCGCCGTCTCCGACAGGCTCACCAGCTTCGCGACCGAGTCGAGCTCATCGCGGCCTTCGCCGGGCCCCGTGCCTGCCATCCAGACCTCCACACCGCCGGGACCGCGAGCCCGCGGCACGACCGGCGGCAAGATCCTATGAACCTCCGCCCGATCGGGTAAACCCGCCCCCACTTGCTCACCCAGGGTGACGGAATTTCACGGAAAATGCTGATCTGCCCGGGCAGATCAGCCGGCTGCGCCGCAAGCTGGGCGGCCCGCCGCTGATCCACGCCGTGTCCGAGGTCGGCTACATGCCCCCTGATCCGGAACCGTCCACAGTGGAGTCTCCCGCGATCGTCGGGGACCCCTCCCGGAGGGCCGGCCTAGTCTGCGCGCACCACGGAAAGGGAGTCGGAGATGCGGGTTCGGTCGGCGGTCGTGCTGGGAGCGTTCACGCTGGTCGCGGCCGGATGCACCACGGGCGGGCACGCGCTGCCCGCGCCGCTGCCCCCGGTGCCCGCCGCCGCCCGGGCGCTCGTGGCGTGGTCGCAGACGGTGTGCACGAGCGTGCAGGCGCTGCAGGGCCTGCAGGCCGGGATCGACGAGGTGAACCACACGGCGGCCGACCCGTCGCAGGCCGACTTTCTCCCCTCGGAGATCAGCTCCTACGTCAGCGGCATCACGGGGCGGATCGGCCAGGCCGGGTCGGGACTGAAGTCCGTGCCGCCGTCGGGCGTCAAGGCCGCGGACACCTACGTGGCACAGCTGGGAAAATCACTCGACGAGGTGACCAAGAAGGCGCCCCCGGACACCACCGCGCAGCCGACGCTCGCGCAGGCCCGCGAGCTCGCCACCGCCGTCGCCGCGCTGAAGCCGGCGGCCGCCGATCTGACGAGGGCGGTGCGCGGCGACGCGAAGCTCAACGCGTCGTACAACGTCGCGCCCGCCTGCGCGCCCCTGCGGCAGTTCGGTCCCCTGGACGCCGCCGCGCCGACGCGCCCGCTCGTGGCGTGGGCGGACACGATGTGCGGCGCGGTCACCGCCACCGCGGCACTGAAGGCGCACAAGATCGAGGACCTCGTCATCACCGATCCGCGTTACGCCCGCCTCAGCGGCTTCGACCTGAGCAGCTTCATCTCCTCAGCGGGCTCCGGCGTCGCCCGGCTGGTCGAGACGCTGGGCACCGTCACGCCTTCGGGAATCCCCGCGGCGGACAAGTACCACGACAGCCTGCTCGCCGCGCTGCGCGCGGTGGCGCCGAAACTTCCGTCGAGCGACTCACGCATGCCCGACCTGGACTTCCAGCCCGTCGAGCAGCTGAAACCACAGGCGCAGCAGATCATCGGGGTGCTGGCGACGATCGCCCTGCCCACACCCGACCTGCCCACCATCGCGGCCGCGAACCCAGTGCTGGCCCACTCCCACGACGTCGCGCCGCAGTGCCGCCCGCTCGGCTCACCGCCCCCGACGCTGCCGCCCGCCGCCAACGGCACCGACCTGGGCGCGTGCGCCGGCGGCAAGTGCCAGGTCCTCGTGACCGGCCAGGCCGACATCACCGCGAGCGGCATGACGTTCACCGCGTCCGTCACCTCGAGCGGCGTCCGCATTCTGCAGGACTCCGGCGAGATGAGCTTCGGCGTCGGCGGCAGTGGCTCGTTCGGCATGGCGGGCCACATGGTGACCGTCCGTCTTTCCGGTGTCCTCGACGGCAAGGCCGTGCTGGACATCTCGACGGGGTGATCAGCGCCGGAGGGTGACCTCGAACTCGCGGAACCCGTGCCCGCGGTAGAACGCGAGGGCGTCGGTGTTGGCGGCATAGGCAGTGACCTCGAATCCGTTCGCGCCGTTGCTTTTCGCCCATTCGTCGAATCGCTCGACGAGCGCAGTGCCCATCCCGGTGCGGCGTTCCTCAGCGGCGACTCGCATGCTTTCCAGCACGGCGGTGACGACGCCGGGGTGCAGCGAGTCCTGCCGCCGGAGCCGGCCGACGAGGTGCCCGGCGACGCCGTGTTCTCCCTGTGTGACAAGGCAAAGCGCGTCCTCGTCGGTCAGCAGCGTGGTGTAGTAGGCGGAGCCTTCGCGCTGCGGCCAGGCGAGATCCATCCGGTCGTCGTGGCGGCCGCCGTCCTCGTGGAACAACGCTTCCACCGAGGACACGAGCGCAGGAATCAGTTCCGCGGACACCGCGGAGACGAAGTGGTCCATCCAGGAAACGGTAATGACGTCGATTAATCATGTAAATATCGAATGTGTGCTGGCCTCAACCGGCCCCATCCGACGCGATTTGCGGCGTCAGCCAGCGGCCACACGGAAAACGAGGTGTCACCGCGAGATCCGATCAGTAGTCTTCCCGGGCCGCCGACACCCTGGAGGATCCCGCCATGGCCCCGTTCCCGCCGCTCGAACCGTATGCGCACGGCCTGCTCGACGTCGGCGACGGCAACCGGATCTACTGGGAGACCAGCGGCAACCCCGACGGCAAACCGGTGCTGTGCGTGCACGGCGGCCCCGGCGCGGGCGGGACCCGCAACAGCCGCAAGGGGTTCGACCCGGAGAAGTTCCGCATCATCCTGTTCGACCAGCGCGGGTGCGGCGAGAGCGTGCCGAACATCGCCGACCCGGCGGTGAGCCTGGCGCACAATACGACCCATCACCTGATCGCCGACATGGAACGCGTGCGTGAGCACCTCGGCGTCGAGAAATGGATGCTGTACGGCGGTTCCTGGGGCCCGACGCTCATGCTCGCCTACGCCGAGCGCCACCCTGAACGGGTGTCGGAGATGGTGATGATCGCCGGCTTCACCAGTACTCCCGACGAGGTCGACTGGCTCTACCGCGGCGTCGGACGGCTCCTGCCCCGCGAGTGGGAGGCCTTCCGCGACGGCGTACCCGAGGCCGAGCGCGACGGTGACCTGCTCGCCGCGTACTCCCGCTTGCTCGCTTCACCCGACCGAGAGGTGCAGCTGAAGGCCGCGCGCGACTGGTGTGCCTGGGAAGACGCCGTGATCGCGCACGAGAACAAGGGCAAGCCCGGCCAGTACAGCGATCGTCCCGCGGAGGAGCTCATCACGCTCGCCCGCATGTGCGCGCACTACTTCGGCCACCACGCGTGGCTGGAAGCCGGCGAGATCTTGGGGAACGTCCACCGCCTCCACGGCATCCCCGCCGTGTTCATCCAGGGCCGGCTCGACCTGAGCGTGCCGCTGCGGGCGGCGTGGAATCTCGTGCAGGCCTGGCCGGCGGCCGAGCTCGTGGTGATCGACGACTCCGGTCACACGGGCAGCCCCGCCATGGGGGAAGCGGTCACGAAGGCGATCGCCGGCTTCGAACCCTCGTGAGTCACACGCGGTCGAACGTCACGTCCAGCCGGTACGGACTGCCCAGGCTCAGTCCGACCTGTCGCCGGATCTCCGCACCCGGCGCGAGGCGGAACCGTGTGGTGCGGGCCAGCAGCTCCTCGAACGCCACCGCCAGCTGAATACGCGCGAAGTGCAGACCCAGGCAGCGGTGGATGCCGAAGCCGAACGACACGTGCGGCACGTTCGGACGGTCGAACACCAGCTCGTCGGGCCGTTCGAACCGCGCCGGATCCCGGTTGGCCGCGGCGAAGAACACGGCGACGCGCTCCCCCGCCTTCACCGGCGTGTCCCCGATCTCGGTGTCCTGCGTGGCCGTGCGCGCCATGAACGCGACGGTGGCCTCGAGCCGCAGGAACTCCTCCAGCTCCCGCTGCCAGCCGCCGGGATCGCGCAGGATCGGCTCGACGTCGTCGCGGGTGGCGAGGTGGTAGGCGATGTTCGCGATCACCCCGCGCGTGGTGTCGAGGCCGCCGAGGAACAGTGTGGTCACCATGCCGAGACGTTCCTCGAGGGTCAGCGCCCGGCCGTCGATCGTCGCGGTGACCAGCGCGCGCAGCACGCTGTCCTCGCCGTCGTCCGGCCTCGCTTCGGCTTCGGCCAGTGCCTCCATCGCCAGGCCGGCGAGCGTCTGAAACGCCTCGGGACTGCTGGTGACCGCGGCGTCCTTGGCCGCCGCCACCCCGCGGTCCACGAGGTCGCGGTTGTCCGTCGCGAAGACGATCCGCGCGAGCGAGCCGGCGCTGAACGGGATCGCGAAGTCGCTCACGATGTCGCAGGCGCCGCGGTCCACAAAGGACTCGATCGCCGTGCGCGCGAGTTCACGCAGCTGCGGCTCGTACCGCGCGAGGGCGGCCCGCGTGAAGAACGGGTTGAGGATCCGCCGGTATTCGCGATGGTCGGGCGGGTCCGTGTCGATCGGGATCACCCGCACCGGCACGCCGCGGATCGCGGGCTGCGCCGAGCTGAACAGCTCCGGTGCGGCGCAGACCGCCCGCACGTCCTCGTAGCGGGTGAGCAGGTGGTAGCCGCCGTCCGCGACGGTGTGCGGGACGGGACAACCACTTCTGGCGGCCGCAGCCGCCGCCAGCAGGTTCTCGCGTTGGTCCTCGGCGTACAGGTCGACGTTCGCCAGGATCTCCTCGACCGACTTGGCCACGTGTCCTCCCCACTCCGAGGACTCATCACCGTAGGGGCGCGCGGGGGCACACGGCATCGGCCGCACGGGCGGAAACCGTCGCACGTTCGGGTCACCGCGCCCGTCACGGACGCCGGTCGGGCCGATCGGCCAGCAGCGGCCGCGTGGGATCCCACACCGTGCCGTCGGCGTGGTCGCGGCGCCGGCGCGCGATGCCCGACAACGCTTCCAGCACCACCCGGTTCGCGAGGAACGACGTGATGTCCGCGTGGTCGTAGGGCGGCGACACCTCGACCACGTCGACCCCCACCACCGGCAGCTCGTACGCGATGCGCCGCACGGAATCCAGCAGCTGCCGGGCGGTGAGCCCACCCGGTTCGGGCGTGCCCGTGCCCGGCGCGTGGCCGGGGTCGCACACGTCGATGTCCACCGAGAGGAACACGCCGTCGCACTCGTCGGTGGCGATCCCGAACGCCTCGGTGAGGCACTCTTCGAGCCCCCGCGCGACGATCTCGGTCATCTCGTAGGACCGCATGCCCTGTGCGGCCATCCAGTCGAGCGTCTCCGGGCCGGGCCAGTAGCCGCGCAGGCCGAGCTGCAGGAACCGGTCGCCTCGCACGGCACCCGACTCGATCAGCCGGCGCATCGGCTGGCCGTGGCCCACGAGCGAGCCGAACGCGATGTCGCCGGTGTCGGCGTGCGCGTCGAAGTGCACCATCGACACCCGCCCCTGGCCGCGGTGCTGCGCCACCCCGGCCGCGTCCGGCCACGCGATCGTGTGGTCCCCGCCGAGCACCAGCGGGATCGCGCCCGTGGCGGTGACCGCGTACACCGCTTCCTGCAGCGAGCGCACCGAGCGTTCGGCATCGCCCGAGTACATCTCGACATCGCCGGCGTCGAAGACCTTCAGGTCCCGCAACGCGTCCACCCGCAGGGCGAGCGACGGGCGCGAACCGTCGGCGGGGAGGTAGCAGCTCTGCCGGATGTACTGCGGGCCGAACCGGGTGCCCGCGCGGTGCGAGGTGCCGCCGTCGAACGGCGCGCCGAGGATCACGACGTCGGCGCTCGGGTAGGTGGCGGGATCGGCCCAGTCGCAGCGCGCCACGCCGAGGAAGGTGAGGTCCGGGCCGAACTGGGTGCCGTAACGAGCCATGACGTCCTCCTTGCGGGCCAACCTACCGCCGTGGTGTCCCGGTTTTGCCCCGATTCGCCTCCCGCTCAAACCCCGCGCGGCTCGACTCGGCCCGGCTCAGCCCGGTTCAGCTCGCGAAGTCGACGGAGCGGCCGAGCTCGGCCCAGCGCTCGTCCTCCGCCATCAGCTTCGTCATCCCGGCCCGCATCATGGTCACGGCGTCGCTGCCGAGCACCAGGTGCAGCGGTGGCTCGGCCATCTCCACGACCTGAAGGAACACGCGCGCGACCGCGGCCGGGTCGATCGGCTCGATGCCCCGCTTGCTCCGCAGGTGCTCGATCAGCGGGCCCATCGTGGGCTCGTACTCCGGCTTGTAGGGCCGGACCTCCATCGACGGCCCGGACCAGTCCGTGCGCATCAGGCCCGGCTCGGCCATGGTGACCTTGATTCCCAGGCCCGATACCTCGTCGTTGAGCACGCCGGAGAAGCCCTCCGTCGCGAACTTCGCGCTCTGGTAGGCGGAAATGCCGGGCGCGGTGCCCCGGCCGCCGATCGACGTGACCTGGATGAAGTGCCCCGAGTGCTGCGCCAGGAACACCGGCAGCGCCGCCTTGGTCACGTGCACAGTCCCGAAGAACACCGCCTCGACCTGCGCGCGGAAGTCCGCCAGGTCGACCTCCTCGACCGAGGCCAGGTTGGCGTAACCCGCGTTGTTCACCACCACGTCGAGCCGCCCGAACCGCTCCACGGCCGCCGCGACGGCCGCCTCGGCCTGCGCCGGGTCGGTCACGTCCAGCGGGTGGCGCAGCAGATGATCGCCGTAACGCTCGTCCAGGTCCTTCAGGGAGTCGACGTTGCGCGCCGTCGCCACGACGTCGTTGCCCGCCGCCAGCACCTCTTCCACCACCGCACGGCCCAGACCGCGCGAACCACCCGTGACCAGCCACACTTTGCTCATCGTTCGATCCCTCTCGCCTCGAGCGGGGAGGCTCCCCGCACCACCAAGTTAGCGCAACGCCGTTCTCTTAACAACACAACGGCGTTGCGGTAACCTGTGCAGGTGGTCACTTCCGACTTCCAGCGGGCGCGGCGCCCCGAGCACAAGGAGCAGCGGCGCGAGGCGATCCTCGCCGCGGCACGGCTGCTCGCGACCCGCGACGGCGTGCGGGCCGTGACACTCGGGGACATCGCCGGTGAAGTCGGCGTGCACAAGTCCGCGCTGCTGCGCTACTTCGAGACCCGCGAAGAGATCTACCTGCACCTCACCGCCGAGAGCTGGCGCGACTGGGCGGCCGGGCTGCACGCGGCACTGGACGAGACCACCGGCGCGTCGCCGGCCGAGGTCGCCGACGTCATCGCGCGCACGCTCGACGAACGACCGCTCTTCTGCGACCTCCTCGCCCACGCGGCGCTCACCCTCGAACGGCACGTGTCGCTCGAGTCGGTGCGGGCGTTCAAGCTCTCCGCACTGGAAGCCGTCAAGGACATCGCCGCCCTCCTCACCCGGACGCTGCCGGGGCTGGGCGCGGCAGGCGGGCGCCACGTCGTCGGCGCCGTGACGTCACTGGCCGCCTCGTTCTGGCAGATCTCGCACCCGCCCGAGACGCTCGCGCAGCTCTACCGGGAGGACCCGCGGTTGGGCCACGCCGTCGTCGAGTTCACGCCGCGGCTGCGCCACCTCACCGAAGCCGTGCTCACCGGCCTGATCTCGTCAGCGCACGACGCGTAGCCACAGGTTCGTCGCGAGCGGCGCTTCGGTCTGCGACTTCCGTTCGAGGCGCACCGGATCGCCGCCGGGCCGGTCGAACAGCCGCACCCCGTCGCCCAGCAGCACGGGCAAAACCGACACGAGGACCTCGTCGAGAAGCCCCGCGTCGAGACACGCCCGCGCGACAGTGGCACCGAGGACGTTCACGTACTTCTCCCCCGCGGCCGCCTTCGCCAGCTCGACACCGCTGCGCAGGTCGTCGACGAACGTCACGTCGGGCGCCGGCTCGGCGGGCCGGCGCGTGAGCACGAATTGCGGACCTGCCCAGGCGCCGCCGAAGGCCTTGCCCTCGGCTTCCGTGTCGCGGTACGGGTCGTCGCCGCCGTACGTGCGGCGTCCGACGAGCAGCGCGCCGATGTCCGCCACCAGCCGGTCGATCTCGGGGTTGGGGCCGAAGAACTCCTTCACCCACTGCATGTCCCCGCCCGGTCCCGCGATGAACCCGTCGAGCGACATCGACGCCGAGTAGAGCAGCTTGCCCATTCCGCACCTCCGTGGTCGTTTCCCGTACCGACCGGCGCGGGCGCGGAAACTCATCGGTGCACTTTCCTATAGGATCGTGCACTGTCCCTGCCGAGTCAGCGAGGAGGACCGCGTGGCTGTGGTCGTGAAGGCCGAGGCGTTTCTCGTCGATCTCGAGGTGGAGCAGGAGCGCACCGACGCCGTGCAGGCGTTTCTCAAGCAGGAGACGGTGTTCGTCGAGCTGGCCACCGCCGACGGCGGCACCGGGCTCGGCTACTCCTACACGATCGGCACCGGCGGCACGGCCGTGCTCGCGCTGCTGCGCGACCACCTGCTGCCCCGGCTGATCGGCCAGGACGCGCGCCGGATCGAGGCGGTCTGGCACGACCTGTTCGCCTCGACGCGGGCCACCACCGTCGGCGCGATCACGTCGCTGGCCCTCGCCGCGGTGGACACGGCGTTGTGGGACCTGAAGTGCCGGCGCGCGGACGAGCCGCTGTGGCGGGTCGCCGGCGGGTTCGCCCCGCGCGTGCCGCTCTACGACACCGAAGGCGGCTGGCTGCACCTGAGCACCGACGAACTCGTCGCGGGCGCCCGGAAATCCGCGGCCGCGGGGTGGGGCGGCGTGAAGGTGAAGGTCGGCAAGCCCACCGCCCACGAGGACCTGGAGCGGCTCACCGCCGTGCGCGAGGCTGTCGGGCCGCGGTTCGACCTGATGGTGGACGCCAACCAGTCCCTCACCGCGGCGGAGGCGATCCGGCGGGCGAGAGCGTTCGAGGCGGTGGACCTGTTCTGGCTCGAGGAGCCCCTGCCCGCCGACGACGTCGCCGGTCACGCCCGGTTGTCCGCGGCCACGCCGATCCCCGTCGCCGTCGGGGAGTCCCTGTACTCCGTGGCGCAGTTCCGCGACTACCTCCACCGTGGTGCCGCCTCGATCGTGCAGGTCGACGTCGCGCGCGTCGGCGGGATCACGCCGTGGCTCAAGGTCGCGCACCTGGCGGAGGCGTTCAACGTCCAGGTGTGCCCGCACTTCCTGATGGAGCTGCACGTCAGCCTGACCGCCGCGATTCCGAACGGCCGCTACGTCGAGCACATCCCGCAGCTGCGCGCCGTCACGACGGCCGAGATGACGATCTCCGACGGGCACGCCGTCGCCCCGGAGACGCCGGGCCTCGGCATCCCGTGGAACCGCGACGCGATGGACGACCGCCGGGTGGCCTAGCCAACGCGACGAGACCGGCCGCGGGGACCAGCGCCAGTGCCAGTGCGGCCGAGGCACCCCCACCGTCCGCCACTCGTCCGGCGAGGGAGGCCGCGAGGGCAGAACCGGCTGCGCTGGCGGAGTTGTTCCAGGTGAACGCCTGGGTGAGCGCGGTAGGGTGGACGGACTTCTCGGTTTCGACGTTCAGCAGGACGAGTGTGGGCGGGATCGCCGCCTCGGTGAGGGCGAGGGCGGCGGCGAGCCAGAGTGCGTTGGGAGCGAGGGGAAGCACCGCCGATGCACCGGTGAGGTAGACGCCGGCTCTGAGGAGCCGGCGCCGGGCGGGGGTGCGGTGGCGGCGCAGTCCGTAGACCCAGCCGGACAGCAGCCCGCTGACGCTGGCCACGGCGACGATCGGTGCAGCCGGGGCGCCGTGATCGAGGGCGAAGGCGCTCACGGAGACCTGCGTGGTGCCGAAGTACATGCCGAGGGCCAGGTTCATCAGGGCGATCCGGGCGAAGGCCGGGCGGAGCAGGGTCTGTCCTGTGTGGAGGGTCTTCGCGGGCGTGGGTGCCGTGCGGCGCTCGGCGGCCAGCACCGCTCCCCCGGCGAGAATCAGGCTCGCCGCGACGGCGGTGGCCGGCGCCTCGTGTCCGGACGCGCCGAGAGAGGTGACCAGCACGGGCCCGAGGAGGAACGCGGTGGCGTTGGCCAGCGACTCCAGCGAGAAGGCGGTGGGCAGCTCCTCGGTCCGCTCTCGCAACAGGTACGCCCACCGTGCCCCGGAGAGCGCACCGAGCTGCGGCACGACCGCACCGGCACAACTCGCGGCGACGACCTCCGCCGCCACGCCGGAGGACCCCAGCACCACGGCGATCGCGCCCCCGTGCGCGACGAGACAGCACGGCAGCACGCACGTCTGCCCGAACTGGTCGACGAGCCGGGCGACCTGCGGCCCCCACAACGCCTCGGCAAGAGCGAACCCGCCGCCGGCGAGCCCGGCCGTGCCGTACGACCCGGTGCGCGCATGCACTAGCCACACGAGGCCGAGCCCCGTCATGGCGATCCCCACGCGCCCCACCGCGGCTGCCACGAAGAACGCGGCCGCACCACGCGTACACAACAGCGACCGATAACCACCGGCGCCCGACATCGACATTCCCTCACGCCACCCGGCGGGGCGAGTCACGATCGCCGCGCGACCCGTGGCCCTCGTCGCCGGGGGAAGGTAAGGCCCGAACCAATGCGGGCCCGGACGACTCCCACGAACCTAGCAGCACAGGACCGGTCGCCGGCTACCGAAATCCGGTGCGGTCAGTCGCCTCCTCCTGCCGCGCTCGACGCGAAGCGCGCCGCGAGAAACGTCGCGCTCGTCGCCGGAGGACCGGTCGCGCCGCCGGGCGCGAACGGTCGAGACGGCTGAGCACCACGACCGGGTCGCGGCGACATCGCTTCAGTCGGTCGCCGGCCGGCGACCCCGCCAGCGCTACCGGCCGCGCCGCCGGCTGAACCTCCGCGCCGCCGAGCGCCAATGGTCCCGATGCTCGTGGACCGCGGCCTGGGCCGCGCGGCCGTCGTGCGAAGCAGATCAGTGCCCGGGCACAGCCCCGGTCAGTCCTCTTCGGACTGGCCGACCCCGCCGTCGTAGGCGCTGTGCAGCCGGACCCGTGACCGGTCCAGGTGCGTCCGCATCGCGGCCGCCGCGCCCGGGCCGTCGTGCGAGGCGATCGCCTCGACGATGGCCGCGTGTTCGCGCGTCGTCTCGGCCGCGATGCCCACCCGGAAGTACAGGCGGTAGCCGTGGGTGTGGGCATGGAGGCGGGCGAGGGCGTCGGCGATGAGCGGGTTGCCCGAGGCCTCCGCGATGACGCGGTGGAGGCGTACGTCGAGAACCGCGAAGTCGCGGTAGGCGTGGTAGTCCTCGCCCGCTGGGTGGGCGGACATGGCCGCGCAGGCGGCGCGCAGGGCGGACACCTCGGCCTTCGAGGCGGCGCCGGCGGCGAGGCGGGCGGCCTCGGGCTCCAGGAGGACGCGGACGTCGAAGAGGTGGTCCAGCTCGGTCTCGTCGAGGACGGGCGCGACCACGTAGCCGGCGTTGGGCCGGGTCGCGACGAGGCCGTCGGACTCGAGTTTGGTGAGGGCCTCGCGCACGGGGGTCGGCGAGACGTCGAGGCGGCGGGCGATGCCGTCGATCGACAGCCGGCTGCCGGGAGCGACGTCGAGGTCCATGAGCATCGCCTTCAGCGCCTCGTACACGCTGTCGCGCAGGATGGTGCGCGGCGGCAGGGTCAGCCTCGGGTGCTCGGGCAGGTCCACCGCAGGGTTCTTCCGTCGCGCCACCCGGAAAGCGTAGTCCCCCGCGAAGCCTCAGCGGCGCGCCAGCTGCCGGTTCACGGCGGTGTGGCAGCCGAGGCACGCGGGCACGGCCCGCACGTCGGTGCCGGACACCAGCGCGACCGTGGCACCCGGCACGGCGAGCTCGTCGCACACCGAATGGTGGTGTCCCAGCACCGAACACACGCACCGGCACAGCTGGACGGTCTGCCTCGTTTCCGCGGCCATCGGAGCCCTCCTCCCGGAAATCCCCAGTAGGAGAGTGATAGCGCCTCCGCCGTCCGAAACGCGTCGGCCGGTCTCAGAGGAAGGTCGCGAAGGGCACGGTTCGTGCGCGGATGTCAGTTTTCCCGGGTCGGCACGGCGGTCGGCACAGGGGCCGGCACCGGCGGCAACCCAGCCCGGATCTGCCGGTAGAGCCGCGGCCCCGGCGACGCGAGTGCCGGCGAAGGACGCAGCTCCATCGGGCCGGTGGCCGTCAGATCGCGCAGCACCAGGTAAAGGTGGCTCAACGCCAGCAGCACCGGATCCTTCGCCCGATCCCCTGGCGCCGCCGGTGTGTACGCGAACAACGCCACGTCAGCGCTCGCCAGCGGACCGCGCACCGCTGTGGTGGGCGCGCCCACCGGCGTCGCGGCGAGCTCCTCCACCGCCGCCGCCAGCGCGGCGCACGCCGCGACCGGGCCATCCGGGTGCGCGCTGCACGTGCCTTCCGGCCAGCGGACCGCGACGCTGAGCGCGCGGCCGTGCGTGGCCAGCGCCGCGTAGAGCGAAAGCCGGTGCCGCCGCTTCGGCGAGTCGGTGCCGCCGAGGATGGGCCGGGTCAGCGGCCGCGCGACGAGCGCGAGCTGGTACCGGCGGTGGTCCAGGGCGCGCGCGAGGGCGTCGAAATCGGGCTGGGGGTCCACGGCCTTGCCGTGCTCCAGCCGCTCGGCCGCGGCCTTGAGGATGTCGCCGAGGGCCGCCAGCAGGTTGTTCCGCGCGCTGCGCACGGTGTCCCGGGTGGACAGTGGGATCACCACCACCGCGACGACCAGCCCCGCCACGGCGCCGGCCGCGGTCTCCTCGAGCCTGAGCAGGAGCAGTCCCGCCGAGAACTCGTTGAGCACGCTGTAGAGCTGCCCGACCATGATCGTGACGAAGAAGATCATGTACGCGTACGAGATCTGGATCAGGTAGAAACCGAAGAACATCGCGCCGCAGATCGTCACCAGCACGGCGGCGGTGTTGCCCGCGGTCAGCTCGGCGAACCCGACCGACGCGAGCAGCCCCACGAGTGTGCCGAGCACCCGGTTGAAGCCCTTGATGAACGTCTCGGTGCGCGTGGCCGTGCCGGTGAACATGAAGAACGCCGCCAGCACCGCCCAGTAGTACCGCGCGTCGGACAGTTCCTTGCCGATGAGGATCGCCAGCCCGCCCGCGACCGCGCTCTGCACCGCCTGCCGCGTGATGAAGTCCAGCCGCGCCAAGGGGTTCCACTTCGACTGCCGAGCCGGCACGTCGCCCGCCGCGGCGGGCGAGCCGGGCAGGTTGCCGAACGCGAGCCCGACGGCCGGCTCGAAGTCGTCCACCGGTTCGGCCGCGATCTCCTCGGGCTTCGGCGCGGCGTCGAACACCGCCACGACCTCCAGGGCCGCCGCCGCGAAGTGCCGCGCGGGCCACCAGCCGCCCGCGGCACCGCCGGCACTCTCGGCGTGCCCCGCGAGCCGGTAGGCGACCTCGCTCGCGCCGCGGTCGTCGCGGCGGGCCAGGCGGTCGGCCACCTCGGCCGCAAGCACGGTGAGGCCCGAACCGCTGCGCACCAACGAGTCCGCGGCCGTGGCGAGCTCGTCGAGCAGGTGGTGCGCGTCGACCATCTGTCGCCGCAGCGAAGCCGCCGAACGCCCGCGCGGCACCGCGCCCGGCTGAGCCGACCAGCCCTCGACCATCAGCGCCGTGTCGGCCAGGCGCGCCTGCCGCCGTTGCAGCCGCCGGCGCAACCGCACCTCCTGCTTGGGCTCGCGGTTGGCCAGCAGGTCGGCACACGCACGCGCCACGGCCCGGCCGCGCGCGTCGAACGCGCGCAGCACGCGGCGCAGCGTCTTCGTGGTGTTGGTCCGCAGCACGGTGACGAACAGCAGCAGCAGCCACGCGCTCGCGACGACCACGGCGAGCAGCAGGCTCGGCAGCGTCGCGAACGTCGCGTGCAGGAACGCTGCGAAGAAGTAGCCCATCCAGCCCATGAAGCCGTAGAAGAAGAACGGCCCGCCGAACTTGCGGACGTACACCGACATGAACATCACCAGCACGAACACGACGAGCATCAGGGTGCCGTTGTTGCCGACGAGCACGCCGAGCGTCATACCGGTGCCGAGCGCGACCGGGAAGAACGCGGCCGTGCGGGTCTTCACCCACCGGCTGCCGTCACCGAGCGCCATCGCGCCCATCATCCCGACGACCGCGCCGAGCAGCATCGAGGTGAGTGTGCCCATGGCGTCGGCGCCGGTGAGCTTGGCCACGAGGTACTCCACCGCCAGGGCGCTGGCCATGCCGATGGTCGCCGAACCGGCCGATCTCAACCGGTTGAGACCCGGATCCGAAGCGACGACCCTGTCGCGGAACTCCCTGGCCGTGGGCAGCACAAAACCCGCCTTCCCGTGCGTTCGGAGTGATCACCGGTATGATACCGATAAATACCGGTGTCATACAGGGGTTTGGAGTTCCGAGTGATCGAACCGACTTTCGCAGCCTCGAAGCTCGCGGATCGGCTCGCCGAGACCGGCGACACACTCGACGTGCTCGAACTGGCCACGGCGGTGCTCGTGCGCAACTTCGAACTGCTGCGCCGACGCACCGACGCGTACGCCGAACTGGACCAAGCGGAGTACCTGCTGCTGCGCACTTTGGACGAACTGGGTTCGGCGGACGTGGGAACGCTCGCCGGGGCACTCGGTCTAGACCCGTCCACCGTCGGCAGGCAGGGTTCGGTGTTGCTCGGCAAAGGGCTCGTCGAACGCAGCCCCTCGGCCGCCGACCGTCGGCGCAGCATCCTCACGCCCACGGACGAGGGCCGCCACCGCATGCGGGTGACGCAGTCGCGCCGCCGCAACGCGGCCGCGGAGCTGCTCGGCGACTGGAGCGAAGAGGATCTGCGCTCGTTCGGCTCGCTGCTGAGCCGCTACAACAAGGCCGTCGCGCAGCGCTACCTGACGGCACCAGGCGACTGAGTACCCAAAGACCGAGCGCCCAAAGACTGAGTGCCCGACGGCTGAGCGCCCTGCTCCTCCGCGGCGAGGTCCGCGTGGGTGTCGCGCAAAGTGCGCTTCACGATCTTCCCGCTCGGGTTCTTCGGCAACGCGTCGGTGAAGACCACGTATTTCGGGCACTTGTAGCCGGCCAGGTGCTCGCGCGCGTGGGCGAGCACGGCCTCGGCGGTCAGCTCCACGCCCTCGCGCGGGACGACGGCCGCCGTCACCGCCTCGATCCAGCGCGGGTGCGCGACGCCGAACACGGCGACCTCGGCGACGCCGTCCAGGCGGTAGAGGGCTTCTTCCACCTCGCGGCTCGCGACGTTCTCCCCGCCGGTCTTGATCATGTCCTTCTTGCGGTCCACCACGGACAGGTAGCCCTCGTCGTCGAGCACGCCGAGGTCGCCGGAGTGGAACCAGCCACCGGCGAACGCGCCGGCCGTCTTCTCCTCGTCCTCGTAGTAGCCGAGCGTCGCGTGCGGGCTGCGGTGCACGATCTCGCCGATCTCCCCCGGCGGCAGCGCGCGGCCGTCCTCGTCGACGATGCGCGTCTCGACATTGAGCGAAGCCCGGCCCGCCGAACCGGCCTTCGGCAGCTGCTCGTGCGGACGCAGGATCGTGGCCAGCGGCGCCATCTCGGTCTGGCCGTAGAAGTTCCAGAACTCGACGTCGGGCAGCCGCCGGGCCAGCTCGCGCAGGACCTCGACCGGCATCGCCGAGGCGCCGTAGTAGCCCTTGCGCAGGCTGGAGAGATCGGTGGTGTCGAACGCCGGGTGGCGCAGCAGCGAGATCCACACCGTCGGCGGCGCGAACAGCTTCGTGGCGCGCTCGCGCTCGACGGCCGCCAGCAGCGCGGCCGGGTCCGGGCCGGGCAGGATCACGCTGGTGGCGCCGAGGTAGACGTCCACGGAGAAGAAGCAGTCGAGCTGCGCGCAGTGGTAGAGCGGCAGGGAGTGGACCTCGACGTCGTCGGCGCTCATGCCGCCGTCGATCACGCACGACACGTACTGCGCGATCAGCGAACGGCTCGAGAGCAGCACGCCTTTCGGCCGCGACTCGGTCCCGGAGGTGTACATCAGCCGCAGCGGGTCGTCGTCGGCGACGGCCACACCGGGCTCGGTCTCGTCGCCAGGGCCGTCGATCCAGGCGTCGACATCTTCCCAGTCCTCAGCGGTGCCGCCGATGCGGCCGCGCACCCCGCCGCCGAGCCCCGCGCGCTCCAGCGCCGCCGCCCCGGTGGCCAGGAGCGCGTCTTCAGCGACCAGCCCGGACACGCCGGCGTGGCCGAGGATGTAGGCGATCTCGTCGGCGCCGAGCATGAAGTTGACGGGCACGAGCACCACGCCGAGCCGGGCCGTCGCGAACGCCAGCACCACGTACTGCAGGCAGTTGTGGCTCAGCAGCGCGAGCCGGTCGCCTTTGACGAGACCGCGCTCGGCGAGGCGGTGGGCGCAGCGGTTCACGGCCGCGTCGAACTCCGCGAAGCTCAGCCGCCGCTCCCCGTCGACCACGGCGAGCTTGTCCGGGTACCGCGCGGCCGTGCGCCGGAGGAGGTCACCGACGGAGTGCTGACGCGCGTGCTGGATCGCTTCGCCGGTTTCGGCGCTGAACGGGCTCGGCATAGCCCGGAGTTTCATCCACCACCGCGCGGGACGCAACCCTGGCGCGCGGCCGCGACCTGCCAGGCCGAGCGGCATCCGCGCGCCACCGGTTAAGCTCCCCCGGCGCACCTCGGGGGACGAAGAAGTGGACGAGACGGAAGCACCGACGCTCGACCGGCCGGACATCACCGGCCGGCTGCCCCGTTACCGGCTGCTGCGCCAGCTCGCCAAAACGAACATGAGCGAGGTCTTCGAGGCCTACGACCTAGTGGCGAAGCGGCCCGTCGCGCTCAAGGTCGTCGGGCCGGAGTTCATGGCCGAGCCGGGGTTCCGCCGGCGCTTCGAGCGTGAGACGAGCATCGCGCTGGCCCTGGACCACCCGCACATCGTCGCGTCCTACGACGCCGGGTTCTCCGCCGACGGGCACCTCGGGTACCTCGCGATGCAGTTCGTGCTCGGCACGAACCTCGCGCGGCTGATCCACCGCCGCGGCGCGCTGTCGTTCGAGCAGACGGTGGCGATCGGGCGCGGGGTCGGCGCGGCGCTGGACGCCGCGCACGCCCGCAACCTCGTGCACCGCGACGTGAAGCCGGGCAACATCCTGCTCGAAGACGCGACCGGTGGTGTGTACCTGTGCGACTTCGGCATCGCACGCAACCTCGACCTGACGCGGCTCACCGCGACCGGCGGGTTCCTCGGCACGATGAACTACGCGGCCCCGGAGCAACGCGAGGGCCGGCCGGTCGGGGCGGCGGCCGACGTGTACGCGCTGGCGTGCGTGCTCTACGAATGCCTCTCCGGCAGTCCGCCGCACCACCACGCCGACTTCGCGCACCCCGGCGTCGCCGCGCTGCGCCGGGCCCTCGACCGCGATCCGGCCCAGCGGCACCGCACGTGTGCGGAGCTCGTCGACGATCTCGTGGCCACCACCGAGGCGGCCGAACGGGCCGGGCGCCGCAAGCGCCGGTGGCAGGCGGTGGGCATCCCGGCCGCCGCGCTCGTGGTGGTGGCGTCGCTCGTACTGTGGTTCACCACCGGCGGTTCGCCGGGCACCGCGGACTCGACGCTGGCCCGCGTACCCACGGCCCTGCGCGACGGGTGCGCCGCCGCGAACCAGCCCGTGGCCGGCGCGACCGCCACGGTGACGTGCCACGACGCGTCCGGGCAGGCGGCGACCACGGCGCTCTACGCGACTCCGCAGCAGGTCACGGCCGCGTACGCCGAGGCCGTCACACGTGCGGGCGTCGAAGCGAACCAAGGCGACTGCGCCGCCGCGACGGGCGGCGAACACCGTTACCCCGCGACCGGACCCGTGCGCGGCCGCGTGCTGTGCCAGGATCGCGACGGCACGGCGACCGTGGTCTGGACCGACGAGAAGGCCCGCACCGTCAGCCGCGCCGAAGCACCCGACGACGCCGCGCTGCGCAAGGCGTGGGCCGGCTGGACGGGCTGGGCGCCGGCCGCGTTCCCCACCCCGGACGAAAAGGCCGTGCTCGACGTCGCCGCCGGCTCAGCGTGCCGGCGCGCCGCACCCGCGGACCTCGACGCGTATCCCGGTGCCGTCGCGGGGATCACCTGCACCCCGCAGGGCACGGGCGCGCGTCAGGTTTCGTACTTCCGGTTCGCCGACGTAGCGGCGCTGCGCTCGGCGTTCACCGGTCTCGTCGGCTCGGCCAAGGCGCCCAGTGGGAGCGGGTGCCCGGGCGGCGCTTTCCTCGGCACGACGCGGTTCGACTGGCTCAGCGTGGACCTCGGGCAGGTGCTGTGCCACCCGGGTCCCGAGGGCACGGTCGCGATGGACTGGAGCCTCGAGGCGTTCTCGATGATCGGCCACGTCACGGGTTCCTCGCCCGGCGCCGTCGGCGGGTGGTGGTCTCAGTGGCACCTCGCGCCGCTGAGCCGGATCGTGAGCGAGGTGAACGCCCACGCCGCGCCGGCGTTCCCGACCGACGCCGAGCGCGCGCTGCTGCAGCACGTGCCGCAGCAGTCGCGGCTCAACTGCGTGCGCCCGTCCGCGGACCAGAAGTGGCAGGACCTCGGTGCGGTGACCGCGCTCGCCGCTGTCGCGTGTGGACGGACGAGCGGCGCCGGGCTGGTGGTCTACTACCAGCTGCCGGACGCCGCGACGATGCGCCAGGTCTTCAACAGCACCGGCGACAGTGACGCCGCGTGCACGAGCCTGCCGAAGGACTTCTCGGGCGACCGGCCGTACTCCCGCGCCGGGCGCACAGGCCGGCTCTCCTGCGCGACCGAGGATCCCGGCGGCGAGCGCGTGCTCAAGTGGACGGACGACGCGACGGCCATCGAGGCGATCGCCCACCGCGGCAACGATCCGTTCGCGCTGATCGACTGGTGGTCCCACGACGCCGGACCGGTGTGAGCGCGGGTCCTCAGCCCTGCACGGTCCCGCCGACGGACGCGCTGCCGCTGATGTGCGAGCCGGGCGAACCCGCGCTGCCCGCACCCGTGTGGATGCTCTCCTTGCCGTCGACGATCGAGAACATGTCGACGGTGCCCTTGGTGCCGCCCGCGTAGGAGATCTCGAGCGTCCACTGGTGCGGTTTGCCGTCGGCCGGCACGGTGAGCGACTGGCGCCACGGCAGGGTCACCGCGCCGGTCTGCTTCGTCTCGCCGTCGAGCGTGTACTTGATCTGGGTCAGCTTGCCCTCGCCCGTCGCGTTGAGCACGAGGGTGTGCGGCTCGCGGTCGGGCACCGATGTCGAGGGCGGAGCGACCGAAGAGGAAGAGGCCGGCGCGGACGCCGACGCCGCCGGTGCCACGGGGGCGGCGTCGCTCCCGCACGCGGAGAGAGCGCCGAGCAGAGCCGCGGCGGCCACGGGGGCGGCGGCCGCCCGGGCAGTGGTGCGAAGATCCATGCGCGCACCGTACCGGCCTGCGACGGGACCGGTCCCCGATTCGAGAGGACCCGAGGTGACCTCCTTCCCCGCTGACAACCCCGCGGCCGAAACCCCAGGCGCCGTCGTGGTCCGCGGCCTGGCGGGCACGGCCGTCGTGCTGCCCGCCGAGTACGCACGGCTGCCGTTCGGGCGCCAACCCGGGCCGGACGGTGTCAAGGTCGGCGAGGACGACCCGCGCGTGAGCCGGGAGCACGGCGCGCTGACGTACCGGCGGGGCTGGTGGCTGCTGAGCAACTCCGGCCACACGCCGATCGAGTTCTCCCCCACGCGGCTGCTGCACTCCGACGACGAGCCCGAGCCGCTGCCTGCGGGCTTCACCACGCTGCTCGTGGTCGGCTCCGGCGGGCGCAAGCACCCGCTCGAGGTCCGCGTGAACGCGCCCGACCACAACCGGCCGATGCCCGTCACCGGCCCGACGCTGCCCGGCCGGCAGTGGGACCTCACCGCCGCCCAGCGGCTCGTGCTCACGGTGCTCGGCCAGCAGTACCTGCGGCGGGAGGTCCAGCCGCAGCCCATGAGCCGCGGCCACGTCGCCGAGATCATGGGCGCGCTCGAGCCGGGCGGCGAGTGGGACGTGCGGAAGGTCGACCGCGTGATCGCGACCGTGCGCGAGCGGCTCTCGGGTCAGGGCGTGCGCGGGCTCAAGCGCACGGAGGTGCCGGAGCCGATCGGCAACTCGCTCAACCACAACCTGCTGACGGAGCTGGCGATCACCACGAACTCGCTGACCCGCGCCGACCTGGACGTCCTGGACCGGCTCGACTGAGGCACCACAACCAGGGCTTCCGGCTAGGAGTCCTTGGCGAAGACCCGCACCGCGACCGCCGTCGCCACGCCGACCACCGCGAGCACGATCCCGGCGATCAGCAGCCCGGACGCCGCCAGCGCCACGGCCGCCGCCGCGAACAACGCGAACTCCAGGATGAACCGCGTCGGCTCCGGCGCCCGCCGCGGCGCCTTGGGGGCCACGACGAGCGCCCAGATCGCCCCGGCCAGCACCGGCCACAGCACCCCGCCGACGATGTCCAGCAGCACACTCCCACCCAGCCGTGCCCCGGCG
This sequence comes from Amycolatopsis sp. NPDC005232, assembly GCF_040607795.1. Taxonomy (NCBI): domain Bacteria; kingdom Bacillati; phylum Actinomycetota; class Actinomycetes; order Pseudonocardiales; family Pseudonocardiaceae; genus Amycolatopsis; species Amycolatopsis sp. NPDC005232. The sequence continues at coordinate 77,582 of NZ_JBEXHL010000032.1, read as the reverse complement.
ACCGCGAGGCCCGCCAGCAGGGCCAGCTCCGTGCAGAACCGCACGACGAGCACGAACCCGGGCAACCCCCGCAAAGCCGGACGAGTGGTGGTCATGTCCGGCAGCGTAGCGACCGGCCCCGATCACCCGGCCGAGCTCCCCCGCCGATCACCTGCCACGGGCCCGGCGCGGCCACTCCGAGATCGGACACCGCCGAGCCGCACCGCGCCAGGCTGCGACTGGTCGGCAGTGGCGAGGTACCCAGCCCGGATAACCGGGGCCGGTCGGAGTTCACCCGGCCGGCTTCGTCTCCAGCCACGCCACCACGCGCGCCCACGACGGGTTCGCCGGGTCGATCACCTCGAAGTGGCCCGCGCCCGCGACGTCGATCGTCTCCTCCGCGTACGGGCTGCGCGCCTGGGCCGCCGGGATGATCTCGTCCGCGTCGCCGTGCACGACCAGCAGGGGGACGCCCGTGCCGGCCGGCGTGGCGAGGGCGTAGCGGTCCGGGACGGTGGCCGGGGTGCCGCCGAGGAGGGCGGGGACCAGGCCGGCGCCGGCGAGGGCGGCGACGGCCGTAACGTGCGCGGGGTCCGCTTCGACGGGGGCACCGGCCGGGGCCGGCAGATCAGGATCGGCCAGTTCGCGGCCGAGGCGGGCGTCGGCCGCGCCGCGCAGGTCCAGGACACCGGCAAGTGACACGACGGCGGCGGGCGTGACCCTGGGGTCCGCGCCCGGTGCGCCGGTGGGCAGGGCCGAACGGCCGGCGGCCCAGGCCGAGAGCTGGCCGCCGGCGGAGTGGCCGACGAGGACGACACGCGAGACGTCGAGCGCAGGGTCGAGGGTGGCGACGGCGTCCACCGCCGCGGCGAAGTCGGTGAACGTGCCCGGCCAGCCGCCGCCGGATTCGCCCAGGCGGCGGTACTCGACGTTCCACACCGCATACCCGCGCGCGACGAGGTCGTCGGCGAGACGGGTCATCTGGCGACGGTCATACAGCGCCGTCCAGAACCCGCCGTGGGCGAGCACCACCACCGGGAACGGCCCGGCTCCCTCAGGCAGGTACAGCTCCCCCACCTGCGACGGAGAAGGCCCATAGGCAATGGTCCGGACCCTCGCGCCCGCCGGGTCGTCGTAGCGCACGCCCCGCTCGGAGCTCACCAGAGTGTCCAGCGTCGCGAAGAACGCGGCGATCTCCGGCTGGTTCGCACCCTTCGCGCGCGAGGCGTCCCAGGCCGTGTCGTCGGTCCACTCGACGAAGTCCAGCCAAGTGTCCTCGGACACCCGCACCAGGCGCGCCGACACGAACCCGCGCCGGTCCCGGCGGAAGGCCTCCACCATGCCGGGGCGGGCATCCAGCATCGCCCGCGTCCGGTCGGGCCGGACCGTGAAGGTCGTCAGCTCGATCACCGACATCGTCAGCTCCCCGGTTCGAATTAGTCACTAACAATGACTAACTCGAACCCTAGTCACCGCATTCCCGGAGGGCAACCCGCGCCGCGGATCACAGGGGCGCGCCACACCGTCCACTGTGGTCCCGCACACGACGGCACCGCGGACCACTACGATGCAGGCGAGCCGACAGGAGAGTGATCCGATGCCCGACGACGCCACCCCCGCTGACGGCGGCGATTCGCTCACCGAGCGGATCACCGGCCGCCTCGCCGGGATGTCGCGGGCCGAGCGCGCCGTCGCCGAGTACCTGCGCCACCACGCACGCGAGGCGATCTTCGCCACCGCCGAGCAGATCGGCTCGGCCACGGGTACGAGCGACGCCACCGTGGTCCGCACCGCCAAGACGCTCGGCTACAGCGGCCTGGCCGACATGCGCCAGCACCTCGCCCGGCAGGTGGTCACCGAGACCAGCCCGTCGATCGAGCTGCGCCACCGCCAGATCGGCGAGCCCACCGGCGAGCCCACGACCGTGCTCGCGCGCGTGTTCACCGAGGCGACCGAGCGGCTGGCCGAGACCTGGCGCCTCATTTCGGAGGAGGACTTCGAGAAGGCCGTGGACCTGCTGGCCGGCGCGCGCGAGGTGCTGGCCTTCGGCATCGGCCCGTCGAGCTTCCTCGCCGGGTACGTCGCGCTGCGCCTGGGCCGGATGGGCCGTCGCGCCCGCGCCAGCGGCGCCACCGGCTTCCGCCTCGCCGACGACCTGCTCGGCCTCGGCGAGGGCGACGTCGTGGTGCTGTTCCTGCCGAGCCGGCTGCTCGGCGACATCGAGGTGCTGCTCGACCGCACGCGCGAGGTCGGCGCCCACACGCTGCTGATCACCGACTCGCTCGCACCCGTCTTCGGCGACCGCGTGGCCGTGGCCCTGCAGGCCACGCACTCCCCCAGCAACTTCACCGGCGAGATGCTCAGCGCCGAGGTGCTGGCGGACGCGCTGCTGCTCGGGCTGGCCTCGCGCGACGAGGACCACGCCAACCAGACCTCGGAGCTGCTCACCACGTTGCGCTCGCGGCTGATCCAGGGCGACAGCCGCGACTACGTGCCGCGGCGCAAGTCGGGCCACCCCCGCAAGGGCTGACCGCGCGTCCGGATTGTCCGGGGTTCACGGCCGCCGCGAACGCATTTGTACGGCGCGTGTATCGGCTCGGGCGAACCTGGTTCCCACACCCACTGGGGATCAGGAGGACCGAGGATGAGAATCGCGAAACGCACGCTGGGCCTGGTCGCGTTCGCCGCGGCGCTGACGCTGTCGGGCATCGCGCCGGCGCTGGCCGCCGACGCCAACGGCACCGTGCACACCGACTCCGGCGCGCCGCTCACCGTGCGTTCGGCGCCCGGCACCGGCGCGAGCTCCGTCGGCACCATCGCCGACGGCACCGCCGTGGTCATCGACTGCCAGACCACCGGCGACACGGTGACCGGCAAGTACGGCACCAGCAATATCTGGGACCACGTCGCGGCAAAGGGCGGCTACATCACCGACACCTACGTCTACACCGGTTCCGACGGCCGCATCGCCCCGGACTGCACCGGCGTGCCGACGCCGCCGCAGAGCACCTGCTCCACCACCGGGCTCGGTGACGCGAAGACCTGCGCGCAGGCCGTGGCCTACGCCAAGACCCGCGTGCACACCAACAACGTCGCCTCCTACGACGGCTGGTGCGACCGCATCAACGCCCAGAACTACGGGTTCTCCGCCAGCGGTTCCGAGACCGCGTACGTGCACTGGACCCAGATCCCCGCGCAGTACAAGCACGCCGGTGACCAGAACGTGCCGGCCGGCGGGCTCGCCTTCTTCTCCAACGGCGGCGCGGGCCACACCATGATCTCGATCGGCGGCGGCCAGTTCCTGTCGAACGACATCCACGGCGCGGGCAGCTACACCCAGACCACGATCTCGGAGATCAAGAGCTCGTGGGGCCAGACCTACCTCGGCTGGTCGCAGCCGTGGTTCAAGGTCAACCACTGACCGGTCCAGCACTCGACGACCCAGCGCTGACCAATCCCGCACCGCTCGGTCAACCACCGAACGGTCGACCCTGACCCGCTCGGGGAGCGCACCACGGCCCCGCCCGGCACCCGCCGGGCGGGGCCCTTTTCGTGTGTCAACCCCTTGCGCAGCACTCGTTTTCGCGGCGTCCCGGCTAGCGGGACTCGCCCACCCGAATCCCGATCGCGGGCTTCCGTACGATCGCGGGGCCGATGTCCACTCTCGGCCTTGCCCGAGCCGCGCCGATTTCTTGCCGCCCGCCTTTCAGGCGGACCAGCCCGTACCACTGGACCGGGTCGCGCCCCGTCTCGCGGACAGCTTCTGTCCGCGTCCCGCACTCCGGCGAGGTCTTCACGAACAACCGCCACGGCGAGACAAACCCTGCCCGGTAAAGGTTTTCCGGTGCGCCACCTGCACTTTTGCGCCGCACGCTGGTAACCGGCCGGACACGCAGCGTCAAACTCTCCGTCGCGTTTACAACGTCTTGGCAACCGGCTTGACACCAGCTGTGGTCCGGACCACTCTGCTCAACATTGGTCTACACCATTTGTCACTCGACCGGCCTGGGGGCCGGACACCGAAAGGACAGACAAGTGAAGCGCTGGCTCAAACTGGCGGCGGGTGCCGCCGCCCTCACCCTCGCGACAGCCGGGTGTGCCGGTTCGGGCGGCGGTGACACCGCGTCCGGCTCGGGTGGTTCGGACGGTGGCACGCTCACGGTCTGGCTCATGGACGGCTCCGCGCCGGACAGCCTCACGGGTGCCCTCAACAAGGAGTTCGAGGCGGCCCACGCCGGGGTCAAGGTCAACTACCAGATCCAGCCGTGGAACGGCATCCAGCAGAAGCTGACCACCGCGCTCGCGAGTGACACCCCGCCCGACGTGATCGAGGTCGGCAACACCCAGACCCCGGCGTTCGCCTCCGACGAGGTGCTCACCGACCTCTCCGCCGACGTCAACAGCTTCAACGGCGCGCAGTGGCTGACCGGACTCAAGGCCTCGGGCGAGTTCGAGGGCAAGACCTACGGCGTGCCGTTCTACGCCGCCAACCGCGAGGTCCTCTACCGCAAGGACATGTTCGCCCAAGCCGGTATCACCGCACCGCCGACCTCGAACGCGGAGTGGCTCGACGACATCGCCAAGCTGAAGGCGAAGTTCGGCAGCGACAAGGACTTCCAGCCCCTCTACCTGCCGGGTCAGTACTGGTACACCCTGCTGTCGTTCATTTGGGACAACGGCGGCGACGTCGCCCAGGCCGACGGCAAGGGCTTCAAGTCGACGCTCGACTCGGCCGGTGCAAAGGCGGGTCTCGAGTTCTACAAGCAGCTCGTGGACGCCTCCGGCACCACCGCGCCGAAGGACAACGACGAGGCCACGCCGCAGCAGGCCGGCATCTACGGCGGCGGCAAGGTCGCGATGTTCATCGGCACGCCGGGCGAGGTCGCCACGGCCGCGAAGACCGACCCGAGCATCACCGACAAGACCGGCGCGTTCCCGATCCCGAGCAAGACCGCCGGCCAGACGGCCCCGGTGTTCCTCGGCGGCTCGAACCTGGTGATCCCGCTCAACAGCAAGCACGCGGACCTCGCCAAGGAGTACCTGAAGCTGCTCACCAGCACCAAGTACATGAGCCAGATGGCCGCCGCCGGCTACGTGCCGGGCACCTCGACCGACACCAGCGCGCTGGACAAGGACCCGCTCGGCGGCGTGATGGCGAAGGCCTCGAAGAACGGGCGCGCCGTGCCCACCAGCCCGAAGTGGGGCGAGGTCGAATCGGGCCAGAACCCGCTGAAGGACATGTTGACGGCGTACCTGACCGGGAAGAAGTCGATCGACCAGGCCACGGCTGACGCCAACGCCGCCCTCGACAAGATCATCGGCGGATGACCGCCACCAAAGACATGCCGATGCCGGCGGGGGCCACCCCGCCGGCATCGGCGCGCGTCACTCCCGCGAAACCGCGCCGCCGGGGTGGGTTCGGCGAGCGGGCCACGCCTTATCTGTTGCTCCTGCCCGCCCTCGTCGCCGTCCTGGTGCTGCTCGGCTGGCCCACGATCCAGATGCTCGGCATCAGCCTGCGCAAGCTCGACCTGCACGAGCTGGTGACCGGCAAGGCCGTGTGGGTCGGGTTCGACAACTACACCGAGGAGCTGACGGACCCGGACTTCTGGGCGGTCGCCGTCCGGACCATCGTGTTCACCGCCCTGCTGGTGGCCGCCACGCTGCTGGTCGCGCTGGTCATCGCGGTGCTCATGCGCCACCTCAACCCGGTGGTCCGGATCCTCCTGCAGATCTCGCTCGTGCTCGCCTGGGCCGTGCCGGTGATCGCGACGACCACGGTGTTCCAGTGGATCTTCGACCAGCAGTACGGGATCCTGAACAAGACGCTGGACCGGCTGGGGTTCCACTCGTTCATCGGCTACTCGTGGTTCTCCACCGGGGTGAGCACGATGACGGTCGTCGGGCTGCTGGTGCTGTGGCAGGCCGCGCCGTTCGTGGCGTTCACGCTCTACGCGGGCCTGATCGGCGTGCCGCGCGAGCAGTACGAGGCCGCCGGCATCGACGGCGCCGGGCCGTGGCAGACGTTCCGCGCGGTCAGCTGGCCCGCGATCCGCCCGATCCTGACGATGGTCACGTTCCTGTCGGTGCTGTGGGACTTCAACATGTTCGGCCAGATCTGGGCCATCCGCCAGGGCGGGCCCGACGGCGCGAGCACGACGCTCGCGATCCTGCAGTACCTCAAGGGCATCGCGGGCAGCCACTTCGGCTCGGCCGCGGCCATCGCCACGATCATGCTGGTGATCCTGCTGCTGGTCACCGCGCGCTACGTGCAGTTGCTGGTGCGCTCGAAGGACGGTGAACTCGCGTGAAGAAGTCCCTGACCCAGCGGATCACGCTCTCGGTGGTCGGCGTGCTCATCGCGCTGGTGTTCTTCTTCCCGACGTACTGGATGTTCACCACGTCGCTGAAGACGCCCGGCGAGGTGCTCTCGCCGAAGTACGACCTGCTCCCCTCCTCGGCGACGCTCGAGAACTTCGTCTCCGCGCTCACCAAGCCGGGGTTCGTGACGTACCTGACCAACAGCCTCATCGTCACCCTCGGCGCCGTGATCGCGGCCCTCGTGGTCGGAGTGCTGGCGGCGATCCCGCTCGCGCGGTTCCGCTTCCGCGGGCGCAAGGGGTTCCTGCTGCTGATCCTGGTCGCGCAGCTGGCACCGCTCTCGGCGCTGTTCATCCCGATGTACCTGCTGATGCGCGACATCGGGCTGCTCGACACGCTGCCTTCGCTGCTGCTGGTGTACTTCGCGACGTCGCTGCCCTTCACCGTCTGGATGCTCTACGGCTTCATCAACGGCATCCCGTACGACCTCGAAGAGTCGGCCATGATCGACGGCTGCAGCCGCGCCGGCGCGTTCCGCCGCGTGACGCTGCCGCTGCTCGGGCCGGGGCTGGTGACCACGTCGGTGTTCAGCTTCATCACCGCCTGGAACGAGTTCCTGTTCGCGCTGGTGTTCATCCACGACCCGAACAAGCAGACGCTGCCGGTGTGGCTCTCGTCGTTCAGGACCGCGTTCTCGGTCGACTGGGGTGCGATCATGGCGGCTTCGGCGGTGTACGCGGTGCCGGCGCTGATCTTCTTCCTGATCGTGCAGCGCAAGCTGGTGTCCGGCCTGACCGCCGGCGCGGTGAAGGGGTGAGCGATGACTGATCCTCGGGCTTGGGCGGAAGCGGTGCTGCTGCCCGGTTTCGCGGGCACGACGGCGCCGGACTGGTTGCGGCGGCGCCTGGGCGAGGGCCTCGGCGGCGTGATCCTGTTCGGGCGCAACGTGGTCGACGACGAGCAGGTGGCGGCGTTGACCTCGGCGCTGCGGGCCGAACGCGACGACGTGGTGGTCGGCATCGACGAGGAGGGCGGCGACGTCACCCGCCTCGATGTGAACACCGGCTCGTTCGTGCCCGGCCCGCTCGCGCTGGGCGCGGCCGACGACCCGGAGCTCACCACGGCGGTCGCGGCGGCGCTCGGCGAGCGGTTGGCCGCGTGCGGCGTGACGGTGAACCTGGCGCCGTGCGCGGACCTCACGCTCGCGGCGGAGGACCCGATCATCGGGGTGCGCGCGTTCGGGTCGGACCCGGCGAAGGCGTCGCCGCACGTCGCGGCATTCGTGACGGGGCTGCAGAAGTACGGCGTGGCCGCGTGCGCGAAGCATTTCCCCGGCCACGGTGCGGCGACGGAGGATTCGCACGTTTCGCTGCCTGTGCTGCCGCGGACGGTCGACGAACTGCGGGAGATCGAGCTCGTTCCGTTCGCCGCGGCGATCTCGGCGGGCGTGCGGTCGATCATGTCGGGCCACCTCGTAGTGCGGGCGTGGGGCGACGAACCGGCGACTTTGAACCGTGTCGCGCTCACCGAGGTGCTGCGTGGCGAGCTGGGCTTCGACGGCGCGGTGATCACGGACGCGCTGGAGATGGGCGCGGTCTCCGGCTCCTACGGCCGGCACGACGGGCTCGGCAGCGCGGCCGTCCGCGCACTGGCCGCGGGCGCGGACGCGTTGTGCATCGGCGGGGCGGCGTTCGAGGCGGACACGTTGGACGCCATCACGTCTGCGATCGTGGCCGCGGTTTCGGACGGGACGCTGTCCGCGGAACGGCTCGCGGACGCGGCCGCCCGGACGGCGGCGCTGGGCACCTCGCCGACGCCCGCCGAGCCGCAGCCGGTCGACTACGCGCTGGGCCTCTCGGCGGCTCGCGCGGCCCTGCGGATCCAGGGCTCGCCGCGGCTGGCGGGTGCGCCGCTGGTCGTCGACGTGAGCACCGACCCGACGATCGCGGCGGGGCCGATGCCGTGGGGCCTGGGCCCGCACCTGACCGACCTGGTGCCGGGCACCCGGGCTCTGACGGCGTCCCCGGCGGACGCCGCGTCGGTGCGTTCGGAGGCTCGTGACTTCGCGAGCGTGGTCGTGGTGACGCGCGAGGCACACCGGCACCCGGCGGTGCTCGCGTTCCTCGCGGAACTGTCCGATGTGGACTACATCCGCGTCGAGACCGGCGTGCCCGGACCGTCGAGCACGGGGCCGCGGATCGACACGTTCAGCGGCTCGTACGTGAGCCTGCGCGCGGCCGCGGAGTACCTCGCCTGACCCCGGTCCGTGGGCGCGGTCCCCCGACCCATGCCCACGGACCGGCCTTCACGTCCGGTTCGGGTCGACCAGGATCTTCGGCCCCGCGCCCGGCGGGCGGCGTCCGGCGAAGACGTCGGCGACCTCGTGAAGCCCGACCGTCGCCGCGACGATCGGCCGCGGGTTGACATCCCCGTCGGCGTAGCGGTCGATCGCCGCCTCCAGGCCGGGCGACGCGCTGAGGATCCCGACGGCCGTCACGTCCTTGAGGGCCAGCTGCCGCGTGTCGATCCCGCTGGGCTCACCGGCGAGTCCGATGTAGACGATCCGGCCCGACGGCTCCACCAGCTCCAGCGCGGCCGCCGGGACGGCCGGGTCGCTGGTGGCGTCCACGACCGCGTCCACCGGCGACGCGGGCGGCTCCGCGGCCGCGGAGAACCCCAGCTCACGCGCGAAGGCGATCGAGTCGGCCGTGGCGCCGACCAGGTGGACCTCGGCGCCGGCCGCGCGCAGGAACATCGCGGTGAGCAGCCCGATCGTGCCCGGCCCGTAGACCGCGACCCGCATGCCGTCCTTCTCGCCCAACGCGGCCTGCGACGCCCGCAGCGCGTTCCCGCCCGGCTCGACCAGCGCGCCCGCCGTCGCGTCGAGGTGCGGGGGCACCTCGTGCAGCGACGTCACCGGCACCGCGATCTTCTCCGCCAGCGCCCCGGCCCGCCCGCCACGGATCCCGACTTCCTGCCGGTCCGCGCACACGTGCTGGTGGCCGTCGCGGCACCGCCGGCAGTGCCCGCACCCGAGCATCGTGTCGCCGACGACCCGCCGCCCCACCCATGCGGGATGCACGCCCTCACCCGTCTCGACCACGGTGCCGCACCACTCGTGCCCGATCCGCATCGGGTAGCGCGCCTGGCCGTCGCCGAGGTAGTGCATCTCGCCGGTGAAGAACTCGAAGTCCGTACCGCACACCCCCGCGCGCTCCACGGCCACCACGACCTCGCCCATCACCGCGACCGGCTCCGGCACCTCGGCCACCCCGGCCACGCCAGGCCCGGTGACGACGAAGGCCCTCACCGGTCCGGCCCAGCACGTCGACTCATGCGACCGATGCTAGTGCTCCGCGCCGGCGCCGCGGGTGCTTCGAAGGGGCGGAATCACTCCCCCGGAGGGAAGTCCGCCGAGCGGCTCACGTCGGCCCACTTCTCGGCCTCGGCCGCGCGTTCCGCTGAGGACCGAGCGGCCAGCTCCACCGCGCCGGCGCCCAGCAGGAGGCGGCGGGGCGGGTCGGCGTGGTCGACGACGTCGACGATGATCTTGGCGGCGCGGGCGGGGTCGCCGGGCCAGGTGGCGGAGTCGGTGCGGCGGCGGTTCATCGCGCCGACGGTCTCGTCGTAGTCGGGGGTCACCGGGTCGACGCGCATGGACGAGCCGGCCCAGTCGGTGCGGAACGCGCCGGGCTCGATAATGAGGACCTTGACGCCGAAGGGGGCGACCTCGTTGGCCAGCACCTCCGAGAAGCCCTCGACCGCGAACTTCGCGGCCTGGTACGCGCCCATACCGGGCGAGCCGCCGACGCGGCCGCCGACCGACGAGAACTGCACGAGGTGCCCCGAACGCTGGGCGCGCAGGATCGGCAGGGCGGCCTTGGTGACGTTGACGACGCCGTAGAAGTTCGCGTCCACCTGGGCGCGGAAGTCGTCGTCGGGCATTTCTTCGATGGGTGCGGAGTTGGCGTAGCCGGCGTTGTTCACCACGACGTCGAGCGAGCCGAACGCGTCCACCGCCGCTTGCACGGCCGCGCGGGCGGCCGCCGGGTCGGTGACGTCGAGGGCGATGGCGCGCACGCGGTCGCCGTACTGGGCGAGCAGGTCGTCGAGCTGTTCGGGCTTGCGAGCGGTCGCGACGAGCCGGTCGCCGTGGTCGAGGACTGCTTTCGCCAGCTCCCGCCCGAAGCCGCGGGAGCTGCCGGTGATGAGCCAGGTCTTGGACATGAGTGCCTTCCGGGAGTTCGTGCCTACCTCTCCATCAGACACCGATCCCCGACGTTCGTCAACCAACCAGTTGGTTAGTTAGACCACTCCGCACCGCCGCCGTGATCCGCTCCGCCCGCGAGACGAGTTCGTCCACCCCCAGCGCCGGCACCGGACCCGTGCGGCGCAGCCAACTGCCGCCATCCCCGCCGCCGGTGCGCGCCAGCAGGGCCGCGGCCTGAGCCAACGCGAGGGCCGCGACGGTCCCGCCGGCCGTTACCGCGGACCCCACCGGCGGCCTCGCCAGGGACTTCAGAAACTCGCTCATGATCTGATCCCGCATGGAAATCCCTCTCAGCGGCGAATTCGTTCCATACCCGGGTCGACCAACGGCTCCGCGGCCACCGTCGCCGCGACCCGCCGCCCGAAGTACTCGATCTCCACCGCGTCGCCGATGCCGACGGTCCCCGGCAGCCACGCGTACGCGATCGGCCGCCCGACCGTGTAGCCGTACGCCGCGCTGGTCACGTAACCCGCAGCAGCGCCGGCAGCGAACACCGGTTCCTTGCCCAGCACCACCGTCCGCCCGTCGTCCACTGTCAGGCACCGCAACCGCCGCGCGGCCGTCTCCTCCGAACGGCCCTCGATCGCCTCCCGTCCTGTGAACGGACCTTTCGCCGGGCGAACGGCGAACCCGACCCCGGCCTCGTACGGATCGTGCTCGGTGGTCATGTCGGTGCCCCACAGCCGGTAGCCCTTCTCCAGTCGCAAGCTGTTGAACGCCGCCCGCCCGGCCGCGATCACACCGAGCTCCTGTCCCGCCGCCCACAACGCGTCCCACAGCCGCAGCCCGTTGTCCGCCGACGTGTAGATCTCCCAGCCGAGCTCGCCCACATAGGACAGTCGCATCGCCGTCACCGGCACCCCGGCGATCCGCGCCGAGCGCGCTCGGAAGTACTTGAGACCCGCGTGCGAGAAGTCCTCCGCCGACAACGGCTGCACCAGGTCGCGCGCGAGCGGTCCCCAGACGCCGACGCAGCACGTGCCCCCGGTGATGTCCCGGACCCGGACCCCGTCAGGCACCAGCGAGTTCAGGTACGCGACATCGATGTTCCCGTTGATCCCGACCTGGAACACCGAAGGCTCCAGCCGCGCCACCGTCACATCACTGCGCACGCCACCGGCATCGTCGAGCATCAGCGTGTAGGTCACCGAACCCACGGACTTGTCGAGCTGGTTCGTCGTCAGCCCCTGCAAGAACTCCAGCGCGCCCGGCCCGCTCACCTCCACACGCTTGAGCGGCGTCATGTCGTACAGCGCCACCCCGTTGCGCGTGTGCCACGCCTCCGCCGCCACGATCGACGAGTGGAACTGCCCCGCCCACGCGTCGCGCGCCGGCGGCAGGTACTCGTGCGGCAGGCATTTCACCAGCGGCGCGTTGGCCTCGAACCAGTGCGGCCGCTCCCAGCCGCCCGCCTCCAGGAACACCGCGCCCAGCTCGCGCTGCCGGACGTTGAACGGGCTCACCCGCAGGTCACGCGGCGAAAGCTTGGGCTGCAACGGGTGCAGCACGTCGTAGATCTCCACGAAGTTCTGCTGCGACGTCTCGCTCACGTACTCCGGCGCGAGCTGCACCTCCTCGAACCGGTGCACGTCCACCTCGTGCAGATCGGTCTCCGAACGACCGTGCACGAGCAATTCCGCCACGGCCTTCGCGATGCCGGCCGAATGCGTCACCCACACCGCCTCGGCGATCCAGAACCCGCGCACATGCTCGGACTCCCCCACCAGCGAACCGCCGTCGGGAGTGAAGGAGAAGATGCCGTTGAACCCCTCCTCGACCTTCGTGCGGCCGAGCGCGGGCAGCAGCAGCTTGCTCTCCTCCCACGAGGGTGCGAAGTCCTCGTCGGTGAACGGCAGCATCGAGGGCATCGACGACTCCGTCACCTCGCCGTCCACGCCGGTGGGTTCGACGGGCATCGGCCGGTGGGCGTACGAGCCGATGCCGAGCCGGTCCACGTGCTCCCGGAAGTACAGGTCCTGGTCCTGGTGGCGCAGGATCGGCAGGCTCGCCTCGCTCGTCTCCGTGTTGCGGCCCACCAGCTCCGCGACCTGACCCGTCTTCACGTACTGGTGCGCGAGCGGCAGCAGCGGCACGGACATCCCCGCCAGCGCACCGAGTTCGCGCCCCCAGAACCCGGCGCACGAGACCACGATGTCTGCGGAGAACTCACCGTGGTCCGTCTCGACGCCGGTCACCCGGCCGCCGGAATGCTTCAGCCCGGTCACCTTCGTCGAGCCCACGAACCGCGCGCCCCGCGATTCGGCGCGGCGGGCCAGCGCGACGACCGCGCGCGACGCCTTCGCCAGCCCGTCGGTCGGCACGTACAGCGCGCCGTGGATCCGCGAGCCGTCGAGCAACGGCCAGCGCCGCACGCACTCGTCGACATCGATGAGGTGCGCCTCGACGCCCCACGACGTGGCCCAGCCGTGTTTGCGGTGCAGGTCGTGCCACCGCGCCGGCGTGCTCGCCACTTCCATGCCGCCGACCTGGTTGAAGCACGGCAGCCCGTCGACGTCCAGGCCGCTGAACTTCTCGACGGTGTAGCGCGCGAACTCGGTCATCGTCTTCGACGGGTTGGTCTGGAACACGAGACCGGGCGCGTGCGAGGTGGAACCACCGGTCAGCGGCAGCGGCCCCTGGTCCAGCACGGTGACGTCGGTCCAGCCGCGCGCGGTGAGCTCGTCGGCGAGGTTGGCGCCCACGATGCCGGCGCCGATGATCACGACTCGGGTCATGACGAACACTCCTTACCGGAAGACGACGGTGCTGTTGCCGTTGAGCAGGACGCGGCGTTCGCTGTGCCAGCGGACCGCTCGCGACAGGGCGAGCGCCTCGGCGTCCCGCCCGACGGTGACGAGCTCCCGCGGCGAGTACGTGTGGTCCACGCGCTGCACCTCCTGCTCGATGATCGGGCCCTCGTCGAGGTCGGGCGTCACGTAGTGCGCGGTCGCGCCCACGTACTTCACGCCCCGGTCGTAGGCCTGGTGGTAAGGCTTCGCGCCCTTGAACCCCGGCAGGAACGAGTGGTGGATGTTGATCGCGCGGCCCGCGAGCTTGCCGCACAGCTCGTCCGAGAGCACCTGCATGTACCGGGCGAGCACGACGAGGTCGATCTCGTGTTCCCACACCAGGTCCAGCAGCCGCTGCTCGGCTCCGGCCTTCGTCGCGGGAGTCACCGGCACGTGCTCGAACGGCACGCCGGCGGCCTCGACCATCGGGCGCAGGTCCTCGTGGTTCGACACCACGAGCGCGATCCGGGCGCCCAGGCTGCCGGCGCGCCAGCGGAACAGCAGATCGTTGAGGCAGTGCCCGAACTTCGACACCATCACCAGCACCCGCGGCGCCGTACCGTCGGCGAACTCGAACTCCATGCCGAAGTCACCGGCCACCGGCACGAACGCTCGCCGGAGATCGTCCACAGTGGCCGGCACGGAACAGGTGAAGCAGGTGCGCAGGAACAGCGAGCCGCGCACGTCGTCGTCGAACTGCTGGTGCTCGACGATGTCGCACCCGCGCTCCATCAGGAATGTGGTGACGGCGTGGACGATGCCCGCGCGCTCGGGACACTTCAGCGTCAGCGTGAAGGCCACGGTGCCTCCTCGGTGTACTCCGTGGCGGCGTCGGCCAGCCACGCGGCGAAGTAGGGCGCGAAGGACTGGCGCACGAGCACGGTGAACTCGGCGGCCTCGCGGACCAGCAGCACGATCCCGGTGCGGGCCAGCAACGTCTGCACACAGGTGCCGGGCGGCGATACGGCCGGGTCCAGGTCGATCGCGCAGCGGTGCGCGAGCACGTCGCGCACGGCCGGCCCGGCCAGCCGGACGGTGGTGCGCTGCGCCGACGTGTCGGTCACCGCCCCGACCACGATCGCCGGCCGCAGATCCGTCTCGGTCACCGCGCCGGGTCCGGCGAGGACCAGGTACTCGTCCGGCCCCAGCCACAGCACGTCCACGCCGCCGAACGGCCCGCGGCCGGACGTGAAGGTGCACGGCTGGGCCGGCAACGGCACCCCGAGCATCTCCCCCACGGCGTCATGGCCTCCGCGCACCCGCACGGTGAGCTGCGTCAGGAACGGCTGCTCCACCGCGATCACGGCGGGTGCGAGGGCGGCCAGCGCGGCCGCGTGGTCCGCGAGCGGGGCGCGGCGCATCAGGTCAGCCGTCACGACGGGTCCCCTCCTTGTCGAACAGCACGGATTCCGTCACGGTCACCGGCACCACGGCTTCGCCGACCGGCACGTACAGCGTCTGGCCGACGCGTCCCCGTCCGGACCGCACGAGCGCGAGGGCGAACGTGCGGCCCAGCGCGGCGCTGCGGTAGCTCGACGTCACGTGGCCGAGCATGCGCACCGGCGGCTCGGGCACGTGGTCTGACTCGATGAGCTGCGAACCCTCCGGCAGCAGCGCAGCCGGGTCCTGCGGCAGCAGGCCGACGAGCTGCTTGCGGTCGGGCCGAAGGTTCTCCGCACGCGTGAAGGACCGCTTGCCGAGGAAGTCGGGCTTCTTCTTCGACACGGCCCAGCTCATGCCGAGGTCCTGCGGGGTCACCGTCGCGTCGGTCTCCTGGCCGATGATCGGGTAGCCCTTCTCGGCGCGCAGCACGTGCATGGTTTCCGTGCCGTACGGTGTGATCCCGTCCTCGGCGCCGGCCGCCAGCAGCGCTTCCCACAGCGTGATCCCGTACCACGACGGCGCATTGATCTCGTACGCCAGCTCACCGGAGAAGCTGATCCGGCAGACGCGGGCGTCGATTCCGGCGACCACCGCGTCCTGCCAGGTCATGAACCCGAAGGCGTCGTTCGACACGTCGAGGCCGGGCGCCACCTTCGCGAGCACGGCGCGGGAGCGCGGGCCGACGAGCGGGATCGTGGCCCAATGCTCGGTCACCGACGTGGCGAACACGCGCAGGTGCGGCCACTCCGTCTGCAGCCACTCCTCCATCCACTCCAGCACCATCGCCGCGTTGCCGGTGGTCGTGGTGACGAGGAACCGGTCCTCGGCCACGCGGATCACGGTGCCGTCGTCGATGACCATGCCGTCGACCCCGCACATCACGCCGTAGCGGATGCGGCCGACCTTGAGCGAGCTCATCAGGTTCGTGTAGAGCAGGTCGAGGAACGCCGCGGCGTCCGGGCCCTGCACGTCGATCTTGCCCAGCGTGGAGCCGTCCATCAGCGCGACGCCGGTACGGGCGGCGCGGCATTCACGCAGCACGGCCGTTTCCAGGTCTTCCCCGGGCCGCGGGTAGTACCACGGCCGCTTCCACTGGCCGACGTTCTCGAACTCCGCGCCGTGCTCGACGTGCCACGGGTGCAGCGCCGTCACCCGCACCGGGTCGTGCAGGTCGCCGCGATTGCGGCCGGCCAGCGCGGCGAACGACACGGAGGTGTAGGGCGGGCGGAATGTCGTCGGCCGCTGCCCGGCCAGGTCCCGCCCGAGCGCCTCGGCGGTGATGCCCGCGGCGAGCAGCCCGGACGTCTTGCCCTGGTCGTGCGCGGTGCCGATGGTCGTGTAGCGCTTCACGTGCTCCAGCGACCGCAGGCCGGCGCCGGTCGCGCGCAGGACGTCGGACACGGTGGCGTCGCGCTGCAGGTCGACGAATCGGGTGTCCACTTCGGACTCCGCCGCCGGGACCTGCCACAGCACCTTCGCCTCCGGCAGGCCCTCCCCCGCCGCGCTGCCGACCACGCGTACGGCCGGCAGGTCACCGTCCGGGACATACGCGCCGAGCTCGGGTGCGTAGCGCAGAGTGCCGCGAGCCTGGCTGAAAAGGTGCACGGCCGGGTTCCAGCCGCCGGACACGAGCAGCAGGTCGCAGGCGAAGCGATCCCCTTGCATGGCCCCGAGTTCCGCGACGACCGCCGACGTGATGCGGTCACCCCCGGCGGTGCCGACGACCCCGTGCCCGGTCCGGATTTCGATCCCCCGCGCCGCGGCGTCTTCCCGCAGGCGAGCGGACACGGTGTCCCGCGCGTCGGCGATGACCGCGATCTCCGCACCGGCGTCGGCGAGGTCGAAAGCGGCCGCGTAGGCGCTGTCGTTGGTGGTGAATACGACCGCGCGCCGCCCGGCGAGCACGCCGTAGCGGTTCAGGTACGTCCGCGCCGCGCCGGCGAGCATGATCCCGGGCCGGTCGTTGTCCGGGAACACCACGGGCCGCTCGTGCGCGCCGGTCGCGAGCACGATCCGCTTCGCGCGGATCCGCCACACGCGCCGGCGCGAGATCCGCTCGGGGGCCGCGTTCTCGCCGCGTCGTTCCAGCGCCAGCACGAACCCGTCGTCGTACACGCCGAACGCCGTCGTGCGGGAGAGGAACCGCACGCCGTCCGGGATCTCACCGCTCGGCTCGGGCTGGTCGTCGACCAGGAGCACTCGTCCGGAGGCGCCGGCCGCGGCGGCCAGCCCGGCCGGCCCGGCGCCGACGACGAGGAGGTCGCAGTGGACGTGCTTGGCGTCGTAACGCGCCGGGTCGGGCTCGGCGGCGAGCTTGCCCTGGCCGGGCAGGCCGCGGGCGACCAGGCCGTCGTACAACTCGACTGTGGTCGCGCTGAGCATCGGCTCCGGGAACGGCGCTTCGATCTGCACGAGCGCGGTCGCGTCCTCGACGCCGGCCGCGAGGATGCCGCGCGGACGCCCGTACCTGATGCTCGTGGCCACCTGGTGCACGCCGTTCGCGAGCAGGGCCGAAGCGAGGGTGTCGCCGCGGAAGCCGGTCAGCTCCCGGCCGTCGAAGGTGAATTTCAGCGGGACGGCGCGGTCGACGACGCCGCGGTCGGGCAGTCGGGTCACGGGATCACCGGCCTGGGCTCGTCGAGGCGGTAGACCGCCAGGAGGTCGTGGGTGCGGGTGTCGCGCACGGCGTTGAACCACCGGCGGCAGCCCGCGCTGTGAGTCCACCGCTCGGGCAGCGGGCCGCTCGGGTTGGCGCGGAAGAACACGAACTTCGCCCAGTCCTCGTCGGACAGTGCGGCCGGGTCCTGCGGGTAGGCGACGTGCGCTTGGCCGCCGTAGTGGAACTCGGTCTCCTCGCGGGGACCGCACCACGGGCACGGGATGAGTTGCACGGGTGCTCCTAGTGGGCGACGGCGGCGGCGCCGTGCTCGTCGACGAGGGCGCCGGTGGTGAACCGGTCGAGGGTGAACGGCTCGGCGTACGGGTGCGGCTTGCCCTTCGCCACGGTGTGGGCGAAGCAGTCGCCGACGCCGGGCGTGGCTTTGAACCCGCCGGTGCCCCAGCCACAGTTGACGTAGAGGTTCTCCACAGGCGTGAGGCCGACGATCGGCGACGCGTCGGGCGTGACGTCCACGATCCCGGCCCACGTGCGCAGCAGGTGCGCCCGCGCGAACACCGGGAACAGCTCCAGCGCGGCAGCCATCTGGTCCTCGATGATGTGGAACGCGCCGCGCTGGCCGTAACCCGCGTAGGAGTCGATGCCGGCGCCCATCACGAGCTCGCCCTTGTGCGCCTGGGACACGTACACGTGCACGGCGTTCGACATGACCACGGTCGGGTGCACCGGTTCGAGCAGCTCCGACACCAGCGCCTGCAATGGGTGCGACACCAGCGGCAGGTCGAACCCCGCCATCTTCGCGACCACCGACGAGTGCCCGGCGGCGCACAACGCGACCTTGCCGGCGGCGATCCGGCCCCGCGTCGTGCCGACCGCGGTCACGCGGCCGGCTGTGCTCTCGATGCCCGTGACCTCGCAGTCCTGGATGAGGTCGACGCCCAGCGCGGCGGCCGCACGAGCGAACCCCCACGCCACGTAGTCGTGCTTCGCGATCCCCGCGCGCGGCTGGTAGGTCGCGCCCAGCACCGGGTACCGCACGTCGGGCGAGGTGTTGACGATCGGGCAGATCTCCTTGACCCCGGCCGCGTCGACCCACTCGGCGTCGATGCCGTTGAGCTTGTTGGCCTCGACGCGGCGGACGCTGTCGCGCACGTCCTGCAGGCTGTGCGCGAGGTTGAGCACGCCGCGCTGGCTGAACAGGATCGGGTAGCCGAGGTCCTCCTCCAGGCCTTCCCACAGCTTCAGCGAGTGCTCGTAGATGCCGGAGCTCTCGTCCCACAGGTAGTTGGACCGGATGATGGTGGTGTTGCGGGCCATGTTGCCGCCCGCGAGCCAGCCTTTCTCCAGCACGGCGACGTTGGTGATGCCGTGGACCTTCGCGAGGTAGTAGGCGGTGGCGAGGCCGTGGCCCCCGCCGCCGACCACGACGACGTCGTAGGACCGCTTCGGTTCCGGGTTGTCCCAGAGGAAGTCCGGGTGTTCGGGCAGGTCGGCGCCGGGGGCCGTCGGGTTCACTGCGGGGCCTCCAAGTCCGGGTAGAGCGGGAACCTCGCGGTGAGGGCGGCCACGCGGGCGCGCAGCTTCTCCGCGACGGTTTCGTCGAATCCGGGCAGCAACGCCGTGGCCACGATGTCCGCGACCTCCCGGAACTCGTCGTCACCGAAGCCGCGCGTGGCCAGCGCCGGGGTGCCGATGCGGATGCCCGAGGTGACCATCGGCGGACGCGGGTCGAACGGGACGCCGTTGCGGTTCACCGTGATCCCCACCGAGTGCAGGCGGTCCTCGGCCTGCTTTCCGTCCAACACGGACTCGCGCAGGTCGGCCAGCACCAGGTGCACGTCGGTGCCGCCGGTCAGCACGGAGATGCCGGCCGCTGTGGTGTCGTCGGCCAGCAGCCGTTCGGCGAGCAGCTTCGCGCCGCGCAACGTGCGGGCCTGGCGTTCGGCGAACTCCGGTTCGGCGGCCATCTTGAACGCCACCGCCTTCGCCGCGATCACGTGCTCCAGCGGGCCGCCTTGCTGGCCGGGGAACACCGCGGAGTTCACCTTCTTCGCCAGCTCCGGGTCGTTCGTCAGCACGACGCCGCCACGCGGGCCGCCGAGGGTCTTGTGCGTGGTCGTGGTCGTGACGTGCGCGTGGGGCACCGGCGACGGGTGCAGCCCGGCGGCCACAAGGCCGGCGAAGTGAGCCATGTCGACCATCAGGTACGCGCCCACCTCGTCGGCGATCTCGCGGAACCGCGCGAAGTCCAGCTGCCGCGGGTAGGCCGACCAGCCGGCGATGATCAGCTTCGGCCGGTGCTCCCGCGCGAGCCGCGCGACCTCGGCCAGGTCCACGCGAAAGTCCTTTTCGGACACCTCGTAGGCCGAGACTTCGTAGAGCAGGCCGGAGAAGTTGATCCGCAGGCCGTGCGTGAGGTGCCCGCCGTGCGCGAGCGCGAGGCCGAAGATGCGGTCGCCGGGTTTGAGCAGCGCGGCCATGGCGGCGGCGTTGGCCTGCGCGCCCGAATGCGGCTGGACGTTCGCGAAGCGGGCGCCGAAGAGCTCCTTGACGCGCTCGCGCGCCAGGTTCTCCAGCACGTCCACGTGCTCGCACCCGCCGTAGTAGCGCCGGCCCGGGTAGCCCTCGGCGTACTTGTTGGTGAGCACCGAGCCCTGGGCCTGCAGCACCGCCGTGGGCGCGAAGTTCTCGCTGGCGATCATCTCCAGCGTCGAGGTCTGGCGACGCATCTCGGCGCCGATCGCGGCGGCCACGTCCGGGTCGAAGTCCTGCAGGGAGCGGCCGAGCACGGCGCCCGCTCCCCCGATCGTCGAGGTCATTCCTGCCTGCTTCCGTTCGCTGGACTCAGAACTGGCTGATCGACTTCTGATATATCAATCTTCGATGTAGGGTAGGTGGGGTGAGCACCCAGGTCAACAGCCCGATCCCGGTCAGCGGCCCGTCACTCGCGGAACAGGCCTACTTGTTCATCCGCGACCGCCTCGTCATGCTCGACATCAAACCGGGCGACCCGATCAACGAAGACTGGCTCGGCAGCATGCTCGGCATGGGTCGCACGCCCGTGCGCGAGGCGCTCAAACGCCTCGAGACCGAGCACCTCGTGGTCGCCTACCCGCGCCGCGGCACGTTCGCCACCGACGTGAACATCTCCGACCTCGCGCACATCTCCGAGGTGCGCCGCACCCTGGAGCCGATGGCGACGGCGGCCGCGGCCGAGCGCGCGTCGGACGCCGACCGCGCCGGCCTCACGGTGCTGCGCGAGCAGCTCGACACGGCGAACCCGGCCGACAACACCGAGCTGCTGCGCACCGACCTCGAACTACACCGCGCGATCTACGGCTGCGTGCACAACCCGTTCCTCGAGGACACCCTGATCCACTACGACAACCTCGCCACCCGCATCTGGTGTGTGTTCCTGCCGCGCCTGCGCGGCATGGCCGGCCACGTGAACGAGCACCTGCCGCTGCTCACGGCGATCATCGAGGGCGACGCGAAGAAGGCCGCCGACCTCACACTCGACCACGTGACCGGGTTCGAACAGGCGATCCGCGCGCTGATCTAACCTTCGGTCCGCGCGCGGACCCAGTCGTGGAACGCGCCGATGTGGTGCTCGCTCGGCACCAGCACGCCGCCTCGGGCGTAGGAACGCGAGTCCATCGCGAGCTGGCACCGTTCGCACGCCTCGAAGTCCTGCAGGTTCACGCGGTGGAACAGCTCCACCGAGCGGTCGAGGTCCGCCCCGGACTCCACCACCTCGGGCAGGTAGAGCCAGTCGCACACCACGAGCGTGCGATCCGGGGCGAGCGGGAACATCCGGTGCAGGATCACGTGGTCCGGCACGAGGTTCACGAACACCTGCGGCCGGATGGTGATCGCGTAGTAGCGGCGGTCCTGGTGCTCCCCCACACCCGGCAGCCGCGTGACGCCCTCGCTGCCGTCCACGGTGAACCCGGCGATCTGTTCGCCGAACTCCGCGCCGTGGCCCACGTAGTACTGCGCGGCGTAGCCGTCGGCGAACTCCGGCAGCACCTCGGTGAGCTCCGGGTGGATCGTCGCGCAGTGGTAGCACTCCATGAAGTTCTCGATGATCTGCTTCCAGTTGGCCTTCACGTCGTACTCGATGCGCCGGCCGAGCGCGAGCCCGTCGAGCCCGTACGCCTCGATCTCCCCCGGCCCGCCGAGCCGGTCCGAGACGTCGGCCATCACCGTGGCCTCGAACGACGGCGGTTCCTCGGCCAGGCACACCCACGCGTAGCCGAGCCACTCGCGCACGGCCAGCTTCGTGAGCCCGTACTCGGTGCGGTCGACGTCGGGCATGCCGGTGAGGTTCGGCGCGGCGATGAGCTTGCCGTCGAGGCCGTAGGTCCACGCGTGGTACATGCACTGGAACGCGCGCTTCACCTGCCCTCGCGCGTCGGTGCACAGGCGCGCGCCGCGGTGGCGGCACACGTTGAGGAACGCGTTCACCTTCCCGTCGCGGCCGCGGGCGACGAGCACGCTCTCGCGGCCGATCTGCACGGTCTCGAACATCCCCGCGGTCGGCAGGTCCGCGGTGCGCACGGCGCAGAACCAGTCCGTCTCGAAGATCCGCTCCTGCTCACGGGCGAAGATTTCCGGGTCGGTGTAATGGCGGCCGGACAGCGTCGGCAGGAGGCTCTGCGGGAGGTCGGTGGTGGTCACCGGCGGTGCTCCTCTCGGGGCGGGACGGTCGGGGCGGGGCCGGCTCGATGCGGGAGGTGCCGGGCGCGAAAACGGCAGAAGTCACGGGAGAGGCACCCCCGGCGTTGATGTTGCGCAGGACGCGCCGGGTTGCTCTCTCCGGAACACAATGCGGGCGCTCGACCGGCGCTGTCAAGGACGGGATTTTCGCGTCACCCGATTACCGGACGCCGCCTCGAACCTGGTGCGCGGAAGCGGTTTCGGCTCAACCCCAACGAAAGCCCGTCAGGCCGCGGGGCCCTCGATGGCGCGACGGAAGAGCGCTTCGATCTCAGGCCGGGTCGGCGGCGGGTCGGCCAGCGCCGCCTGCATGAGCAGGCCGCAGAACAACCCGGCGAGCAGCCGGCCGGTGAGCGGGTCGGTGCGGGTGGAGAACAATTTGATCAGGGCGTCGTCCCACGCGGCGCTCGCCGGCCGCAGCCGCGGCCGGTGCAGGGCGGCGACGTAGAGGTCGTACTCGACGACCGTGTGCGGGTAGAGCTCGTGGATGTAGCCCATCACCAGATCGGCCAGCGCCGCGGCGAAGTCGGCCTCCGGGTCGAGCGCCTGCTCCCACTCCCGAAGCTCGCGCACGTTGCTCGCGGCGGCCTCGTGCAGCGCCACCTCGAGCAGGTCGTCGAGCGTCGCGAAGTGGTAGGTCGTGGAACCGAGTGGCACCCCGGCCGCCGCCGCGACCGCGCGGTGGGTCAGCCCGTCGATGCCGCGTTCGGCCACGACCTCGATCGCCGCCTTCGCGATCCGGGCCCGCCGCTCGGGGTCGTTGGGCCCGCGCAGCTTCCTGCGCCCGGCGGTGTCACGCGTCGTCATCGCCGCCAAGCTCCTTCACTCACCGGTCTCGTCGGGCACCGCTGATCGTCGCACGGCCTCGTGCGAACGCCTGGTGTCGGCGCCGAGAACTCGTTGTGGACATGTGTACACGCTTAGCGTACAAATGTACGCACTCGAAGTGCCGCGCGTCACACCCCGCGCGGCAAAAGGCTCCGCGAGCTGCTTGGGAAGGCCTGATGAAGGACCTCCACATCGACGGAATCTGGACCGAAGCCGCCGACGAGGCGCGCTCGGAAGTTTTCAACCCCGCCACCGGCGAAGTGCTGGCCACCGTGGCCGTGGCGGGTCCCGCCGAGGTCGGCGCCGCCGTGACCGCGGCCCGCCGGGCGTTCGACGCCGGGCCCTGGCGAAGAACGACCGCGGCCGACCGCGCGGACCTGCTCACCCGCATCGCCGCGCTGCTGCAGCGCGACCGCGAGGCCCTGGCCCGCACCGAAACGCTCGACACGGGCAAGACGCTGGCCGAGGGCCGCATCGACATCGACGACGTCACCGCGGTCTTCCGCTACTACGCCGCCCTGGCCGCGCACGACGCCGGGCGCGTGGTGGACACCGGCGACCCGCGCGCGATCAGCCGGATCACGCACGAACCGGTGGGTGTCTGCGCGCTCATCGCGCCGTGGAACTACCCGCTGCTGCAGATGTCGTGGAAGCTCGCGCCGGCGCTGGCCGCGGGCAACACCACCGTGCTCAAACCGAGTGAGGTCACGCCGCTGTCCACGATCCGGCTCGTCGCGCTCACCGAAGAAGCCGGCGTGCCGCCCGGGGCGGTGAACCTGCTGCTCGGCCCGGGTGCGGTCGGCGCGGCCCTGGTGGAGCATGCCGGCGTCGACCTCGTGTCCTTCACCGGCGGGCTCGCCACGGGCGAGAAGATCATGGCCGCGGCCGCGCGCGGCGTCCGGCGCGTAGCCCTCGAACTGGGCGGCAAGAACCCCAACGTGGTGTTCGACGACGCCGATTTCGAAACCGCGCTGGACTACGCGCTGGCCGCCGCGTTCGTCCACTCCGGACAGGTCTGCTCGGCCGGCGCGCGGTTGATCGTGCAGGACGGCGTGCACGACCGCTTCGTCGCCGAGCTCGCCGCGCGGGCCGACCGGATCCGCATCGGCGACGGGCTCGACCCCGCCAGCGAGGCGGGCCCGCTCGTGTCCGCACAGCACCGGGCGAAGGTCGAGGGCTACATCGCCGGCGCCGTCAAGGCGGGTGCGAAGCTGCGCGCGGGCGGCGTCCGGCCTGACGATCCCGCGTTGCAGCGCGGGTTCTTCTTGCGCCCCACCCTGTTCTCCGGCTGCACCCGCGACATGGCCGTAGTGCGGGAGGAGGTCTTCGGGCCGGTGCTCACCGTGGAGCGGTTCACCGACGAGGCCGAGGCCATCACGCTCGCCAACGACACCGACTACGGGCTCGCCGGTGCCGTGTGGACTTCGGACGCCGGGCGGGCGCAGCGCGTGGCCGGGGCGCTGCGCCACGGCACCGTGTGGATCAACGACTACCACCCCTACCTGCCGCAGGCGGAGTGGGGCGGGTTCGGCCGGTCGGGCATCGGCCGTGAGCTCGGCCCCTCGGGGCTGGCGGAGTACCGCGAGACCAAGCACGTCTACCACAACATCGACCCCGTACCGCAGCGCTGGTTCAAAGGCTGATCCGCTCGCCACCCCCTGATCCCCCGCCCCACCACCTTTGAGGACGACGAACCATGACCACACGATCCAAGCCGGCGGGCGGGGGGTCCGCCGGGGACCACTCCGACAGCTCCGAGCTCGCCAAGTTCGGGTACCGCCAGGAACTCGAGCGCTCACTCGGCTCCTTCTCCAGCTTCGCCGCCGGGTTCAGCTACATCTCGATCATGACCGGCGTGTTCCAGCTGTTCTTCTTCGGCTTCGGCTCAGGCGGCCCGGCCTTCATCTGGACCTGGCCGCTCGTGTTCATCGGCCAGCTGGCCGTGGCGCTGTGCTTCGCCGAGCTGGCCGGGCAGTTCCCGCTCGCCGGTTCGGTGTACCAGTGGGCCAAGCAGATCGCGAAACCGGCGACGTCGTGGCTCGCGGGCTGGATCATGATCATCGGCGCGATCGTGACGGCCGCGGCCGTCGCGGTGGCCTACCAGATCATCCTGCCGCAGGTCTCCACGGCGTTCCAGATCGTCGGCAGCGACTCCGACGCCGGCCTCACCTCCACCCCCGGCGGCGCGCAGAACGCGATCATCCTCGCGCTCGTGCTCGTGGTGTTCGCGACGATCGTGAACATCATCGGCGTGAAGCTGATGGCGAAGATCAACAACTTCGGCGTGGCCGTGGAGCTCGGCGCGAGCGTCCTGCTGATCATCGCGCTGGCCGTGCACATCAAACGCGGCCCGGGGCTGGTGTTCGACACCCACGGCACCGGCGACGGCCAGTCGCTCGGGTACCTCGGCGCGTTCCTGGTCGCGTCGCTGATGAGCGCGTATGTGTTCTACGGCTTCGACACCGCCGGCTCGCTCGCGGAGGAGACCACGCAGCCGCGCAAGCACGCGCCACGAGCGATCATCCGCGCGATCACGGCCGCGTTCATCGTGGGCGGGCTGATGATGCTCGTCGGCATGATGGCCGTCGGCGACTTGAACGCCGAGGAGCTCTCCACGTCCGGCATGCCGTACCTGCTCAAGAGCACGCTCGGCACCGGTCTCGGCGACGCGTTCCTGATCTGCTCGGCCATCGCGATCACGGTGTGCTGCCTGGCCGTGCAGACCGCCGCGATCCGCATGACCTTCGCGATGGCCCGCGACGGGCGGCTGCCGTTCAGCAAGGCGCTGGCGAAGGTGTCGCCGCGCTCGAAGACGCCGGTGCTGCCGGCGCTGATCACCGGCGGGCTCACGGTCGTGGTGCTGCTGATCAACCTCGGCAACCAGCGTGCGTTCTTCGTGCTCACCTCGACGGCGATCATCCTGTTCTACATCCCCTATCTGATGGTCACCGGCCCGATGCTGGTGCGCCGCCTGCGCGGGCGGTGGCCGCGCCCCGAGCACGGCCCGTACTTCAAGCTCGGCCGCTGGGGCACGCTGGTGAACTTCGTCGCGGTGCTCTACGGCGCGGGCATGACGATCAACCTGATCTGGCCGCGGGCCGAGGTCTACGGCGACGACCACTGGTACTTCCAGTGGGGTGCCGTGCTCGTCACCGCGTTGATCGTGCTCGTCGGCGGGGTCCTGCTGTGGGTGCGTCGCCGGCACTGGGCCGCCGCGCACACGAGCCCCGAACACCAGCCGGACACCCCGGCGCCCGGTTCCGTGACCAGCTGAGAGAAGGAGGAGACATGAGTACCGAGACCTACGACTTCGTCATCGTCGGCGGCGGGTCCGCGGGCTGCGCGCTCGCCAACCGCCTCTCCGCCGACCCCGCGACGAAGGTGCTGGTCCTCGAAGCCGGCCGCGAAGACGCCAAGTGGGACGTGTTCATCCACATGCCCGCCGCGCTGACGTTCCCCATCGGCAGCAAGTACTACGACTGGGGCTACCGCAGCGAACCAGAGCCGCACATGAACCGGCGGCGGATCTACCACGCGCGCGGCAAGGTGCTCGGCGGGTCCAGCAGCATCAACGGGATGATCTTCCAGCGCGGCAACCCGCTCGACTACGAGCGCTGGGCGGGCGACCCCGGCATGTCCGAGTGGGACTACGCCCACTGCCTGCCGTACTTCCGCCGCATGGAGAACTGCCTCGCCGACGCGCCCGACGGGCCGTGGCGCGGCCACGACGGCCCGCTCGAGCTGGAACGCGGGCCGGCGACCAACCCGTTGTTCGAGGCCTTCTTCGACGCCGCGGTACAGGCCGGTTACCCGCGTACCGACGACGTGAACGGCTACCGGCAGGAGGGTTTCGCCGCCTTCGACCGCAACGTCCGCAAGGGACGGCGGCTCTCGGCCGCCCGCGCGTACCTGCACCCGGTGCTGCACCGGAAGAACCTGACCGTGAAGACCCACGCGTTCGTGTCGCAGATCCTCTTCGACGGCACCCGCGCGATCGGCGTCGAGTACACGCAGGGCCGCGGCGCGCCCGCGGAGGTGTACGGCCAGGAGATCATCCTGTGCGGCGGCGCGATCAACACGCCGCAATTGCTGCAGCTCTCCGGCGTCGGCAACGCGGCCGAGCTGGAGAAGCTGGGCATCGATGTGGTGCGTGATCTGCCGGGTGTCGGGGAGAACCTGCAGGACCACCTCGAGGTCTACATCCAGTACGCGTGCAAGCAGCCGGTGTCGATGCAGCCCTCGCTCGCGAAGTGGAAGCGGCCGTGGATCGGTGCGCAGTGGCTGTTCCTGCGCTCGGGACCCGCGGCCACCAACCACTTCGAGGGCGGCGGGTTCGTCCGCAGCAACAACGCGGTGGCCTACCCCAACCTGATGTTCCACTTCCTGCCCATCGCCATCCGCTACGACGGCTCGGTGCCGGCGGGCGGGCACGGCTACCAAGTGCACGTCGGACCGATGTACGCCGACACCCGCGGAACGGTGAAGATCACCTCCACCGACCCGCGCGAGCACCCGGCGCTGCGGTTCAACTACCTGTCCACGGACAACGACCGCCGCGAGTGGGTGGAGGCCGTGCGGGTGGCGCGCAAGATCCTCAACCAGAGCGCGCTCGACCCGTTCAACGGCGGCGAGATCTCGCCCGGGCCGGCCGTGGAGACCGACGAGGAGATCCTCGACTGGGTCGCCAAGGACGCCGAGACCGCGCTGCACCCCTCGTGCACCGCGAAGATGGGCGTGGACGAACTGTCCGTGGTGGACCCGGGCAGCATGCGCGTGCACGGCACCGAGGGCCTGCGGGTGGTCGACGCGTCGGTGCTGCCCTACATCCCCAACGGCAACATCTACGCGCCGGTGATGATGACCGCCGAGAAGTCCGCGGACCTGATCCTCGGCAACACCCCGCTCGCCCCGATCAAGCAGCCCTTCTACCGCCACAGTCCCGCGTAGCCGCCGGTCTGCCGGACCCGTGCGCCCACCCGGCGCACGGGTCTGCGGCGTGCCCGGGAACAGGCCACAAAATCCGCCCCGATCGGACCCCGGACACCTCTTGACGGCACCCCGCCCGCACACTCAGACTTGTTGCGTATCGCGTTCTGCGTTCCCCCATACGCAACACTATGCCCATCAAAAGCACCCCATCACAAGCACACCCCAGCTCCTCCCGGAGGCCCAGATGCTGCGCGCGTGCACAGTGGACGAACTGTCCCCCGGCGAATCCGTCCGGATCGCGGGGCCCGAGCCGATCGCGGTGTTCAACGCCGACGGCGAGCTCTACGCGATCGGCGACACGTGCAGCCACCAGGACGCGTCCCTGGCCGACGGCTGGCTCGAAGGCTGCTTCGTCGAATGCCCGCTGCACGCAGCACTGTTCGACCTGCGGACGGGGATGCCGTCGTGCCTGCCCGCGAAGGAGCCGGTGCGCACGTACGAGGTACTCGTCGACGGTGGCGTGATCTACGTGCAGGCGGAACGCGCCGAGGACGCCGCGTGAAAAGCGTCGCGATCGTCGGCGCTTCGCTCGCCGGGGCGCGAGCCGCGCAGGAGCTGCGCGCGCAAGGGTTCGACGGCCGGGTGGTGCTCGTCGGGGCCGAACCGCACCTGCCCTACGACCGGCCACCGCTGTCGAAGGCCTTCCTCGCCGGCACCGCCGAGAGGGAGTCGCTGGACCTGCTCGATGCCGACGACACGGCGTCGCTGGAGCTGCGGCTGGGCACCCAGGCGGAACGGCTCGACGCCGCCGCCGGCCGGCTCGTGCTCTCCGACGGCGGTGACCTGGCGGTGGACGGCGTCGTGCTCGCCACGGGCGGGCGCGCGCGGACACTGCCCGGCACGGAGGGCGTCGCCGGGGTCCACGTGCTGCGGACGCTGGACGACGCGCTGGCCCTGCGCGCGGAGCTGGTGTCGGGCGCGCGGGTGGTGATCGTGGGCGCCGGGTTCATCGGGGCGGAGGTCGCGTCGACCTGCCGCTCGCTCGGTCTCGACGTCACCGTGCTCGAAGCGCTGGCCACGCCGCTCGAACGCGTGCTGGGACCACAGCTGGCCGAGGTGTGCTCGCGGCTGCACGATCGTCACGGCACGGTCCTGCGCTGCGGCGCCGCCGTCGACGAGCTCGTGACCGCGGGCGGGCGGGTGACCGGCGTCCGGCTCGTGGGCGGTGAGGAACTGCCGGCCGACGTGGTCGTCGTCGGGATCGGCATGGTGCCCGCGACCGAGTGGCTGGCCGGTTCGGGCCTCGAGGTGGGCAACGGCGTGCACGTCTCGAGCGGGCTCGTCACCGCACTGCCCAACGTGGTCGCGGCCGGCGACGTCGCGGCCTACCGGTCGGCGGCCCACCCGTCGGAGAAAAGCGGGCGGCGCCACCGGCACGAGCACTGGACCAACGCGAGCGAGCAAGCCGGTGTCGCCGTCGCGAACCTGCTCGCCGGCACCACCACGCGGCACTACGCGCCGAGCGGCTACGTCTGGTCGGATCAGTACGAAGGCACCCTGCAGCTCGCCGGCCACCCCGAGCCCGGTGACGAGGTCGTGTTCACCGAGGGCGGCCCCGACGACCCCGCGTTCGTGGCGACCTACCAGCGCGATGGAGTGACGGTCGGGGTCTTCGCACTCAACAGTGCCAAGCAGTTCACCCGGTTGCGGCGCCAGGCCTTGCGGCGGCCCGCCCCCGTGGCCTGAACTGCGGGGATGGAACGCCGCCAGCTTCAGTACTTCCTCGCCGTCGTCGACCACGGCGGTTTCACCAACGCGGCCCGGCGGCTGCACGTCGCGCAGCCGTCGCTCTCGCACGCCGTGCGCACGCTGGAAAAGGAACTCGGCGGGCTGCTGTTCCACCGCCTGCCCCACGGCGCCACGCTGACGCCGGCCGGCACGGCGCTCGTCGCCCCGGCCCGGCAGATCCTGCGCGACCTTTGCACGGCCGACGCGTCCGTGCGCGAGGTCCTCGGTCTCGGCGGCGGGACGCTGGACCTCGCGTCGCAAACCACGCTCGCCGTCGACCCGCTCGCGAAGCTGCTCGGCCGGTTCCGCGCGGCGCACCCCCGGGTCCTCGTGCGCGTGCGGGCGCCGGAGACGGGCTCGGACGTCGTGAACCGCGTCCGAAATGGACAGAGCGAGGTCGGTCTCGTCGAGTCCGGTGCCGAAACGCCGGGGCTCGCCGGGCTCGACCTCGCCGAGCAGGAGGTGTTCGCCGTGCTGCCCGCGGACTCGCCGGTGCGCGACGTGCTGCCGGTGACCGAGCTCGCCGCGCTGGACCTGGTCACCACGCCGCCGGGCACGGCGACGCGGTGGATCGTCGAGGAAGCCCTGCGCGGCACGGCCGAGCCCCGCGTCGTCGTGGAGACCGAGCACCGCGCGATGATCGTGCCCCTCGTGCTGGCCGGAGCCGGTGCGGCGCTGCTGCCCCGCGCGATGGCCGAAGACGCCCGTCGCCAGGGCGCGATCACCGTGCCACTGGACCCGCCGTTGCTGCGGCGCGGCCGGATGGTCTGGCGCACCGGGCCGCTCTCCCCCGCGGCCGAACGGTTCCTCGCCCTCGCGGGCGGGACCCCATAAGGATCACCTCTCGGGCTGATCGAATTCCGGTCTGGGCCACCCCCGTCCGGAGCCTGGCCGCCGCGGGCTCGCCGCTGTGAAGCTCGTTGGCGTCCGCTTCGGAAGGAGCCCTTCATGTCCGCGTTCCCCGCCGGGCGCCACGTACTGCCGCGCCCGGACGTGCCCGTGCCCGCGCCCACGGCACTCGACGTGCGCGAGCAGCGCGGCAGGGGAACGCCGATCGGGCCGGTACCACCACCGGAAGGCGCGCCGAACGTCGTGGTGGTGCTGGCCGACGACCTGGGTTTCGGCACGTCGAGTGCGTTCGGCGGCCCGTGCGCCATGCCGACGGCCGACCGGCTCGCGGCCGGCGGGCTGCGCTACACGCGCTTCCACGTCACGGCGCTGTGCTCACCGACCCGCCAGGCGCTGCTGACCGGACGCAACCACCACTCCGTCGGCATGGGCGGCACCACGGAGATGGCGACCTCGGCGCCGGGTTACCACGGCTTTCGCCCGCGCAGTGCCGCCACGCTCGCGCAGATCCTGCAGGGCAACGGGTACAGCACAGCCGCGTTCGGCAAGTGGCACCAGACGCCGCCGCGCGAGATCAGCGCGGTCGGCCCCTTCGACCGGTGGCCGACCGGCGAGGGGTTCGACACCTTCTACGGCTTCCTGGGCGCGGAGATGAACCACTGGTACCCGTTGCTGTACCAGGGAACCACGCCGGTCGAACCCGGCCGGCGGCCGGAGGACGGCTACCACCTGACCGAGGACCTCGTCGACCACGCCGTCGACTGGGTGCGCACACAGCGCACGCTCACGCCGGACCGCCCGTTCTTCACCTATCTCGCCCTCGGCGCCGCCCACGCGCCGCTGCACGTCGGCCGCGAATGGCGCGAGCGCCACCGCGGCCGGTTCGACCACGGCTGGGACCGGCAGCGGAAGCTGACGCTGGCGCGGCAGAAGGAGCTCGGCGTGGTGCCCGGGGACACCGAACTCGCGCCGTGGGCCGAAGGCGTGCCGCGCTGGGACGAGCTCGACGACACCCGCCGACGGCTGGCCGCGCGGTTCATGGAGACGTTCGCGGGGTTCGTCGAACACGCCGACACGCAGGTCGGCCGGTTCGTCTCCGCGCTCGACGAGCTGAGCGAGCTCGACAACACACTGTTCCTCTACCTGCTCGGCGACAACGGCGCGTCGGGCGAAGGCGGCGTCGAGGGCACACTCGTGGAACACCGGCTGGGCCACGGGCTCGTCGACGACCCGGAGGAGATGATCCGCCACCTCGACGAGATCGGGGACCCCGGCACCTACCCGATCGCGCCCGCCGGGTGGGCGCTCGCGCTGAACACGCCGTACCAGTGGACGAAACAGGTCGCCTCGCACCTCGGTGGCACCCGCGACGGGCTGATCGTGCACTGGCCCGCGGGCGGCGCCGAGGCCGGCGGGCTGCGCCACCAGTACGGCCACGTGATCGACGTACTGCCCACGATCCTCGACTGCGCGGGCATTCCCGCGCCCCACAGCGTGGACGGCGTGCAGCAGCAGCCGATCGAGGGCGTGAGCCTGCGCGAGACGATCACCGACGCCGCGGCGCCCGAGCGCCACCACACGCAGTACTACGAGATGTGCGGCAACCGCGGGATCTACCACGAGGGCTGGACCGCGGTGACGCGCCACGGCGTGCCGTGGGAGATGGTGGCGACGAAGCGTCGGCCGTTCTCCGACGACGTCTGGGAGCTCTACGACCTCACCCGCGACTGGAGCCAGACCCGCGACCTCGCCGCCGACCACCCCGTGAAATTGCGGGAGCTGCAGGACCTTTTCCTCGTGGAGGCGGCGAAACACCAGGTGTTCCCGCTCGACGACCGCGTCACCGAACGCGAGAACCCCGTGCTGGCGGGGCGGCTCGACCTGCTGGGCGCGCGGACGTCGGTGACCTACCGCGGTGGGATGCGGCGCTTCACCGAGGAGACCACGCCGAACGTCAAGAACCGCTCGCACGTCATCACCGCCGACGTCGACCTGCCCGCCACGCGCGCGTCCGGCGTCGTCATCGCGCAGGGCGGCCGTTTCGGTGGCTGGACGCTGTACTTCGCCGACGGCCGCCCGGTCTACGTCTACAACTACTTCGGCCTCGAGCACTTCACCGCGGTGGCGACCGACCCGCTCGCCCCGGGCCGGCACGAGCTGCGCCTCGAGTTCACCTACGACGGCGGCGGGCCCGGCCTCGGCGGCGAAGCCGTGCTCACCGCCGACGGCGAGAAGCTCGCGGCGGCCCGCGTGGAGCGGACGATCGCGTACTACTTCTCCTTCGACGAGACGCTCGACGTAGGCGTCGACCTCGGCACGCCGGTGTCCGACGCCTACGCCGCCGGGACCAACGCGTTCACGGGGCTCGTGCACACGGTCCGGATCGACCTCGGTCCGGCCGCCGAAGTGGCTGAAGACGACGGCGGCCTGCAGCGACGGATCATGGGCGCCCAGTGACCACCCCCGGATGATCAGCACTCTGACCGGCCGTTAACCTAGTTCCCTAGTCAATTGGGGTAACCGATACAGGGGTAACGGACACGGTGTTCGAGTTCCGGTTCGAGAGTGGTTCGGGTGTGCCGCCGTACCTGCAGCTGGTGCGGCAGGTCGAGCACGCCGTGCGGCTCGGTGAGCTCAAGCGGGGCGACCAGCTGCCGACGGTCAAGGAGGTCGCGCGCCAGCTCGTGATCAACCCCAACACCGTGCAGAAGGCGTACCGCGAGCTGGACCACCGCGGCATCGTGCGCGGCCGGCCCGGAATGGGCACGTTCGTCGCGCGCGACGACCCGGCAGGCGTGTCGCCCGAACGGCAAGCGCACCTGCGCGCCGGGTTCGAGCGGTGGATCAACGAGGCTCGCGGATCGGGCCTGACCGTCGCCGACGTCGAGGCCCTCGTCTCGTCCGTGCTCCTGCGCATCGGAAAACGTTCTGGGAAGGACAATGAGTGAGCACAGCGGCGATCGCGACCCATGCCCTGGGCCGGCGTTACGGTCGCGCCTGGGGGCTTCGGGATTGCACACTCGAAATCGACGAGGGTCGCGTGGTCGGCCTCGTCGGACCCAATGGCGCGGGGAAGTCGACCCTGCTGAACCTCCTGGCCGGGCTCCAGCGGCCCTCGGCCGGAAATCTCGAGCTGTTCGGCCGGCCGGTGAAGCCGGGACAGCCGACCGACGGCGTCGCGTACCTCGACCAGCGGCATTCGCTCTACGAGTCGTTCCGAGTGCGCGAGATGCTCGAAGCCGCGCGCCGGCTCAACCGGCGCTGGGACCACCGTGCGGCGCTCGACCGCGTGCGTGAGCTGGGCATTCCGCTGCAACGCCGCGTCGGCGAGCTCTCCGGGGGCCAGCGGGCACAGGTGGCGCTGAGCGTCGCCCTCGCGCGGCGACCGGAGTTGCTGGTGCTCGACGAGCCCGTAGCGAGTCTCGACCCGCTCGCCCGCCGCGACCTCATGGGCAGCCTGATGGCGGCGAAGGCCGACCACGACTGCACGGTAGTGCTGTCCTCGCACGTCGTGTCCGAGCTGGAGCGGCTGTGCGACCACCTCGTGGTGCTCGATCACGGCCGGGTCGTGCTGTCCGGCGACGTCGACGATCTCATGGCGGAGCACGTGCGCCTCACCGGTCCGGCGTCCACTGTGGACGAGATCCGGATCGTCCCGCTGTCCTGCGAACGCCGGGGCGACGCGGCCACGATGCTCCTGCGCGGTCCTCGGCCGGCGCTTCCGCCGGGCTGGCGCGCCGAGCCGGTGTCGCTGGAAGACCTCGTGCTGCACCACCTCGCGGCCGGGCAGCCGAAGGAGGTCGCGGCGTGATCTGGGTTTCCTGGCGGCAGGACCGCGCGCGGCTGCTGGGCCTCGCCGTCCTGTTCGTCGTACTGGCCGCGGGCTACGTCGCAATGGGCGCCGGCATGCGGTCATCGTTGTCCACAGTGGACCTGCCCGATTGCTTCGCCGGCGCGCCAGACCCGCAATGCGGTGACTGGCCGACGCTGATCGCCTTCGTGCACAACTACGCGCAGCTGCTGCTGACGCTCCTGCCCGCCGCGCTCGGCATGTTCCTCGGCGCGCCTGTCGTGGCCACGGAGCTGGAGCACCACACGTTCCGGTTCACCTGGACGCAGTCGGTGACCCGCGGTCGGTGGTTGGGCTCGAAGCTGCTGCTCGGCGGCACGTTCTCCGTGGCCTACGGGCTCGTCTTCGCCGCCGCGTACGCGTGGTGGTTCGCGCCGGCCACGCGGGTCGACGGCTGGTTCCCGACCTTCGACTTCGGGCTCGTTTCCTTTCCGGCGACCTGCCTGTTCGGCTTCGCGCTCGGAGTCGCCGGCGGCGCGGTGTTCCGGCGGACGCTCGCCGGCGCGGCCGTGGCGCTCGTGGGATTCCTGCCGGTGATCGTGGTCGTGAAGAACCTCGTGCGCCCGCGGCTGCTCTCCCCCGTGCTCACCGAGCAGACCCACTTCGGCGATCTCACCGTCGGCACGCAGGTGTTCCGCGACGGCGCCGGCGTGATCCACAGCTACGACGAAACCCTGGCCTTGGCCGGGGTCGGGCGGCCCCCGATCCCGGGAATGGAGCCGGTCGACAAGCTGGCCGCGGCCGGGTTCACCCGGCTGTACCCCGTGCAGCCGGCCGGGCGGTTCTGGACGTTGCAGCTGTGCGAGGCGGGTCTGTTCGTGCTGTTGGCCGCGCTGTGCGTGGCAGGGGCGTTCTGGTGGGTCCGTCGGCGCCTGGCCTGAGCACCGCGTACGGAGCGGCGGAGCGGGTGAGCACCTGGGCGCCGGCGAAGCCCGGGGGCACCCGCCCCGCGAGCAGCTCCTCCCGCGCGACGCGGGCCCTCACGACGTGCCGCGCGAACGAGCGGCTCCGCACGAGCCGCGCGCGGCGGTGCTGCCCCGCCAGCGCCTCCTCGGCGCTCGCGTCGAGCCACAGCAACCGGGCCGGACGCCGGGTGCCCCGGGCCACCAGTCCGAGCCACCGGCGGGTCGACGCGCGGGTGGCGGGCTCGTGCACGACCAGTGGCCCGCGTCGCAGAGCCGCGAACAGCACGATCCGCGCGCGGTGGCACACGTGCACCACCGGCCGGTAGAGCCGGTACGGCACGGCGGCGGGCAGCACGGCTCCGAGGCGTCCGCGGACCTGGTCCGAATCGAGCACCCGCAGGGAGCCGGCGGCGTGGCGCAGCAGGGTCGTCTTGCCGGCTCCGGGCAGTCCCGCCACCACGAGCAGGTCGCGGCTCCCGAGCTCGATCACCGTGCGCTCCATGCCCTGACAACGGGCAACGAAAGGTAATGGTTCCTTTACTTTTTCCTCACGTGCGATTGACCCGGTGCGCGCCGCTCCCCTTCAGCCACCGCGCCACGGCCTTGCCGGCCTCCCACAGGATCAGCAGCGCGACCGCCGGGACCAGGGCCCAGAAGAACTCCGTCAGCGTCAGGTCCGTGGTGCCCAGCAGCTTGTTGAAGACGTCCATCTTGATGACCAGCACCGCGAGCACGAACTCGCCGAGCATCGCCCAGTTCATCTGCTTGCTGTCGAACGTGGCGATCGTGAGTGCGGTCCCCGTCTCGCTGCGGCATTCGACCGCCGCCACGATCAAGCACATTGCGAAGGCCGTGAACGCGATCGTGGTGGCGACCTCGGCGCTGCCGAAGTACGTCTGGCCCAGCGAAAGCAGCAGGAGCAGCCCGACGGTCACGACCAGCCCGGAGAGCCCGACGGTGACGAACACCGGGCGGGTGAGCACCGACTCGCCGCGCGGCCGCGGTTTCAGCCCCATGAGCCCCGGTGTTTCGCGGTCGAAGCCGAGCGCGAACCCGAAGGGCGCGTTCACCACGAAGTGGATCCACAGGACCTGTGCCGGCGTGAACGGCTCCCCGGCCGCGATGTTGAACAGGCTGGCGCCCAGGAACGTCAGCACGAACACGACCAGCAGCACCAGGACGAAGCGGATGTACTTCGTGAGGTTGTCGTAGATCTTGCGGCCCTGCTCGACGGCGAACACGATCGTCGCGAAGTTGTCGTCCGACAGGATCATCCGGCTCGCGTTCTTCGCGACGTCGGTTCCGCTGCCCATCGCGATCCCGAGGTCCGCCGCTTTGATGGCCGGCGCGTCGTTCACGCCGTCGCCGGTCATCGCGACGACGTCGCCTTTCTTCTTGAGCGTGTCGGCCAGGATCACCTTGTGTTCCGGGGAAACGCGCCCCACGATGCCGATGTCGTCGATGCGGGACAACCGTTCGGCCTCGGGCAGGTCCGCGAACTCCGAGCCCAGGACCGCGTCACCCGGGATGCCGAGCTGCTTCGCGATCGCCGCACCGGTGGTGACGTCGTCTCCGGTCACCATGCGCACCCGGATGTGGGCCGCCTGTGCGCTGGCCACCGCGGCTTGGGACTGCTCACGCGGCGGGTCGACCATCGCGACCAGGCTCATCACCTGCAGGCCGGTCACGTAGGACAGCAAGTCGCCTTCAGGGTCGAACGTGGCCGGGTCGAGGTCGCACTGGGCGGCGGCCATCACACGCCGGCCCTGCGCTTCCATGCTCTTCATGCGTTCGCGGGCCTGCCGGTTCACGGCGTCGTCCCAGGGCACGGACTCGCCGCCCGACAAGGCGGTCGCGGCGCGGTCCAGCACCGCGGGCGCCGCGCCTTTCACGAAGCAGCGCACCACCTCCCGGCCCGAGTCGTCGGTCGTCGGGTGGAAGGTGGCCATCAGCTTGTACGACGGGTCGAAGGGCAAGGTCGCCGTGCGCGGCAGCTTCTCCCGCGTGGCGTCGACGTCGAGACCGGCTTTGGCGCCGAGCACGAGCAGGGCACCCTCCGTGGGATCGCCGACGACCTTGGCGTCGACGATCTTCGCGTCGCTGGCGAGCAGGTAGGGCAGGATCGCGCTCTCGATGCCGCCCGCCGAACCGGCGGCGTGGTGCACCTTGCCCTCGAGGCTGTACCCGATGCCGCTCACGGTGTAGCGGTCGGTGTGGTTCACCACCTCGACGGCGGTCATCTGGTTCATCGTCAGGGTGCCGGTCTTGTCCGAGTTGATCGCGGAGGTGAACCCGAGGGTCTCGACCGAAGGGAGGTCCTTGACGATCGCGTTGCGCTTGGCCAGGTCCACGCTGCCGAGCGACAGGATCACCTGGCTCACCGTGGGCAGCGCCTCGGGGATGGCGGCGATCGCCAACGAGATCGCGCTCACGAACAAGACGTCCCACGACAGACCACGGCCGCGGCCCAGCACGAACATCACGACCATGGTGATCCCGGCTGCCGCGGCGATCCACAGCGTGAGCGTGTTGAGCTGCTTCGTCAGCGGCGACTTCTCGCGCGTCGTGGCCGACAGCATCCCCGAGATCTTGCCCAGCTCCGTTTCCTGGCCGGTGCCGGTCACGATGACGGTCGCGCTGCCGTGCGTGACCGGGCAGTTCATGAACGCCATGTTCGACTGGTCGCCGGGGCCGAGCTTGCCGGCGGGCAACGCGACCGCGTCCTTCACCGCCGGTGTGCTCTCGCCCGTCAGCGACGACTCGTCGATCTGCAACGCGTTGGCCACGACGATGCGGCAGTCGGCGGGGACCTGGTCGCCCGCCGTGATCAGCACGACGTCGCCGACCACGATCTCTTCGGCCGGCACCGCTTCTTCGACCCCGTCGCGGCGCACTCGCGCGGTCGCCTTCATCATCGATTTCAGCGCGTTCATCGCGCTCTCGGCTTTGCCCTCCTGGCGCAGGCCCGCGATCGCGTTGCCGACGGTGAGCGCCAGCAGCAGCGTGGCCGTGCCCCACTGCTTGATCACCAGCGACACCGCGGCGGCCGCGACCAGGATGAGCTGCATGTAGCTGGTGTACTGCTCGAGGAACCGCAGCCAGGCCGCTTTCGGTTTCTCCTCGGGCAGCGCGTTGGGACCGTTCACGCTCAGCCGCTCCGCGGCCGTCGCCGAGGAGAGCCCGAACTCCAGGTCGACGCCGAACGCCGAGGCCACGTCGCCGGGGGTGCGTGAGTACCAGTTGTGCTCTTTCGCCGGCGCGTGCTCCTGTGCGACCATTTCCGCCCTCCGATCGCCGTGAGCCGAAACCGCGGTCGTCAGTGCTTCGTTTTCTTCTTCTTGTCCCGTTTCTTCTTCTCGGCGGCGGCGTACGGGTCGGCCGGCGCGCCTTCGGGTGCTTCGCTTTCCAGCTCCGCCCGCGCGACGAGGAGGTCGTCGCGCCGCTCGTCACTCACCGTCGGGTACTGGGGGTCGATGTCGATCAGGGTGTGCGCCAGCACGGCGGCCGCGCACGTGCGGGCGAACCACTTGCGGTCGGCCGGGATCACGTACCACGGGGCCCATTCCGTGCTGGTCGCCGAGAGCACCTTGGAGAACGCGCGCTGGTAGTCGTCCCAGAACCGGCGTTCGCGGGCGTCGGCCGCGGAGAACTTCCAGTTGCGGTCGGGCCGGTCGATCCGCCTGAGGAACCGCGTGCGCTGCTCTTCCTTCGACAGGTTGAGGAACATTTTCACGATCTTGAACCCGTTGTCGGTCAGGTAGCGCTCCCAGTCGTTGATCTCCCGGAACCGGCGCGCCCACACGTGCCCGCGCCGCGCCGACGCGGGCAGCTGCTGGTGGTCCAGGTGCTCCGGGTGCACCCGCACCACGAGCACCTCCTCGTAGTGCGACCGGTTGAAGATCCCGATGTCCCCGCGCGCGGGTAGCCGGCGCGCGTAGCGCCACAGGTAGTCGTGGTCCAGTTCCTCGGACGAGGGCACCTTGAACCCGCTCACCCGCACGCCCTGCGGGTTCACGCCGCTCATCACGTGCCGGATCGTGCCGTCCTTGCCCCCGGCGTCCAATGCCTGCAGGCAGACCAGCACGCCGTAGGTGTTCTGGGCGGCCAGGCGCCGCTGGTAGTCCGCCAGCAGGGTGACTCCCGCCGCGAGCAGCTCGCGGCCGTCCTTCTTGCGCAGCACGTCACCTCGGTAGGCCGGGTCGAAGTCCCGGGAGAGGCGGACCTTCGACCCCGGCTCGACGCGCAGCGGCCTGATGAACTCCGCGATCCGCTCGGCCCGCTTATCGCCCGCCATGGTTCAGTCCTCTTCGCACCGACCAGGGTCCCTTCCCCGGCGACGCCTAAACCTTTCAACCACTGCGGGTTTCCCCATCACCTGCTGAGGGCGAGATATCCCGCCGGCCCGCGCACCGCCCGCCTCGCCGGCAGCGCGGGCGCGGGCAGCGGCGGACCGGTGCGCCCGGCGGTCCCGCGGTGGAGCCCTTCGACGCGCGCGGCCTCACCCGTTTCGGGTGAGGCGCGCGGCGCGAACCCGGTTCCGCGGCACGATTCCCGGCCGGAAGTCCACAGTGGAACGCCGGATGCGGTCAGTCGTCCACACCGAGGTCGCGCATGATCTGGCCCGCCACGTCGTCCGGCCGGCCGTCCGGGACCCGGTGACCGGTGAGCGCGGACCACAGTGAGCGGCGGCCGCGGACGTAGACCAGCACGCCCGATCCGGCGCGGGTGATCTCGTCGAGCGAATCGCGCACGGCCTGCGCGCACCCGCAGTGCCGGGCGCCGAAGGCGTCGCCGGCAGGGCACTCCACGTGGACACGCACCACCGAGCCTCGCTCCGGCTCGCCGTGCACGAGGGCGACGTGCTCCCCGCCGTCGACGAGGTCGCGATACCCGAGCGCCCGGAAACCACCGTGCGCCAAGGGAAGCCGGGCGTCCGCCGCGCGTTCGACGAGCCGTTCGCGCGCCCGCCGGTACGCCGCCACTTCGGTGACGGACACCCACGGCAGACCGTCGGCCGCGGCGTCGAGCTCCACGAAGGCCGCGGCGGGTTCGCAGCCCGCGATCCGGGCCAGATCCACGGCCGCCTCGGCGAGGCCGGGGCGTTCGAGCACGCCGTGCTCGCGCGTGCGAGTGGGGAACACGGGCCCGGGCACACGGAAGTCTTCGCGGCGCGTCGCGGGATCGGCCAGGGCGCGCAGGGTGCGGGCCGGTGACCCGTGCCCCACCCCGACGTGGACGTCGGAGCCGGGCACCATAGCCGGGATTCGCAGCCGGTCGACCCACGCGCCGGGCAGCGCGCAGCCGACCGGCCCGCCGTGGGCGGCCAGGAACCGCGCCGTCTCGCCGGTCACGAGCTCGGCGGCGGCGACCAGCGCCGCCCCCGCCTCGCCCGCGACCAGCACGACCTCACCCCGGGCCAGCGCCGCGGCGGCGTCCGTGACACCGCCGGCCGCGACCACCTCCCGGGCCGGTGACAGCGTCACGCGGCACTCCACGACCGCGCGAACCCGCACACCTGCCGGCCCACTGTGGCCAGCTGGTCGCCGACCTTCGCGTCGGCGATCCCGCCCGCCGCGTCGAACGGCTTGGTCGCCGAGTTCACCACGACCCCCAGCGGCGTCGGCCACCCGCGCAGGGCGTGGACCGTCGAGCGCAGTGACGTCAGGGTGGTGACCCCGGCCTGCCAGCCGCCCGTCGCGACGACACAGCCCACGGCCTTGCCGTCGAGGTAGGGCACCGGGTCGCCCGCGAGTTCCTGCAGGTGGTCCAGCGCGTTCTTCAACAGCCCGGAGATCCCGCCGTGGTAGCCGGGCACGGACAGCACGAGGGCGTCGGCCCGCCGGACGGCTTCGAGCAGCCGCACGGCCTCGTCGGTCAGCGGCGCCACGCCCGGGTCGTACATCGGCAGGGCCAGCTCCGTGGCCGTGATCAGCTCGGTCTCGGCGCCCTCGGCCGCGGCCGCCGCGAGCGCGTGCCGCAGCGCGCGCTCCGACGTCGAACCCGGCCGCAGCG
Source organism: Amycolatopsis sp. NPDC005232 (assembly GCF_040607795.1). Taxonomy (NCBI): domain Bacteria; kingdom Bacillati; phylum Actinomycetota; class Actinomycetes; order Pseudonocardiales; family Pseudonocardiaceae; genus Amycolatopsis; species Amycolatopsis sp. NPDC005232. The sequence continues at coordinate 36,343 of NZ_JBEXHL010000032.1, read as the reverse complement.
TGCCGCCGATCCCCAGCACGCGCACGGGGTCTCCCCCGATACTCGGCAATGCGGTCATGATCGACTCCTTCAGGCGGCCGGGACAAGCGACGGGGTGGGCAGGCCCAAGCTCTCGCGCAGGGTGTCGTGCTCGTAGTCGGTGTGGAACAGGCCGCGCCGCTGCAGCTCCGGCACCAGCATCTCGACGGCGTCGTGCACGCCCGAGGGCAGCATGTCGACCATGAGCGTGAAGCCGTCGGCCGCACCGGCGAGCAGGCGTTCCTGCATCTGGTCGGCGACCTGCTCCGCGGTGCCGACGACCTGGTGGTGACCGCCGCCGTAGCTGCCGATGAGCTCGCGGACGGTCAGGTCCTCCTTGACCGCGAGGCTCACGATGCTGCGGCGGAAGCCGATCGAACCGGTGAACTCCTCGTCCGGGCCGAGCAGGTGCGCGGGGAACTTCTCGTCGAGCTTGAGCACCTCGACCGGCAGGCCGACGCGCTTGGAGAGCTTCTTGATGTTCGCGGTGACGCCGAAGACCTCGTCCATCAGCTGCTTGCGCTCCTGCGCGTCCTTCTCGGTGGCGCCGAGGACCACGGACATGCCGGGCAGGATCTTGATGCTGTCGGGGTGGCGGCCGTACTCGGCCGCGCGCCGGCGCATGTCGTCGCGGAAGGCGACGGCGTCTTCGAGCACGTGCTGGGCGGTGAACACCACGTCGGCGTACTTGGCGGCTTGGTCGCGACCGCGGTCGGACGAGCCGGCCTGGAAGATCACCGGACGGCCCTGCGGCGAGCGCGCGAACGGCATCGGGCCCTTCACCGCGAAGTACTCGCCCACGTGGTTGATCTCGTGCACCAGATCGGGGTCGGCGAACACGCCGGCTTCCTTGTCACCGACGAGCGCGCCCTCCTCCCAGCTGTCCCACAGCTTGAGCACCACGTCGATGAATTCGTCGGCGCGCGCGTAGCGTTGCGCGTGGTCGGGGTGGCTGCCGCCGCCGAACATCTCGATCACGGTCGGGTTCTGCGTGGCGATGGAGTTCCAGCCGACGCGGCCCTGGCTGAGGTGGTCCAGCGTCGCGAAGCGCCGCGCCAGGTCGTAGGGCTGGTTGTAGGTGGTCGACCCGGTGCCGACCAGGCCGATCTTGTCCGTGATCCCGGCCATCAGCGACAGCACGGTGACGGTGTCGAGCGCGCCGCACGGGCGCTCGGTACCGACCTCCTGGTTGGTCATCTGCTCGGCGAGGAAGATCGCGTGCAGCTTGCCGGCCTCGGCGGTGCGGGCGATGTCCTTGTACAGCGCGGGGGTCAGGTGGTCACCGGCGTCGCCTTCGCGCGCCATCCACGCGCCGGTGTGCATGCCGAGGCCGTGCATCAGCGCGGCCGTCAGGATCATGGAGGGGGTGCCGGCGTCCACTGGGGGTCTCCTTGGCGTCGTCGGGGATCAGGGCCACGATCGACGCTAGGTTCGCGTCGCGGCCACGACCAGCGGCGTTCTGTGACGCGATCCCTTAGCGCGGCTAACACCTCCCCGTCTCCCCGGGCGGCGCGAGGTCCTCCGGGGTGGTGCCTTCGGCCACCGTGACGTCGTCGAACCAACCGCTGCCGGGCTCGCCGGGCGGGCGGTCGAATGCGGTGACGTAGGGCTTGAGGTCGAGGATCGGCGTGCCGTCGAGCAGGTCGACGCCCGCGAAGCGCACCGTGTGCCCGATGACCTCGACGATCCGCACCAGGCTCAGCCCGATCGGGTTCGGCCGCCGTGGCCCGCGCATCGCGAAGATGCCCATGCGCCGTTGCTCACGGCGCAGCAGGTAGGGCACCTGGGTGAGGCTGGCCAGGGGCCGGTCCGGACGGTCGAGCCAGCTGAGCAGCCAGGCGTAGTCGAACCCGGCCAGCCCGTCGAGACCCTCGACGTACTCCTCGGCGAGCTCGAGCACGCCCTCCTCACCACGGTTGGCGCCGGCCTGCACCGGGGTGCGCTCGAGTTCCGTGCGGGCGGTGCGGACGTACCCGATGACGGGCAGCGGACACTCCATTCAGGACCGTTCCACTGTGGACATCTTGGTGAGGGTGTCCACCAGCGCGGGCCACGCCGGCCCGTCCGCCACGACCACGTCCAGGTGGTCGGCGCCGGGCACCAGCACCAGTTCCGCGCCGATCGCGTCGGCGTAGTCACTCGAAAGCTTGGTGGGCAACGCGGAATCGACCTCGCCGTGGAAGAGCACGACGGGCCCGGGCGGCGTGCCGAGCGCGGCCGGATCCACCTCGGCGTAGCGCTCCGGGACCTCGTCCGGGCCACCGCCCAGCAGCCGGTCGACCGGACCTTCGGGGTCACGGCGGTGGGCGTCGGCGAGCGCGGCCACCGGGGCGAGCGCGACGACCCCCGGCGCGCCGGGCCGGTGCGCGGCCCACAGAGCGAGCGTGCCGCCGGCCGAGTGACCCAGCACCACCAGCCGCGCCGGGTCGACGCGGCCCGGCGCCGCGGCCTCGATCAGGCCCGGGAGCGTGTCCACGGCGAGGCCGGTGTCGGTGAAGGTCTCGGGCCAGCCGCCCCCGCCGCCGGGCCGGCGATACTCGACGTTGGCCACCGCGAACCCGTGGCGCGCCAGCGCCCGGGCCAGTGGTTCGACGTATCCGCGGTCGACGTCGAGCCGCCAGGAACCGCCGTGCAGCACGAGAACGAGAGGAGCGGGGGTGGTGGCGGCAGGGAGGAACACGTCGGCGAACTGGTCGGGCTCGGGCCCGTACCGCACGGAAAGATCCATGCCGGCCAGCCTAGCGAGCGTCTCGCTCCAGCTTCCCCAGCCGAGGCACCAGCACGAGCGACCCGAGCACCAGGCAGCCACCCACCAGGATCGGGGTCCGGACGCCTGCCGCGGTGCCGAGGACACCGCCCAGGGCCGCGCCGAGCGGGATGCCGCCCCAGCCGATGAGGCGATAGGCGCTGCTCACGCGGCCGCGCAGTTCGCGCGGGACCAGGCGCTGGCGCACCGACACGGCCTGCACGTTCCAGAGGATGATGCCGAAACTGCCAAGTGCGTACATTCCGCCCACGAGCCACACGGACGTCGCGAACGAAGTCACCACCAGGGCGGCGCCGATGGCCGTGATGGCGAGACCGATGCGCGCGCCGAGCGGCAACCTGCGCTTCAGGGGCCCCGCGACGAACGACCCCAGTACGCCACCGGCGGCACCGGAGGCGAGCACCAGGCCGTAGGCGAACTCCGGCGCGTTCAACGTCTGCACGACGAGCAGCACCAGCACCGACGTCGCCAGCTGCACCGCCAGCGCGGCCACCCCAAGCTCGATCGCGAGCAGCCGCAGCCCATGGTGACCCCAGAGCCAGCGCACGCCTTCGGCGATGTCCGCCCGCATCGAGCGGCCCGAACGCACCGGCACGGCGGGCCGCGCCCGCACGAACCACATCAGCAAAGCCGCCAGCGCGAACGACGCCGCGTCCACCACCAGAGGCGCCCCGGCCGAAGCCGCGAACAACGCCGCCCCGAGCGGCGGCCCGATGAACTGCAGGCCGAGTACCTGGCTGCCCTGCAAACGGCCGTTCGCCGCGTCGAGCCGCTCGGGCGGCACGATGTCGGGCAGCGTCGCCGTGGACGCGTTGTCGAACACCGTTTCGGCGCACCCGAGCGCGAACGCCAGCGCCACCAGCACCCCGACCGGCGGCGTCGCGAGGAAAACCCACATCGCGGCCGCCGCCACGACGACGGCCCGGACCGCGTCCGTGCGCCACATCAACGTACGGCGGTCGTACCGATCCGCCAGCGCGCCGCCGAACAACGAGAACACCAGCCACGGCAGCGCCCCGGCCGCCGCGACCGCGCTCACCGCGACCGCCGTCGGCGACACCGCCACCGCGAGCAGCGGCAGCACCGCCATCCGCACGCCGTCGCCCACCACGGACACCGAAGCGGCCGCCCAGACGCGCGCGAAGTCCGGGCCCAGCCGCTCCCCCTGCCCCACCGTCACCCGGCCATCCTGCCAGCACGGGGTCCAGACCACCACGACCGCGCGGGGCGGGATCCTCCCCACCCCGCGACCGTCCTACTCCACTACTTGACTACCTGGACCACGTCACCCGGGTGGAGTGCGTTGTAGAACGCCACCGCGTCGGCGTGGGAGAGGTGGACACAGCCGTGCGACTGCACCTCCAGGCTGCCCTGGTGGAACGCCACGCCGGTGGTCGTGAAGAAGACCGAGTACGGCATGGGCCCGTTGAACTGCTTGCTGTAGTGGTCGATGTCCTTGTACTGCACGTGGAACGTGCCGGCCGGCGTCGGGTACGCGGGTTTGCCCACCGTGATGGGCACACCGCCGCGGACGACGTTTCCGTTGTCCATCAGCCAGGCCGTGCCGGTGTGCAGCTGGACGCAGGCTTTCGCCTGCGCGCCGCACGGTGCGGTGGCCGCGTTCGCGCTGTCGGCGAAGCCGATCGTGGCCGCGACCGCCGCCGCGCCCGCCAACGCTGCTGTGATCCTCCACCTCATCGTTCTGCCTCCCGTCGGTCACAGGAAGAATTCCCCGGCCGGCGAGTTTCCAACCAACCGTGATCAGAGTGTGCGCCAGGACAGCGGCGGCAACGCCAGCGCGGCCGTCGCGAGACGGCGGGCGGTCGAGGTGAACAACCCGGCGCACGCGGAGTCGACCCACTCCTCCACTGTGGACACACCCGACGAGCGGTACTCCAGCGCCTGCAGGAGCATTTCCAGCTTGTCGGCATCCTTGGCGCAACGCGCCTCAGTGGACTCCCGCGCCTCGTACTCGTCGACGGCCTCGCGCACCACCGCACGCGCACGCGACGGCAACGCCGCTGTCTGGTCCGCCGTGATCGCCCGCGGGTCCGGTTTCACCAGGTAGGGCCCGGCCGAATGCGGCAGATCACCCGTACGGGTCTCCTGCGTGTCGTGCCACAGCGCCAGAAACGCCGCGCGCTCCGGTGCCGCGCCTTCCTCGGCGGCCAGCAACGCCGCGAGCTGAGCCGCCCGCAAGCTGTGCTCGGCCACGGACTCGGGATCGCGCACGCCGGCCTGCCACCAGCCGCTGCGGCGGACGCGTTTGAGCACCCCGAGCTCGTAGCCGAAGGCCGCCAGCGCGGTGGCCCCGGTGGCAGAGGTAGCGCTGTCAGTCATGGCCGACAGCGTAGATCAGGGGTTGAGCACGCGATCCGGTTCCCTGGGCGTTGCGCGGCCCCCGAGGTCGATCCGGTGGCCGTGCTCGGTCAGGGAGCCCACTCCGCTGCTCATTCCTTGACCGCGCCCATCGTGAATCCGCTGACGAACCGGTCCAGGAACCAGGTGAACACCAGTGCGATCGGCACGGCCACCAGCACGGTGGCGCCCTGCAACGACTGCCAGAAGAACACGTCACCGCGCACCAGCTGGGTCGGCACCCCGATGCTCACCGACATCTGGTCCGTGGGGGCGACGAAGGCGAGCGCGTAGATGAACTCGCTCGCGGTCAGGGTGAACGCGAACACGACCACCGCGATGACGCCGGGGTAGGCCAGTGGCAGGACGGCCCGCACGAACGCGCCCACCCGGCTGTAGCCGTCGACCATGGCCTGTTCCTCGATGTCCTTCGGGATGTTCTTGAGGAATCCCATGAGCAGCCAGACCGAGACCGGGATGGTGATGGTCGGGTAGATCAGGACCAGCGACCACGTCGAGTCCTGGAGCCCGACGGCCACCACGATCCGCGAGAGCGCGAGGAACAGCAGGCTGGGCGGCACGAGGTAAACGAGGAAGATGCCGATCGCCATCGGCCCGGACCACGGTCGGTCCAGCCGGGCCAGCGCATACGCAGCAGGCAGGCCGAGCGCGAGCGTGATCAGCACGACCAGGATCCCGACGAGCAGCGTGTTGGCCACGAAGGTCAGGAACTCGGTGTCGGTGAACAGGTAGCCGACGTGGTCCGCGGTGGGCGGCCGGTTGAACACGAACGGGTTGTTCTGCGGGTTGTACAGGTCCCGGTTCTGCTTGAACGCCGTGATCAGGCTCCACAGGAAGGGCGCCGCGCAGATCAGCGCCGCCACGATCGCTGTCAGGTACAGGCCCACCCGGGCCAACACGTGGCGCCTGGCGTATCGCTGCCGCAGCCGGCCGGCTTCCTCGGCGGTGGTCATCGCACCTCGATCCGGCGCACCGCGCGCAGGATGAGCACCGCTGCGGCGAGCAACAGCGGGAACAGGAAGAGCGCGATGACGGCGCCCTGGGCGACGTCGCCGCCGTCGATGCCGCGGTAGAAGGCCCAGCTGGCGAGCACCTGCGTGGCGTCGTTGGGGCCACCGCGGGTGAGCACGCGGACCACGGCCATGTCGGTGAACGTGAAGATCGCGCCGAACAGTGCGGCGACCGCCGCCACCGGGAGCACCAGCGGGATGGTGATCTCGAACATCCGGCGCCAGTACCCGGCTCCGTCGACCCGCGCGGCCTCGTCGATGTCCTTGGGAATGGCCATCAGCCCGGCCATCATGATCACCGCGGCCAGCGGGGTCAGCCGCCAGACGTGGACCGCGATCACCGAGGCCATCGACAGGCCTGGCCGGCCGAGCCAGTACACGTTCTCCGCCGGACCGAGCGCGCCGAACTGCCGCAGCATCCAGTCGATCGGCGAGTAGATGGAATCGAGCAACCAGAGCCACGAGATCGACGACAGGGCCACCGGCGTCGTCCACGCCAGCAGGACCAGGAAGCGGACGAGCCACTTGCCGCGGAAGTCCGCGACGAGGATGTTGGCGAGCACCTTGCCCAGCACCACGATCAGGACCATCGAGATGAGGGTGAACACGAACGTGTTGCCCAGGGCCCGCCAGAACACGGGGTCTTGGAAGACCCGCGTGAAGTTGCGGAAGCCGACGAAATCGTAGGACGGGTCCCCTGCCGTCACGTCCGAGAACGCGAACGCGATGGCGAGCACGAACGGGACGCCTACCAGCGCGACGATGTAGACGATGCTGGGCAGCAGGAAACCCCATGCCAGCAGGCCGTCGCGGTCCGCCAGCCGGCGCCGCGCCGGGGCGGTCTCGGGAGTGGTGACCGCGTCGGCGGTGGTGGCCACCTCACCCACCGTCCAGGCGGACCGGGTCGGAGCGTTGCCCGCTGTCGGAGTCGAAGAACCGCAGGCGTGTGCCGGGCACCGCGAACTCGTGCGTCTCGCCCGCCGCGATCGAGGTGTCCACTGTGGCCGGCAGCCGGGCGACCACCCTGGTGGGCTCGCCGATCCGCGACACCGTGCCGTACACGTGCCGGTCGCCGGAGAGGTATTCGAGCCGCTCCACGGCGAGCGGCATCGTGACCCGCTCGCCGGCCGGGACGTTCTCGACCGGCAGCAGGTGCTCGGGGCGGAACCCGACCAGCTTGCCGTCGTGCGGGATCAGGTTCATCGGCGGCGAGCCGATGAACGTCGCCACGAAGGTGTCGGCCGGGTTGTCGTAGACCTCCACCGGAGGGCCGGCCTGGTGGACCTGGCCGGCGTTGAGTACGGCGATCCGGTCGCCCAGCCCCATCGCCTCGGCCTGGTCGTGAGTCACGTAGATCGTCGTGGTTCCCACGTCCTCCTGGAACCGCTTGAGCTCGTCCCGGGCGCTGGCGCGCAGCTTCGCGTCCAGATTGGACAACGGCTCGTCGAGGAGGAACACCTGGGGGTCGCGGACGAGTGCCCGGGCGAGTGCCACCCGTTGCCGTTCACCACCGGAGAGCTGTCGGGGTTTGCGGTCCAGCAGCGGGCCGAGGCCCAAGAGCCCGGCCGCCCAGCGGGCCTTGCGCTCGCGATCCTCCTTGCCCATGCCCCCAGCCCGGAGGGGGAACACGATGTTGGCCAGCACGGTCTTGTGCGGATAGAGCGCATAACTCTGGAACACCATCGCGATCTGACGCGCCCGGGGCGGCAGTCCGGTCACCACGTGCCCGCCGATCAGCACATCGCCGCTGGTCGGCTGTTCAAGCCCGGCGATGGTCCGCAGCAGGGTCGTCTTGCCGCAGCCCGACGGGCCCAGCAGCACCAGGTACTCCCCGGCCGCGGCGGCCAGGCTCACCCGGTCGATGGCGGGCACCCGCCCGCCGTCGAACCGCTTCACCAGGTCACGAACCTCGACGACCGCCATCGCACTCAGCCGCCGACGAGCCCAGCGGCACGCCACTTGGCGAAGACCGCGTTGATCTGCCCCTCCGCCTCGGCGACCGATTGCTGCGGGGTGGCTTCACCGCGCACCGCCCTGGCGAACATATTGGGGATGACGAAGGTGCTGAACACCTCGCCGATGGCCGTGCTGGCCGGCCCCGGATGACCGATGTTGGCGCTCCACGGGACGGCGTCGGCGAGGAGCTTCAGTTTGTCCGGCGGCCGAGAGCCGAACGGGTCGTTCGCGAGCCAGTTCGGCAGCTCGGGGGTCAGCTTGGACCACGCGGAGAAGTCGTACAGCTTCGACTGGTAGGTCGCCGAGGCGAAATTGGCGGTGTAGTGGAGCAGGAACTCCTTCGCCGCCGGCACCCCGGTGGCGTGCTGCGGAATGATCCAGTTGTACAGCACGTGCTGCGCAGCCAGCGCGGTCTCGGGTCCGCGCAGCGCCGGCACGAAGAACGTGTCGTCGGCGACGGCCGGGTTCGACCCGGCGGCGGTCCGCCAGGCCGAAATCGAGTTGACGATGTAGGACATCTTGCCCGCGACCAGGCCCTGGTTGTTGCTCGCGGCGTTCCAGGAGAAGACCTCGGGCGTCATCGCCTGCCCGTAGAGTTTCGTCATGTACTCCACGGCCGCGATCGTCTCCGGCGAGTTGATCGTGACGCGCTCGTTCGCATCCTGCTCCGACGCGCCGTAGGACCACATCAGGGCTCGCAGCACCATGTTGGAGTCGATTTCCTGGGACATGCCGAGCCCGAGCGGGATGCCCTTGCTGCTCTTGATCTGCGCCGCACCGATGAGCAGCTCGTCCCACGTGGTGGGGCCGTTCGGCATGCCGACGGCCTCCCACAGCGACCTGCGGTAGTTGCCCGGGTCGGGGACCCAGCCCGGCGAGTACGCGTAGAACTTGCCGGTGGCGGGGTTGAGGCTCGACTTCTCGCACAGCGGGAGCTGCTGTCCCCAGCGCCCGGTCGCTTCGCTGACCAGGTCCCGCTGGTCGAGCACGCTCGGCTCGAACTGCGACAGCGTCGCGATGTACTGGATGAGGTCGTGGCCCTGCCGCGCCTGGATCTCGGCCGCGATCCGGGTGGGGATCTGCGCCTGGTCGATGTGGTCGACGGTCACGTTGACACCGACCCGGGAACCCCAGTCGCGCGCGAACCGGTCGAACCACACGTCATGGTTTGGCACGAAGTGGCTCCAGAGAAGGATTTTCAGGTCACCGGACAGCTTTGTGGACGGTTCGCTGAAGGTCTCCTGCGGGGCCTGGCCACCGGTGGTTCCCCCGGTGTCCTCCTCGGATGCGCAGGCGCCCAGCGCCACCGAACCCAACGTGAGGGCGGCGGCCGCGCGCAGCACGTCCCGCCTGCTGTGTTGTGAAGTGGGGAAGTCGCTCATCACCGACTCCTCCCTGTGGGGAAAAGGAGGCAAACGAGTCTAGTCGACGCCGCGCACCGCGGCAGCGTGAATCGAACCTCGGTGCGATCGGCACGAGCTGGTGCAGGTGACTGGCGACGCCCCGGCCCGCCTCGTTCGGCGGGCCGGTGGGCTCCGCTGACTTACGACCCGGACCGCGCCGGATGCCGCCGTGCGATCAGGGGTTGAGCACGCGATCGGTGTAGAAGCGCGTGATGTGCTCGGCCACGAGCTCGGCCGCGCGATCCCCGTCGCCCGCCTCGATGGCGCGCAGGATCTCCTCGTGCTCGGCCACCAGGTCGGCCGCGACGGCCCGCCAATCGGGCAGACGCGCGAACGCCGCCGCCATCTCCGACTCGACGGCACCCCGCAGGGCCTGCATGAGGTCGGTGGCCAGCGCGTTGCCCGAGATCCGGGCGATGCTCACGTGGAACTCGGTGTCCAGCGCGTTGAACTGCTGGTACTCCTGGTCCGCCGCGCGCATGCCCTCGACCAGCTCGGCGAGCCGGGCCACGTCCTCGGGGGTGCGGGTCGCCGCCGCGCCGCGGGCCGCGTTGCGTTCGAGCTGCACGCGCGTCTCGACCAGATCGGCCAGGCTGATCCGCGCGAGCGCGAGGTGCAGCCGCAGCAGGTTGGTCAGCGCCGGGGTCGACCGCGCGGTGACGATCGAACCCGCGTCGGCGCCCGAACCCGTGCGGGCCTCGATGATCCCCATCGCTTCGAGCGCGCGCAGGGCCTCGCGGACGCTGGTCCGGCTCACCCCCAGCGCGCTCACGAGCTCGCGTTCGCTGGGCAGCTTCTCCCCCGCGCGCAGGCTGCCGTCGAGGATCTTCTCCTCGATCTGCGCCAGCACCTGTTCGTGCATCCGCACGCGGCGCACCGGCTCCCAGGCCGCCTCGGTCGTCATGACCGGTTCCTCGGCGTCGTTTCCGGCATCGTTCCGGGTATCACGGTGGTCACGCTCCTCCTCGGGTTCGTGCGACCCGCTCAAGGATGGACGCGGCGAGAGGGTCTGCCTGCGAACCCCGCCGGGCGGGGTCCGATCACAGTGGCGCGACCGGCCCGGAATCTCACCGGAGTTCCTCTGCACCGCGTAGTGCTCACTCAAGGTAATCGGAGCTCGCAGTCAGTGTCAATATGACCTCTTTGTTGGTATGACCACACTTACTAATCCGACCAAAAGTAGGCCGACCCCCGGCCATCACGTAACCGTTGCTGCGAAGCTATTCGGCCGTGACTGTGGTCGGATTAGTAACCATCGGCTCAGTCGGCACACAATCCGGCGTACCCGAGTGAGCGTTCGCGCTCCTCGGCGCGGAACGCGATCGCAAGGAGGACGTCACCCAAGCGGTCGAGCACCACCACCCCGTCGGCCGGGGCTTCCCGCGCCGCCCGCCGCGCCACTGCCCGCGCGAGTTTCAGCAGCCCGGCGGCGGCACTCAGCCCGCCGAGCACCTCGAACCCGCGCGGCGCCACCACGGGCCCGAGGTCCCGAGCCGCCCGCCACAACCGGGGCAACTCGGGCACCGGTACGCCGGCGGCAAGCGCGTCGGCGAGTTCCAGCAGCTCGTACTGGACGTCGAGCAGCACCGCCTCGTCGTCGGCCGGCAACGTGCACGTGGACACCGCCGCGCCGATCGCCGCGTTGGCCTCTTCGACGGCGTCGCGCGCGCTCACGGCACCATCCACGACAGCACCGGCGTGGACTGCAGGTACACCAGCACGCACATCAGCGGCACGAACACCGCCGACGCCGCGAGCACCCGCCGGAACAGCAGGCCCTCCTTACCCGCCAGTCCCACTGCGCTGGCGCCGATCGCCAGGTTCTGCGGGCTGATCATCTTCCCGAGCACCCCGCCGCTGCTGTTCGCCGCCGCCATCAGCGTCGGTTGCAGCTGCGCGCCGTGCGCGGCCGCCACCTGCAGCGCCCCGAACAGCGAGTTCGACGACGTGTCCGAACCCGTCACCGCCGTGCCGAACCAGCCCAGCAGCGGCGAGAGCAGCGCGAACAGCCCGCCCGCGCCGGCGAGGAACAACCCGAGCGTCGCCGTCTGGCCCGACATGTTCATCACGTACGCCAGCGCCAGCACCGCCATCACCGTCAGCCCGGCGGTACGCAGCTGCACGATCGTCTGCCCGTAGGCGCGGATCGCCTGCCGCAGCGGTACTTTCAGCAGGAACGCGGACACGACACCGGCGATGAACAACACCGAGCCGCTGTCGGCGAGCCAGTCGAACTTGAACGACACCAGGCTCAGCGGTTTGCCCGCGGCCGTCGCGATGTGGAGGCCGGGCCAGCTGAACGTCTTGGTCGTCGTGGCCAGCGCCGCCGCGACCGCCGGGATCGCGGCGATGGAGAACAGCACGATGATCGTCGCGTACGGCGCGAACGACCGCAGTTGCTCGATTCGCGAGTCGACGACCGTCCGCTCGCGCACCACCGTCGCCGCGGCCACCCCGCTGCCACCGGAAACCGGCGCGGGCCGCGCACCACCGTCATCCGGGGCACGGTCCGGCGCCTCGGCCGGCTTCGGCCGCCAGAACCGCAGCAGCACCAGCACGGCCGCGGCGGACACAAGCGACGCCGCGATGTCCGTGAGCTGCACCGGGCCGAAGTTCGCCATCAGGTACTGGACCACCGCGAAGCTCACCCCGCACACGAGCGCGGCCGGCCACGCCTGCCGCAGCCCGCGCCTCCCGTCGAGCACGATCATGAGCACCAGCGGCACGATCAGCGCGAGGATCGGCACCTGCCGCCCGGTCATGGCCGCGAGGTCGTCGAGCGGCAGCCCGGTCACCTTCGCGAGTGTGATCACGGGCAGCGCCACCGCGCCGTACGCGACCGGTGCGGTGTTGGCGATCAGCGCGACCGTCGCCGCCTTCAGCGGTTTCAGCCCGACAGCCACCAGCATCACCGAGCAGATCGCCACCGGCGCGCCGAATCCGGCGAGCGCCTCCAGCAGGGCGCCGAACGAGAACGCGATGATCACGCCCTGCACCCGCTGGTCGTCGCTGATCTTCGCGAACGTGCGCCGCAGCACGTCGAAGTGCCCGGAAACCTTCGTCATCTGGTAGATCCACAGCGAGTTCAGCACGATCCACAGCGCGGGGAACAAGCCGAACGCCGCGCCTTCGAGCGCGGAATCGAGGGCGGGGCCGGTGGGCATGCCGTAGACCGCGATGGCGACGACGATCGACAGCACGAGCGCGATCACCGAAGCCAGCCAGGCGCGGACGCGGAACACGCCCAGCAGCACGAACAACACCAGCAGGGGCAGGGCGGACACAAGGGCGGACCAGCCGAGGCTGCCGCCCAGTGGCGCGGGAACCTGTGTGTACACAGGTCACCTCCGGGACTCTCGTCGTTGAGAGGGGGTGAGGGGGTGGGGACTGGAGCTGGGCTCGTCAGAACACCGGCGTTTCGGTGTAGGAGCCGAAGACATCACGCAGCGCACCGGTGATCTCTCCCATGGACAGGTGTGCCTTCACGGCCTCGATCGTGGCGGGCATGAGGTTCGCCGCCGGGTCGGCCGCCACGGCGAGCAGGTGCTCCATCGCCGCCTTCGCCCGGTCGGGGTCCCGGTCGGCCCGCACCTGCTTGAGGCGCGAGAGCTGCCGGGCTTCGGACTCCGGGTCGAGCTTGTGGGTCTCGATCTTCTCGCCGTCACCGGAGTCGACGTAGGAGTTCACACCGATCACGGGCCGGTCACCGCTGGCCTTGCGGCGCGCGTAGTCGTAGGCGGTGTCGGAGATCTCGCGCTGGAAGAAGCCCTGTTCGATCGCGGCCACCACGCCGCCGAGCTCCTCGATCTTCGTGAAGTAGTCGTGGATGCCCTGTTCGAGGCGATCGGTCAGGTTCTCCACGTAGTACGAGCCGCCGAGCGGGTCGATCACGTTCGGCACGCCGGTTTCGTGGGCGATGATCTGCTGCGTGCGCAGCGCGACCTTCATCGCCTGCTCGCTCGGGATCGTGTAAGCCTCGTCGAGACCGTTGGTGTGCAAGGACTGCGCGCCGCCGAGCACGGCCGAGAGGGCCTGCAGCGCGGTGCGGATGATGTTGTTGAGCGGCTGCGGTTTCGTGAGCGTGGCGGCCGCCGTCTGCGCGTGGAAGCGCAGCCGCATCGACTGCGGGTTCTTGGCGCCGAAGGTCTCCTTCATCATCTTCGCGTAGAACCGCCGCACCGCGCGGAACTTCGCGACCTCCTCGAAGAGGTCCGCCTGGCTGACGAAGAAGAACGACAGCCGTGAGGCGAACTGGTCCACGTCGACCCCGGTGGCGACGACGTCCTCCACGTAGGCCTTCGTGATGGCCATCGTGAACGCGATCTCCTGCAACGCGTTCGCCCCGGCCTCACTGATGTGGTAACCGGAGATGTTGACGGGGTTGTAGCGCGCCATGTGCTCGCTGGCGTAGACCACGGTGTCGCGCACGATCCGCATGCTCGGCCGGACCGGGAACACCCACTCCTTCTGCGCGACGTACTCCTTGAGGATGTCGTTCTGGATCGTCCCCGAGAGCTTGTTGAGGTCGTAGCCACGCTGTTCGGCCACGGCGACGTACATCGCGAGCAGGATCCACGCCGACGGGTTGATCGTCATCGACACGCTGATCTTCTCGAGGTCGATGCCGTCGAACAGCGCCTCCATGTCGGGCAGCGTGTCGATCGCGACGCCCTCGCGACCGACCTCGCCGAGGCTCATCGGGTCGTCGCTGTCCAGGCCCATCAGCGTCGGCATGTCGAAGTCGACGGACAGGCCCGTCTGGCCCTGGGCGATGAGGTACTGGAACCGCTTGTTCGTCTCCTCGGCCTGCCCGAAGCCCGCGATCTGGCGCATCGTCCAGGTGCGGCCGCGGTACATCGTCGGGTACGGGCCGCGCGTGTACGGGTAGCGGCCGGGCAGGCCGATGTCGTGCCAGTCGTCCGGTAGGTCGGCGGGCGTGTAGACGCGCTGCACCGCCATGCCGCTGCCGGAGCGGTAGACCTCGCGCGATTCGGGCTGGCGGTCGACGAACGCCGCGAGTTCGTCCCCCTCCCAGCCGGCGAGCTCGCGCGTGACCGCCTCGACGAGCGCCTCGGTCGTCAGTGCTGAGTCGGCCGGGGCCGGGTCGTGCTCGTTCACCACAGTTCCTCCTCGTCAGTCGTCACACCCGGCCGCCCAACCAGGCGGCGCGCGGCGGAAAGCGGGTCTTCCCGGCGCGCGGTCACGTCGTCCACCGCCCGGTCGAACGTGGGGACGCCGGGGCGCAGCCCGTCGAGCACGAGCTGTTCGGCGACCCACCGGATGCGGGTCGCGCTGTTGCGCCGGGCGCGCCGCTCGCGTTCGCCGTGCTCGGTCATCCATGCCAGGTGCGCGGCGAACTGCTCGGCGAGCTCGGGCACGCCGTCGCCGGTGGCGGCGACGGTCTGCTGGATCGGCACGTTCCACTGGTGCGGCTTGCGGTGCGAAAGCCGCAGCATGTCGCGCAGCTCCGCCACGGTCTTGGCGGCGCCTTCGCGGTCGGACTTGTTCACCACGTGCACATCGGCGATCTCGAGCAGGCCGGCCTTGATCGCCTGCACGTCGTCGCCCATGCCCGGCACGCTCACCACGGCGACGGTCTGGGCGGCGCTGATCACGTCCACTTCGGCCTGCCCGACGCCGACGGTCTCGAGCACCACCACGTCCTTGCCGGCGGCGTCGAGCACGGTGATCGCGTCGAGCGTCGCGCGTGAGAGCCCGCCGAGCGCGCCGCGGGTGGCCACGGACCGGATGAACACGCCCTCGTCGCCCGCGAGGCCCGTCATCCGGATGCGGTCGCCGAGGATCGCGCCGCCGCTGAACACGCTGGACGGGTCCACCGCCAGCACGCCGACCGTCTTGCCCTGCTTTCGGTAGTACTCGGTCAGCGACTTGACCAGCGTGCTCTTGCCGCTGCCCGGTGGCCCCGTGAGGCCCAGGACGTGGGCGTTGCCTGCCTTGCCGTGCAGTTCGGCGAGCGCCTCGTCGACCCCGGCCGTACGCCGTTCCACGAACGTGAGCATCCGTGCGATGGCCGGGTGCTCCCCAGCGAGCACCCGCCCGACCACGTCGCCCGGCGTCTTCACGACCCACTTCCGAGGCGGCGCAGCAGGTCGCGGTCGTCGATCACCCGCCGGGCCTTGAACTCGGTGCGGTCGAACGTCTTGTACTCCACCGGGACGACGTGCGCGCCGACACCGAGCGCGCGGCGCAGCTTGTCCTCGATGGCGCGGGCCCAGCCGTCCAGAGTGGACTCCGCGACGCCGCGGTGCTCCACCTGCACGGCGAGGGTGTCCATCGTGGACTTGCGGCTGATCACGATGCGGTGCTCGCCGCCGTAGCCCTCGGCGGCCATCACCACGTCGTCGATCGCGCTCGGGTACACGTTCTCGCCGCGCACGGTGAACATGTCGTCGATGCGCCCGTAGATGCCCTGCGGCAGGAACGGGTACGTGCGGCCGCGGTCGGCCGAGGGCGCTTCCCAGCGCGTCAGATCGTTGGACAGCAGCCGGATCATCGGCTGACTGGTGCGCTCCAGCGTGGTGTAGACGGGCGTGCCCTCACGGCCGTAGTCCACGCGGTGGTGGTCCACGGGGTCGCACACCTCGGTGTAGACGAGGTCCTGCCAGGCGAACACACCCGGCTCGTGGTTCGCGGCACCGAGGTGCATCCACGGGCTGACCTCGGCCATGCTGCCCGAGTCGTAGACCTCGGCACCGAAAGCCGCCTCGATGCGGCCGCGGATGGTCGGCACGCTCGCGCCGGGCTCGCCGGAGAAGAACAGCTTGCGCAGCCCCAGATCCGCCGGGTCCACGCCCTCGTCGGCGGCGACCTCGGCCAGGTGCAGCGCATACGACGGCGTCCCGTAGAACACGGTCACGCCCATCTGCTTCATCCACATGACCGTGCGGGCGGTCTGCCCGGGCGTGCCCGCGCCGAACGGGAACACGCGGGCGCCGAGGCGTTCCGCGCCGAGATAGGCGCCCCAGGAACCCCAGTAGAGGCTCAACGGCGAGGCGACCAGCACCGTGTCGTGCTCGCGGATGCCCATCCCCCACATCACGCGGGCGTGGGCGTTGGCGACGCTGCGCCAGTCGCGTTCGCCGATGCCGAACGCGGTCGGGCGGCCGGTGGTGCCCGACGTGCCGTTCACGTGTTTGACCTCGCTCGGGTCCACGGCGAGGTAGCTGCCGAACGGCTCGTGGGCCGCCTGGTCGGCGCGCAGCTCTTCCTTGCGCACCACGGGAACCTTCTCGAAGTCCGACAGGTCGCGGATGGCCGACGGGTGGATCCCCGCTTCCTCCCACTTGCGCCGGTAGAACGGCGCGTGGTCCCACGCGTAGGCCATCACCTCACGGATGCGGGCGAGGATCGCTTCGTCCCGCTCCCCGGCCGGCATGGTCTCGCGGCGCGGGAACCAGTGCGCCTGCCCGGACGGCGGGCGGTAGGTCTCGTCGTAGCGCGGCGGCCAAGTCCACTGTTCCATCAGGCCTCCTCCGTCACGCCGACCAGCGCGCGGATGCGCTCGACGATCGTCTCCGGGGTGGTGTCCTGGCCGAGTACCTCGGCGACGCCCATCTTCTTGAGCGCCTCCTCGTCCTCGTCCGGCATCACGCCGCCGGCGACGATCGCGAACCCGGGCCGGTCGGGCATCGCGTCGATCAGCTCGAAGATGCGGGTGAAGATCGGCATGTGGGCGCCGGAGAGCAGGCTGACGCCGAGCACGTCGACGTCCTCCTGAACGGCCGCTTCCAGCACCTGCTCGGGGCTGCGGTGCAGGCCGGTGTAGATCACCTCCATGCCCGCGTCGCGCAGGGTCCGCGCGACGACTTTCACGCCCCGGTCGTGGCCGTCCAGCCCGATCTTGGCCAGCATCACCCGGATCGGTTCGCCGCCGCTCTCACCCACCGTGTCCACACCTCGTTCCACGACCTGAATTGCATCTGGTCTTGCCTTGAATGTGGTCTGACCATAGAAGTGGGCGTACGGTTTGTGCAAGGGGCGGTTCGTGCAAGGCGCTGTGCAACCCTGTGCCCAAGCACCACCCGGCTGCACGAAGGCGAAGGTGTCCGACTTGATCGACGTGAGCACCGTTTTGGCCCGCAGACAAGGGGCGATCGGCAGGCTGACCGTGAACCGCCCGGAGGCGCTGAACGCCCTGGACCTGCCCATGATCCGGGCGATGCTGACCGCCCTCGACGAGTGGGAGTCCGACCCCGCCGTGACCGCGGTGGTGCTCGACGGCGCGGGCGATCGGGCGTTCTGCGCGGGCGGCGACATCGGCGTGGTGCACTCGTCGGCCGTCGGCGATCCGGCGGTCGCCCGGACGCTGTGGCGCGAGGAGTACCGGCTCGACGCCCGCCTCGCGCGCTACCCGAAACCCGTCGTCGCACTCATGGACGGCATCACGATGGGCGGCGGGATCGGGATCGGCGCGCACGCGGCGGTCCGGGTGGTCACCGAACGCTCGGTGCTCGCGATGCCGGAGGTCGCGATCGGCCTCGCACCCGACGTCGGCGGCACGCTGCTGCTCGCCCGTGCCCCCGGGGAGCTCGGCGTGCACCTCGCGCTGACGGCGGGTCGCGTGGGCCCTGGCGACGCGGTCCACTGTGGACTCGCGGACCACCACGTACCCGCCGGCCGGTTGGCGCCGCTCGTCGAAGACCTCGCCGCAGGCGCTGCACCCGAGGCGACCGTGGCGAAGTACGCCGAGGATCCCGGCCCTGCGCCGCTCGCGGCCGCGCGGTGCTGGATCGACCACGCGTACGGCGGCGCGACCACCGTCGAAGACGTGCTGTACCGCCTCGATGCGATCGACGAGCCGGGGCCGCGCGAAGCCCGCGCCGCGATCACCGCGGCCGCCCCGACGGCACTCAAGGTGACGCTGCGAGCGGTCCGCCAGGCCCGTGGAATGACCTCGATCGAGGAATGCCTGCGCCAGGACTTCCGCCTGTGCAGCCGATTCCTCGCGCATCCCGACCTGGCCGAGGGCATCCGGGCGGCGATCCTCGACAAGGACCGCTCACCTCGCTGGCGCCCGGGCACGCTCGCGGAGGTCGACGACGCGGCCGTCGAGGCGTTCTTCGCACCGCTTGCCGACGAGCTGGACTTACCGGAGCAGTCCACATTGTGGTCTGACCACCGCTGACCTAGGCTCGGACCAGCCGGAAATCCGACAACGCGGTCGAGGAGGCGGTCCGATCGATGGGCCAACCGGACAACGTGCGGTACCTCGGGTCACCCGGCCAGGCGCTGGCGGGGATCCAGGACTGGATCCTCAGCGCGCGGCTGGGCGCGGGCGACCCCCTGCCCGCCGCACGCGACCTGGCTCGGGCCCTCGGCGTCGGGCCCGCGCACGTGCGCGACGGAGTCCGCGCCCTGGAGGCGGCGGGCGTACTCGAACCGGCGGCCACGGGCACGGCGGCCGCGGTCGTCGCCGGCGAACCGAGCGGCGCGCTGCACAAGCTGCTCCGGCTGCACCTCTCGCTGTCGCGGTTCGCCACCGGTGACCTCATGTCCATCCGGCTCGAGCTCGAACGCTCGTCGGCGGCGCGCGCGGCCCGCGGCGCGGCTCCGGAGGACCTCGAACAGCTGCGGGAGGTCACCGCCGAGATGGGCCGTCCCGGCGTGACCCGCGTGCGGTTCCGCGAGCTCGACTCCGGCTTCCACCTCGGCCTCGCCCGCGCCGCGCACAACGATCTCGCCGCCGTGCTGCTCGCCTCGCTCGGAGACGCCGTGGGCGACGAGATGACCGCCGGGTACGCCCGGACGGCCGACTGGCCCGCCACGGCGTGGCAGCTCGCGACCGAACACACGTGGATCCTCGACGCGATCGAAACCGGCGACCCGGATCGTGCGTCGGCCGAGGTGACGCGGCACATCGCCGGCTTCTACGGCCTGCGCGCCGGCTGAGCGGTTCCCCGGAACCCCTTGCGGGGCATAGGGTCTCCCCCAGGTTTCACGGATGAGCAGTTCACCGTCGAGCACTGGAGGACACATGTCGTTGCTGGCCGAGCTGAGCGCGGCGATCACCGGGGGTGGCATCGAGGTCGTGGACCTCACCGCTCCCCTGACCTCGAGCACCCCGATCCTGCAGCTGCCCGAGCCGTTCGCGAACACGATCCCGTTCCGGCTCGAGGAGATCAGCCGCTACGACGAGCGCGGCCCGCGCTGGTACTGGAACGACATCCACACCGGCGAGCACACCGGCACCCACTTCGACGCGCCGGTGCACTGGCTGTCCGGAAAGGACGGTCTCGACGTCGCCCAGGCGCCGCTGAGCACGCTCGTCGCGCCCGCGGTGGTGCTCGACGCGTCGGCGAAAGCCGAGGGCAACCCCGACTTCCTGCTGTCCATCGAAGACGTGCGCGAGTGGGAGTCCGAGCACAGCGCGCTGCCGGCGGGCGCGTGGCTGCTCTACCGCAGCGGCTGGGACGTGCACTCCAGCGACCAGGACGAGTTCCTCAACGCCGACGAGTCCGGCTCGCACACCCCCGGCATCTCGCCGGAGTGCGCCAAGTGGCTCGCCGAGGAGACGCCGATCGCGGGGCTGGGAGTGGAGACCGTCGGCACCGACGCCGGTCAGGCGCCCGGGCTCGACCCGGCCTTCCCGTGCCACGAACTGCTGCTCGGCGCGGGCAAGTTCGGCCTGACGCAGCTGCGCAACCTGGCGAACCTGCCCGCCACCGGCGCGATGCTGGTGATCAGCCCGCTGCCGATCGTCGGCGGCTCCGGCAGCCCGGCCCGAGTGTTCGCGCTCGTCGAGCGTGGCGCGTGAAGGTCGCGGAACTCGTCGGGCGCACGCTCGCCGACCTCGGCGCGGGTATGGCCTTCGGCGTGGTCGGCAGCGGCAACTTCGAGGTGACCAACGCGCTGCGGGCGGCGGGCGTGCGCTTCGTCGCCGCGCGCCACGAAGGCGGCGCGGCGAGCATGGCCGACGCGTACGCGCGGATGAGCGGCCAGGTCTCCGTGCTGAGCCTGCACCAGGGCTGCGGGCTGACCAACGCGATCACCGGCATCACGGAGGCCGCGAAGAGCCGCACGCCGATGGTCGTGGTCACCGCCGACGCCGCCGCGGCGGCCGTGCTGTCGAACTTCAAGATCGACCAGGACGCGCTCGGCATCGCGGTGGGCGCGGTGGCCGACCGCGTGCATTCGGCGGAATCCGCTTTCGCCGACACGATCCGCGCGTTCCGCACCGCGCGGCAGGAGAACCGGACCGTCGTGTTCAGCCTGCCAATCGACCTGCAGCAGCACGAAGCCCCGCCGCCCGGCGAAGCGCCGGAGATGCCCGGTCCCGCGCCGATCCGGCCGGAGACCGCGGTGTCCGACGAGCTGGCGGAGCTGCTGTCCGACGCGCGGCGCCCGGTGTTCATCGCCGGCCGCGGCGCCCGTGGCCAGGCCACCGCGCTGCGGGCGCTGGCCGACGTCACCGGCGCCCTGCTGGCGACCTCGGCCGTGGCCAACGGCCTCTTCCACGACGACCCGTGGTCACTCGGGATCAGCGGCGGCTTCTCGTCACCGCTCACCGCGGAGCTGATCGCGGACGCGGACCTGGTCGTGGGCTGGGGCTGCGCGCTGAACATGTGGACCACGCGCCACGGCAAGCTGCTCGGGCCGCGGGCTCGGCTCGTACAGGTGGATCGCGAGCAGGCCGCGCTCGGCGCGCACCGGCCGATCGACCTCGGTGTGGTCGGCGACGTCGCGGCCACGGCGGTCGACGTACTGGAACTGCTGGAAGCGCGCGGGCACAAGGCCGCGGGCTACCGCGGCCCCGAGGTCGCGGCGCGCCTGGCGGCCGAGGTGCGCTGGAACGACGTGGCGCACCTCGACAACTCCGGCGACGGCCGCATCGACGCGCGCACGCTCAGCGCCCGCCTCGACGACCTGCTGCCCGCCCGGCGGGTGGTGTCGATCGACTCGGGCAATTTCATGGGTTACCCGAGCGCGTACCTGTCCGTGCCGGACGAGAACGGGTTCTGCTTCACGCAGGCCTACCAGTGCGTCGGGCTCGGGCTGGGCACGGCGATCGGCGCGGCCCTCGCGCGCCCGGACCGGCTGCCCGTGCTCGGCGCCGGCGACGGCGGGTTCCACATGGCGATCTCCGAGCTGGAGACGGCGGTGCGGCTGCGGCTGCCGCTGGTGGTGATCGTCTACAACGACGCCGCCTATGGCGCTGAGGTCCACCACTTCGGCGACGCCGACCTCGACACAGTGCGCTTCCCCGACACGGACCTCGCGGCGATAGCCCGCGGGTTCGGCTGCACCGGCGTCACCGTGCGCACGCCTGGCGACCTGGCCGCGGTGACGAGGTGGCTCGACGGTCCTCGCGAAGCGCCGCTGGTGATCGACGCGAAAGTCTCCGACGACGGTGGCTCGTGGTGGCTCGCGGAAGCGTTCGGGCACTGAGACTTTTCGGGGCACGGAGACTTTCGGCCCTGTATCAGTGTTTGCTGCCCGTCCGCGCCGCGATCCGTGTCATCAGCGGGCGGGGCAGCAGCTTCCCCAGCGCCGCCGCGGCCTTGTACCGGACGTCCGGCACGCTCACCGCCGTGCCGCGGCGGAAGTCGCGGATCGCGGCGGCGACGAGGGTCTCCCCGTCCAGCCACAGCGAGTCCGGGATGCCACTGGTGTCCATTCCGGACCGTTCGTGGAACTCCGTGCGCACCCAGCCGGGGCACAGCGCCATCACGTGCACCCCGCTGCCGCGCACCTGTTCGCGCACGCTGTCGCTGAAGACGACGACCCAGGCCTTCGACGCACTGTAGGTGCCACGCGAGAAGAACGCCGCCACCGACGCGACGTTGATCACTCCCCCGCGCCGTCGGGCCAGCATGCCGGGCAACGCCGCCTTCGTGATCCGCAGAACGGCCTCGCAGTGCACCCGCAGCATGTCCAGCTCGGCGGCCACCTCGGTCTCGAGGAACTCGGCCTGCTGCCCGAACCCGGCGTTGTTCACCACCAGGTCCACCGTGGCCACGCGCTGCTCCACGCGGGTGATCCCGGCGTCCGTGGCGAGGTCCGCCACGAGGACCTCGACCGGCACGCCGTGGTCGGCCCGCAGCGAGCGCGCGAACTGCTCGAGCCGGGCGGCGTCCCGGGCGACGAGCACGACCCCGAATCCGTCCGAGGCGAGCCGGCGGGCGAACGCCGCGCCGATTCCGGCTGTCGCGCCGGTGACGAGAGCTTCGGGCATGCGCGGCAGTCTAGGCCGGGCACTCACCAGGTCATCGGGAGCCGGGCGATCGACCCGCCCACCTGGTCGCCGAGTTCCGTGCCCAGCATGGGGATCTCGGTGAACGGGACGGCCAGGCGCAAGTCCGGCATCCGCCGCAGCAAAGCGTTTTACGCGGCGCGCAGCTCCACCCGCGCGAGCGGAGCGCCGATGCAGTGCGACATGCCGTAGCTGAACGCCGGGTGCGGGTTGGGGCGGCGCCCGACGTCGAAGCGCTCGGGATCGGCGAACACGAGGTCGTCGAAGCCGGTCGAGTAGTGGTCGCACAGCACGAGATCACCCGCGCGGATCACCATGTCGGCCACGGCGATGTCCTCGGCCGCGTACCGCGGCACGCAGGATTCGGCGACCCGGCCCACGCGCAGCACCTCTTCCACGGCCGTGTCGAGCAGGCGCGGGTCGGCCCGCACACGGTCGCGCTGGCCGGGGTGCCGGCGAGCAGTGCGATGCCCGCGCTGAGGTTGCTCGGCGTGACGAGGAACGAGAAGCTCGCGAGCGCGAGCAGGCCCGACACATCGGCGTCGTCCGGGATCATCTTGCACAGCGTGGACGCGAGATCGTCGCCAAGGGTGCTTCGTTTGTGGCGCGCGAGCTCGCGCAGGTACGCGTACAGCTCGTCCAGCGCCGCGGCCGCCGCGTGCTCGGCGTCGACCTCGCCGGCGCCGAGGAGCAAGGCGAGAAAGCCGTCTGAATCGGGCACGCCGACGAGGTCGCACAGGATCCGGAACGACAGCGGCAGCGAGAAGTCGTGTGCAGGTCGGCCGGGGGCCCGGCCGCGAGCACGACGTCGATCTGCTCGTCGACCATCGCCGCGACGCGGTCGGCCAGACGCTGCATCTTGCGGCCGGTGAAGTGGGGCACGAGCGCGCCCCGGATGTCGCCGTGGCGTTCGCGGGCCGCGGCCGGTCGCCCGGATCGGGGTGTGTCTTGCCCAGCCGCGGGTCGAGCAGCAGCTGCCTGAGCTCCGCGAGCCGGGTGACGAGCCAGGCTTCGTCACCCGCCGGCGTCCGCACGCGGGCCACCGGACCGGTGTCACGCACGGCGCGCAGCACCGGATCCAGCTCGCCCAGCACCAGGTTCCCGCATTTCAGCACGGGTGTGTCCACCGCCGGCTCCCTCCGGTCAAGATCACTTCACGCCAAGCGGGCGCGACTGCGGGAAACCCCAGTGATCCCTCAGCGGGACGACACCCCGATCGTGATCGGTGGTGCTGCGGCGGCGCTGAGCGGGAAGTCGGTAGCCTGGCCCCGTGGTCGACCCCATCCCCCGCGGTTCCGCCGAGAGTGACCCCGAACGTCCTGATCAGGACGGTGAGGGCGAGTCGTCCGGTTCGGACGGTCGCGGACGCAAGGCGCGCAAGAAACGTCCGTTCTGGCAGGAACTGCCGATCCTGATCGTGATCGCCCTCGTGCTCACGATCCTGATCCAGCAGTTCGTGGCGAAGGTCTTCATGATCCCGTCCGAGTCCATGGAGACCACGCTGCACGGCTGCACGGGGTGCTTCGGCGACCGCGTGGTCGTCGACCGGGTCACCTACGACTTCACCGACCCCTCGCCGGGTGACGTGATCGTGTTCCGCGGACCCGGTCCGTGGACGGAACACGAGATCGCGCCGCAGGAGCCGAGCAACATCTTCGCGAAGGGACTGCGCGAGCTCGGCTCGCTCGTCGGCTTCGCGCCGCCGGACGAGCAGGACTTCGTCAAGCGCGTGATCGCCGTCGGCGGGCAGACGGTGCAGTGCTGCGACCCGCAAGGCCGGGTGATCGTCGACGGCAAAGCGCTCGACGAGCCCTACATCCACTGGATCGACCCGAACGACCCGGCGCAGAAGTCGTTCGCCCCGGTCACCGTGCCGCAGGGCAGCCTGTGGGTGATGGGCGACAACCGCAACGACTCGTGCGACTCCACCTGCCAAGGCGGGGGCGGTGTCAACGGCACGGTGCCGGTCGACGACGTGATCGGCAAGGCGCGCTTCATCGTGCTGCCGCCGTCACGCTGGGGCGGGGTCAGCGACTTCGACGCGCAGGACTCGGCGACGCCGGTGGCGCTCGGCGCGCCGGCGTGGCAGCAGGGCCTGCCGCTCGGCGTGAGCGTGGCGCTGTCGGTGCCGACGCTGTTCGTCGGCCGACGCACGCGGGACGCACTGCGCAAGCGTCGCCGCGGCTGATCGCGTTCCGCCAGGAGAGTTCACGCGAGTCCCGTTAAGGTCACCCGACGTGGACAGCGCGCGCGAACCCTACGACCGCGAAGCCGCCGAGCAGTGGTTCCGGCGGCGCGGCCTGCCGTCGGTGGTGCGCGGCCGCCCGGCTCACCTGCTGGTGCGGATCGTGCCCGCCGAGGTGTTCGTGGTGCTCGGGTTGCTGTTCACCACGGCCACGTCGGTGCTCGACGGCGGCAGCGACGACGAGTTCGCGCGGCGGATGGACCAGACCTGGTTCGCGCTGCTCTACCTCGTCGTGCTCCTCGCGTACGTGGTGGTGCCCTCGGTCGGCGCGTGGCTCGCCGCGCGCTGGGTCCAGCGGCGCGTGCCGGCGCGGCGGGGCACACCCGTCGCGCTCGGGGTGGCCGCGGTGTTCCTGGTGCTCAACCCGATCGTCGACGCCGCGGCGCCGCCGCACGACTCGCTGGTGGTCGGGGTGCTGGAACAGCTCGGGTTGCTGGTGGTGCTGCTCGTCGCGGCGTTCTTCGGCGGCGGGTCGATTCTCGGCTGGGCGCTGCGGGCCGCGTTCCGCCAGCTCGGCCGCCTCGGTGACCTCACGTCCCGCGCCTTGCCGCTGCTCCTGCTGTTCACCGTGTTCGGTTTCTTCACCACCGAGATCTGGCAGGTCACCGCCGACCTCACCCGGCACCGGATCTGGCTCGTCGTCGGGCTTTTCTCGGTGGTGGCGGTGCTGTTCCTCGTGTCCACGCTGTCGGACGAGGTCCGGTCGCTGACGAAGGCGAAGAAGCCCGCCGAACCGGACACGCTGGACGGGACCCCGTTCGCGTCGTGCACCGATCCCGCGCCGGAGCGGGTGCCGTTGACCAAGCTGGAGCGGGCGAACATGGTGCTCGTCCTGCTGCTCACGCAGATCCTGCAGACGCTCGTGCTGTCGGTGCTCACGTTCGTGTTCTTCGTGGCGTTCGGCGTGATCACGGTCCGCGCGCCGGTGATCAAGTCATGGGTCGGGCACGATCCGACACCGGGCACCCTGTTCGGTATCCAGATGCCGATCGCCAACGAGCTGCTGCAGGTGTCGTTGTTCATCGCCGCGTTCTCGGCGCTGTACTTCGCGGCCGGCGCGGTCACGGACTCGACGTACCGCAGCTCGTTCTTCGAGCCGCTGGTGCGGCACCTGGACACGAGCCTCACGGCCCGCGACCACTACCTCGCGCGCTTGCCCGTGCGCGGCTGAGCCCGCAGCCCTTCCACCACGAGGTGCAGCAGGCGGTCCGGCAGCTTCGGGTCGTCCGGCGTTTCGTCGGCTGCCTGACCGATGGCGCCGGCGAGGCGCAGGAGGTCGGCGATCGTCGCACCCCTTTGGGCCTCCCCCGCCTTTTGTGCTCGGGCGAGCAGCGTTTTCCCGGTCTGTTCAACGGGAATCCGCGACGCCGCGAGTGTCGCGTTCGGACGGTCCTGGCCCGTCGCCGCCGCGATGGCCTGCCACGCACGGTGGCGGTCGACCACGGCCCTCAGCCACGTACCGAGGGCACCGAACGCGTCGTCGGCGCGCGCCAGCTCCCGGCCGAGGTCGAGCAGCGCGTCCACCTCGCCCTGGAACACCGCGTCGAGCAGGTCTTCGCGGCGCGGGAAGTGGCGGTAGAGCGTGCCGATCCCGACGCCGGCCCGGCGCGCGATCTCCTCGAGCGACGCGCCCGTGCCGTGGGCGAGGAACGCCACCCCGGCCTCGGCGACGAGCCGGTCGCGGTTGCGGCGGGCGTCGGCCCGCAGCGGGCGGGTCACGCGGCTTTGAGGTGGTGGCTGAGGTCCCCGGCCAGCGCCACGTGCGGACGCCGTTCGACGAAGCGCCACGCGCCGTGCGAGCGTTCGAAGCGGTCGTCGTAGTGGCCCGACGCGATGGGCTGCAGCGGCAGCCCGGGTGCGGCCTGCAACGCAGTCCAGTAGCTGTGGGCCGTGGCAGTGCCGGCGGCCTCGTCGACGTGGACGCGCACGTTGGTGGTCAGGTGGCGGGTGCGCGGGGTGCCGTCGGGATAGCGCACGAGCGTGTCGTGGAAGTACCGCTCGACGGCTTCGCGCCCCGTCGCCGGGTCGCCGCCGGCGAAGGTGCCGTGGGCGAACAGCTCGCCGACCGCGGCGAAGTTCCCGGCGTCGACGTGCGCGGCGTAGGTGAAGATCAGGTCCTCGATGGCCTCGCGTGCGGACATGGTCGCTCCCTGTGTGTAGAGCCTGCGCTTAAGAGGAGGGGTGCCTCCGTTCCACTATACGGAGGTACCCCTCCTCTTCGCCAGTGCGGTGTACCGGTCACGGAAAACCGTTGGCGCGCTGGGGAAATTCACGGCACTGGGCCTGGTCGGAGCGTGGTAGGTTCGCCGCGGATCCGGCGCCGCCGCGATCCCACGACGGACTTCCCGGGGGCTTCACATGTCCATCGTCATTCCCAGCTTCGACGACTCCGTGATCGTGCGGTCGGGCGACGCCGAGGTCATCGGCCGCGCACCCACGACCGTCAAGCTGCTCGCCGACAGCAGCTCCACGGGCGGCGCCCTGTCGACAATCCAGGTCGAGCTCAAGGACGGCGCCAACGGCGCGGCGCCCCACCACCACGCCGGCTCGGCCGAGCTGTTCTACGTCCTCGGCGGCACCGTCCAGGTCCTCTCGGGCGACACCGTCGTCACCGCCGACCGCGGTGACCTCGTCGTCGTGCCGCCCAACCTGACCCACGCCTTCGCCGCCGCGCCGGGCGAAGACGCCGACCTGCTCATCGTCATCGCGCCGGGCGTCGAGCGCTTCGAGTACTTCCGCCACCTCGAACGCATCGCGTACGGCAAAGCAGCCCCCGAAAGCCTCCTGGAGGTCCAGGAAATCTACGACACGTACTTCAGCGCGAGCGCGGCGTGGGAAGCGGCGCGGACGGTCTGAGCCGTTACTTCGGCAGCGCGTCACCCACCGCGCTGTACGCGTTCATCGGCAACGTCGAGATGCCGCCCAAGACGGTGGTGTCGCGGCGGGGGAACCAGAACACCGTGACCGCCAAGGCCTCGACGCGCTGGGTGTCGGCGCCGTACATCAGGCCGCCCACCTCCGCGGTGACGCGGGTGGCGGGGCCGGAGTAGTAGCCGTAGAGCGGCAGGTCCCGGCCCGGGCGGCCCGCGGTGAGCGCGTGGAAGCCGGGTGAGCTCGCGCGGGAGCCGGTGGCGAGCTCGGAAGTGATGCCGTCGCCGTCGCGGTGGCCGAGCACGAGCTGGTACGGCGAGGCGTCAGGTCCGGCCGGTGCGCGTTCGAAGAACAGCACCACCTCGCCTTCCGGGTCCACGATCTTGGTGCCCACCACCTCGCCGATCGGAGCCGCGGCGCGTAGTTCGGGCTGGGCCGCCGTCACGGCCAGTGTGGTCACCGCGGGCGAGTCGGGCGTCCGCAGCAGTTGCGCGCCCACGACGACGCCGACCAGCACGACCACCGTCGCGGCGGCGGCCGACAGCCGGCGCACGCGACGACGCCGGCGTCCCCTGCGCATCACGTTCGCCACGTCCACGGCCGTGAACGCCACGGCGGGCGGTTCCGCCAGCACCCCGCGCAGCGCTTCGAGATCCGTCACGACGCCTGCCCCGCCGCGCACGAGTGCCGCTCGGCGGCCGTGCCGCGCATCTTCGCCAGCGCACGCGAGTTGGTGCTCTTCACCGTGCCCAGCGACACCTTCAGCTCGGCCGCGACGTCGGCCTCCGACAGGTCCCAGAAGTGCCGCAGCACCACGATCGCGCGTTCCCGCAGGCTCAGCGGCGCCAGCGCCCGCATGAGCCACTCCTGGTCGACGACGCCGACGGTGAAGTCGCGTTCGACGGCGCGCTCGGGCACCTCCTCGGTGGCCTGCTCGCGGTACGGGCGGCGCCAGCGGTCGATCACGTGGTTGGCCAGCACCTTGCGCGCGTAGGCGAACGGGTCCTGCTTGCGGATCCGCGGCCAGGACGTGTACGTGCGCACCAGCGCGGTCTGGACGTCGTCCTCCGCCTGGTGCCGGTCGCCGGTCAGCAGGTAGGCGGCGTGCAGCAGCCGCGGCGAGACCGCGCGGACGAAGTCCGCAAACTCACTGTCACCTCGGGCCATGCCGGTCCTCGCGCGCGTACATGACCGGTCAGACGAGCGGGACCGCGAAAAGGTTGAGTCCATTCTCGTCGGGCCCGGGTGCTACAACGGACCCGGCGTCCCCCGACCGGAAGGTGCTCGATGCAGCGCGCGGACACGATCGACCAGGCCCTGGAGCGGTTCGACTCCGGCGAGCTCTTCGCCGAGCTCGCCCGCCGCGTGGCGCACCGGACCGAGAGCAACCTCACCGCCGGGCACCCGCGGCTGCGCGCGTACCTCACCGACGAGCTCGCCCCGGCCCTGGAAGCCCTGGGCTGCCGCACCCGGGTGGCCGAGAACCCGGTGGCGCCCGAGTGCCCGCTGCTGGTGGCGACCCGCCACGAGTCCGCCGACCGGCCCACGGTGCTGCTCTACGGCCACGGCGATGTCGTCAACGGCGAAGCACCCCGCTGGCGCGAAGGCCTCGACCCGTGGACGCTGATCGCCGAAGGCGAGCGCTGGTACGGCCGCGGGTCGGCCGACAACAAGGGCCAGCACACGCTGAACCTCTTCGCCCTGCGCGAGGTGCTGCGGGCCCGCGGGCAGCTCGGGTTCAACCTCGTCGTGCTCGTCGAAACCGGTGAGGAACGCGGCTCCCCCGGCCTCGTCGAGGTGTGCGGGCAGCTGCGCGACGAGCTGCGCGCGGACGTCCTGATCGCGTCCGACGGGCCCCGCGTGCGCGCCGACCTGCCGACGCTGTTCCTCGGCTCGCGCGGCGTCACGCAGTTCACGCTCACCGCGGACCTGCGCCCGCGCGACCACCACTCCGGCAACTGGGGTGGCGTGCTCCGCAACGCGGCCACCACACTGGCCGCTGCGATCACCTCCCTTGTGGACGGACGGGGCCGGATTCTGGTGCCGGGACTGCGTCCCCCGGCGATCCCGGAATCCGTGCGCGACGCGTTGGCCACCGTGCCGGTCGGCGGCGGAGCGGACGACCCGGCCGTCGACGAGGGCTGGGGCGAGCCGGATCTCACGCCCGCGGAACGACTGTTCGGCTGGAACACCGTGGAGGTGCTGGCGTTCCTCGCCGGCACGCCAGCGTCACCGGTCAACGCCATCCCGGGCCGCGCGGAGGCGACGCTGCAACTGCGGTCGGTGGTGGGCACGGACCTCGCCGGGCTCGAGCCGGCGCTGCGGAACCACCTGGCGGAGCACGGTTTTCCGATGGTCGAAGTCGCGGTCACCGAAAGCCGGCCGCCGACGCGCACGGATCCCGATCACCCCTGGGTGCGCTGGGCCGCCGACTCCGTCGCCCGCACCACAGGCAGCGCGCCCGTGCTCCTGCCCAACCTCGGCGGGACGATCCCCAACGACGCGTTCGCGGAAGTCCTGGACATGCCGACGATCTGGCTCCCCCACTCGTACCCGGCCTGCGCCCAGCACGCGCCCGACGAGCACCTGCTCGCTCCGCTGGCGCGCGAGGCCGTCGCGATCATGACCGGCCTGTTCTGGGACCTGGGCGACAAGTGATCGTTCACATTCCTGAACCCGGCACGTCCGCACCGGGCATTTCCGGCATCCCGTTCATCGACGTCGTCCACTCGACCTTCGCGGTGGGCCACTCGAAGCTGTGACCTGGGACGTTCACCGCGCGACTCCGGACGCGTGAGGCGTGCGGACACGCACATCGACCTCCCGCCGCGAACCCGCGGGAGGTCGATGGCATGATGCCCCAACCGGTCCCGCCCGCGGAGGGCGGCAGTGAGCCGATGAGGAAGGTGAGGCTTGAGCACGCGCACCACCCAGGTGGACGATCTCCGACTGGTGGCTCAGCCCAGTGCGGTTCCGTGCACCGAGCTGTTCGTCCGCCTGATCTTGTCGGACTGGTCGCTCCTGCCGATGCTGGAACAGGTCACCGCCACCACGTCGCGGCTCGTCGGCGACATCGTGGACCAGAGCAACACCGCCGCCCCCGCGTTCATCACCGTGCGACTGCAGCTGCGCGGCGAGGTGCTCGTGGTCGAGATCGAGGACGACCTCGTCGGCCCGAACCCGCCGCGAACCGCGCCCGGCGACCGGATCGGCGTGGAGCCCCTGCGCAACGGCCGTCTCACGTGGTGCGAGATGCCGCTGCCCAGCGGCATGACGGCGGGCCAGGTCCGCCTGCCGCGTCGGCAGGAACGCCGCACCCTCGTGGACGAGCCCGTGTCGGGCGCGCCGGTCGCCGCCGACCCGGAAGTGCTGGAACGGCTGCTCAACCGGCTCAGCGGCTGGTCCGATTGAGCACGCCGTCCACAGTGGACCCGGTGGTCTCCGGTCAGGCGGCGCGCTCGCTCCACGCGCGCTCGAGCGCCTGCGCGAACACCTCGGTGGCCTGACCACCCGCGACGCCGATGCGCCGGTCCAGCACGAAGAACGGCACCCCGGTCGCGCCGAGCTGCGCCGCTTCCCGCTCCTCCGCCCGCACGGCGTCGGCGTAGGCCGCCGGATCGGCCAGCACCCGGCTCGCGTCGTCGCGGTCGAGACCGGCCTCCACCGCCACGTCGAGCAGCGTGTCCCCGGTGAACAGCGGACGCGCCTCGGCGAAGTTGGCCGTGAACAACGCGTCCACCATCTGGCGCTCCAGCCCGCGCTCGCGTGCGAGGTGCATCAGCCGGTGGGCGTCGAAGGTGTTGCCGATCTCCCGGTCGGACCGGTACCCGAGCCCGACCTCCGCGACGAGCCCGGCGAGGCGCTCCTCCATCTCGACCGCCTGCGGCCCGTACCTCGCGGTCAGCATTTCCTGCAACGGCTCCACCGTGTCGCGCGACGGGTCCAGCTCGAACGACCGGAACGTCACCTCCACCTCGTCCCGGTGCTCGAACCCCTCCAGAGCCGCCTCGAACCGCGCCTTCCCGAGGTAGCACCACGGGCAGATGACATCGCTCCAGATTTCCACGTGCATGTCCTCAGCCTAAGGACCGCGGGGGTGATCCAGAAGTACGCACTCCCAGGTAACCGACCCCTTCCTGCGCGGCGACGAAGCTGGGCCCGGCGGGTGTGGGACGACTCACCACGCGGCGGACCCACGCAGGGTGACCGCCCGGACCACCCGGCCGTAGGCCCAAGCTAGGAGTTTGCCTAGTTCCCGCCCGTTCCAATCGGAGGTGTGGAGCGACCTGGGACGAAGACCGAAGCCCGGCGGGACGACGCCGGGTCCGCCTCCGAGTCACGGCCGCGCACGGCGTGGGAACGGACGGGCGGGCTCGTGGGCCGGCTCGTGTCGTCGCTGCCGTCGCTGGTGTTCGTGGTGGTGAACTCCTTTGCGGGGCTCATCCCGGGGATCGTGAGCTCCGTGGCGTCCGGCGTGGTGTTCGTGGTGCTGGCGGTGGTGCTAGGACCGCACGGGCTGGCTCGCCTTCGCCAAGATCGCCATGGGCAACCCGCTCACCGGCCTCGCGTTCGGGGCCGCCGCGTGGGCGATCCACTACGCGAGCAAGCGCGAGAAGCTCCTCGCCGACGCGTAGTGCCGAGAACCCGGCAAAGCGAGAAGTTTTTCCCTTCGTGGTGTCGAATGGCGTCGAGCCGGTTCGTGGGCAGGGTGAGGGACCGGCGAACGGACCGGTCGCCCGAGCGAAGGAGCCCACCATGAAGCAGTACCTGCTCGCCGTCCAGCTCGACGAGAGCAAGCCGGAGCCCGAAGAGGACTTCGAGCCGATGCTGGCCCGGACCGGCCGGGTCACCGAGGACATGAAGTCCGCCGGGGTGTGGGTGTTCGTCGGTGGTCTGCGGCCCTCGCACGCGTCCACGGTCGTGCGACCCGGAGACGGCACGGTCACGATCACCGACGGCCCGTTCGCCGAGACGAAGGAACAGCTCGGCGGGTTCTGGGTGATCCGGTGCGACGACCTCGACCAGGCGCTCGCCTGGGCCGAGAAGTGCGCGCTGGCCTGCGGGCAGCTGATCGAGGTGCGCCCGTTCGACGACATCTCGCAGCGCTGAGGCGCCGGTGGACCTCGACAGCGTCTACCGGGCCGAGTACGGCCCCTGCGTGGCCACGCTCACGCGCCTCCTCGGCGACATCGGGCTCGCCGAGGAGGCCGTGCAGGACGCGTTCGCGGTGGCCGTCACCAAATGGGCCGATGCGCTGCCGCCCAACCCCGGCGGGTGGATCGTGACGACCGCACGCAACCGCGCCATCGACCGCCTGCGCCGGGAGTCCACGCGCGAGGCGCGCCACGCGCAGGCGCTGCTGCTGAACGAACGCGACGAGCCCGAGGAGGTGGGACCCGTGCGCGACGACCAGCTCCGCCTGATCTTCACCTGCTGCCACCCGGCGCTGTCGCCGCTCGCGCAGACCGCGCTCACGCTGCGGCTGCTCGGCGGGCTGGAGGTGCCGGAGATCGCACGCGCCTACCTCGTGCCGGAGGCGACCGTCGCCCAGCGGATCGTGCGCGCGAAGAAGAAGATCCGCGACGCGGGCATCCCCTACCGGGTGCCCGGCGCGGCCGACCTGCCCGACCGGCTGCCGCCCGTGCTCACCGTGCTCTACCTGGTTTTCAACGAGGGCTACACGTCGACGTCCGGCGAGCTGCTGCGGACGGACCTGTGCGCCGACGCCGTCCGCCTGGCGCGGGCGCTCGCCGAGCTGATGCCGGACGAGCCGGAGGTGCTCGGGCTGCTGGCGCTGCTCCTGCTCACCGAAGCCCGCCGGCCGGCGCGCGTGGGTCCCTCGGGTGAGCTGGTGGTGCTCGCGGAGCAGGACCGGTCGTTGTGGAACCGCGAGCTGATCGCCGAGGGGCACGACCTGGTGCGCCGTTGCCTGCGCCGGGGGCAGCCGGGTCCGTACCAGCTGCAGGCCGCGATCAACGCCGTGCACACGGACGGGCCGGCCACCGACTGGACGCAGGTCCTGGCGCTCTACGACCAGCTCCTGCAGCACTCCCCGACCCCGGTCGTAGCGCTCAACCGGGCGGTCGCCGTGGCCGAGGTGCACGGTCCGGCGGCGGCGCTGGCCACTGTGGACGAGCTGGACCTGCCGGGGTACCACCTGCTGCCGGCCACCCGCGCCGACCTGCTCACCCGGCTGGGCCGGACCGCGGAAGCCGTCGCCGCCTACGACGAGGCGATCAGCCTGGCCAGCAACGACACCGAACGCGCCTTCCTGCGAACGCGCCGGGCTCGCCTGGCCGAAACCTAAGGCGCCACAACGGGTTCCCGCGCGCCCGTGCGTTCGGCACCGATGCCCGCCGCCACCACGAACAGCACTCCCGCGGCCGCGGCCAGGTCGGGCACCTGGTGGAGCACGAGCAGCCCGATCGTCATCGCGATAGCGGGTTCGAGGCTCATGAGCGTGCCGAAGGACGACGTTGTGAGCCGCCGCAGCGCGAGCATCTCGAAGCTGAACGGCACCACCGGCAGCAGGATCGCGAGTCCCAGCCCGGCAAGCAGCAGCTCCCACGACAGGTGCCCGAACACCGCCGGCCCCTGCACCAGCGTCGCCACGATCGCCGCCACCGGCATGGACACCGCGAGGCCCCGCACGCCCGACACCTCGTCGCCGACGCGCTGCGTCAGCAGGATGTAGGTCGCCCAGCAGACCGCCGAGGCGAGGGCGTAGCCGACGCCGACCAGGTCCGCCCCGCCCTCCCAGGGTTCGGTCAGCAGCAGCACGCCGACGGCGGCGAGCACGGGCCACAGGCGTTTGCCGCCGCGCCCGCGCGTGATCGCGACCGTGAGCGGGCCCAGGAATTCCAGCGCGCTCGCGGTGCCCAGCGGCAGCCGGGCGACGGCGGCCATGAACAGCATCGTCATGCCGGCGGTGACGACGCCCAGCACCACGCACGCGAGCAGCGTCGAGCGGCTGAACGACGACGGGCGCGGGCGGACCAGCACGAGCAGCAGCACCCCGGCCCAGGCGAGCCGCAGCCACGCGGCGCCCTCGGGCCCGACTCGGTCGAACAAGCCGACGGACAGCGCCAGGCCGAGCTGCACGCAGAGCATCGCGGCGACGGCGAGCGCCGCCCCGGTGCGGGTGGAGGAGGAGAGCACGCGTCCAGGAGAACCGATGGTCACCGTTCGTGTCCACGTGCCGATCGTGGACGTACTGTCCGGGAATCCTGGACAATGGCGGCATGGACACCCGCAGGCTGCAGTTCCTCCTCGAGCTGTCGCGGCTCGGCTCGATGCGCGCCGTCGCGGATGTGCTCGACACCACCACGTCGACGGTGTCGCAGCAGATCGCCGCGCTGGCGCGGGAGACGGGCGCGCCGCTGCTCGAACCGGACGGCCGCCTCGTCCGCCTGACCCCGGCCGGGCAGCGGCTGGCCGAGCACGCCGTGACGATTTTGGCCGCCGTGGAGGCCGCGAGGGCGGACCTCGACCCGCACGCGGAGCCGGCGGGCACCGTGCGGGTGGCGGGCTTCGCCACGGCGATCCGGCGCGCTCTGCTACCGGCGGCCGACCGGTTGGCGCGGACGCATCCACGGGTGCGGCTGGTGATCAGCGAGTACGAACCTGCCGAAGCCATGACCCAGCTGCTGGCCGACGACGTCGACCTGGCGCTGATCTACGACTACGACCTCGCGCCCGCGACCACCGACCGGTCGCTCGACGTCCGTCCTCTGTGGACGGCCGAGTGGGGGCTGGGCGTGCCGGCGACGGACGCGGGTCGGGTGACCGGCGAGGGCACGCTCGCCGTGTTCGAGGCGTTCCGCGACCGCGACTGGATCGGCAACTCCCGCAACCGCGCCGACGAGGACGTGGTGCGCACGCTGGCGTCGATGGCCGGGTTCACCCCGCGCGTCACGCACCTGGCCGACAGCCTCGACCTCGTGGAGGACCTGATCGTCGCCGGGCCCGGCGTCGGGCTGCTGCCGGTCGCGCGCCCGACGCGGCCGGAGGTGGCGCTGCTGCCGCTGACCGGGCCGGACGTGCGGCTGCGCTCGTTCACGGCCACCCGGCGCGGGCGGGACGCGTGGCCGCCGCTCGCGCTCGTGCTCGGCCTGCTGCGGCGCCGCTACGATGGCGAACCATGACCACGGAAAAGGCGATCCTCGCGGGCGGATGTTTCTGGGGCATGGAGGAACTGTTCCGCCACCAGCCCGGCGTCGTGTCCACGCGCGTCGGCTACAGCGGCGGCGACACCCCCAACGCCACCTACCGCAACCACGGCACCCACGCCGAGGCCATCGAGGTTCTCTACGACCCCTCCCAGACCGACTTCCGCAACCTGCTGGAATTCTTTTTCCAGGTCCACGACCCGACCACGAAGAACCGCCAGGGCAACGACATCGGCCTGAGCTACCGCTCCGCGATCTACTTCACCAACGACGAACAGAAAAAGGTCGCCGAAGACACCATCGCCGACGTCGAGGC